>CALWEC010000251.1 GCA_944376945.1 uncultured Lachnospiraceae bacterium | reverse complement strand
GTGAAAAGAAGTCGGAAAAAGTAAGGGGAGCTCCATGAACTATCTACGCAGAGCAGAAGAAAAAAAGGAAGAAATATTTGAGGCCTTATATTTGATGCTGCTGGCAGTCTATACGATTCTCAGCCTTAAGGATACCACCCAGATCCCGTATGTATGGTCCGAGGGGCTGGTGACCATCCTGCGTATCCTAGGGCTTCTGGTGGTAACGGCCAAAATGGCGGTGGGACGGCGCTGGAAGCTGGGAGAGGCAATCCTTTGCTGCTTCGTGTGCGGCTGCCTCATCAAATCCTGGAGTGTGTGCCACCGGACGTATATCCTGGAACTGGCCATCCTGATCGCAGGCGCTTATCAGGTCCCTTTTCGGAAGATTGCGCAGGTGTATCTGTCCGTGTCCTTGGCGGGCCTGCTGGTTACCATGCTGCTGGCGGGGACCGGGCGGATTGAAAACCTGATTTACTACCGGCAGGACGGAAAAGCCAGGATTGCGTTTGGATTTATCTATCCCACCGATTTTACGGCCCACATTTTCTATCTGGCGGCCGTGTACGCTTGGCTTCGGGAGCGGCGGATTACCTATGGGGAGATCGGAGGGATCGCCCTGCTGGCCGGTTTTTGTTACCATTACTGCGACGCCCGGCTGAACACATCCTGCCTTTTGATCCTGGCTGCCGGTTTGCTGTACGTGAAAATCCGCCGGAGCCTGGCGAGGAAATCCGGGCAGGAATATGGGATGCACCGGGTGCTTCGGGGGTTTCTTTGCCTGTCGGCCCCTCTCTGTGCCGCGGGCATCCTGCTGCTGACACAGCTTTATGGCCGGGGCAACGGGCTGGCCCTCTGGGTAGATCAAATGCTGAGCAACCGTCTGGGAATGTCTTGGCAGGCCTTTCAGCAGTTTCCCATAACCCGGTTTGGCCAGAGTATTACCATGTGGGGGTTGGGAGGAACCACAGAATTTCCAGCCAACTATTTTTTTCTGGATTCTTCCTATGTTAACATCCTGTTTACCATGGGATGGATGGTGCTGGCGGCTGTCTTGATCCTCCTGGTGGGCGGAGCAGTACGGGAAAGCCGGCTTCGGCGGTGGGAGCACCTGGGGATCTTGGCGGTAGCGGCCCTCCAATGTATGGTGGAGCACCATTTGATCCAGATTTCCTACCATCCGTTTTTGCTGCTTCTTTTTGCCGCAGCCGCCGAAACGGCTCCCCGCTGGAAACTTTTTGGGAAGGGCCAGGGAGGGGAAGGACATGAATAGCTACTGTGTGACAGAAAAACAGATCCCCGGGCACCATGCCGGCTCCAAGGCGCGCAACGATATAGCAAAAATTCTTACCAGCCACGGCTGGAAGGCGGTGGAGGTCCACAGCTGGAAGCGGAATTCGATAGGCGATAAACTAAAAATGCTTCTGACGGCGGTTCCGGATTGGCGGAGGGTCTGCCGGCAGGTACCGGCCGGGGCGCAGCTGCTGGTCCAGTATCCGCTGGCATCCTTTCCCAAAACCCGGCGGCTGGCGCTGCCGTTTCTGCGCAGGCTGAAGAAAAAGCGTGTATGGCTGGTTTATCTGATTCACGACCTGGACAGCCTGCGGGACGGCGGCTCCCAGATGGAAAAATCGTTTTTGGATTTGGCGGACGCTCTCATCGTCCACAATCCTTCCATGGCAGCCTATCTGGAAACCATGGGATATGGGAAGACAAGGAAAATTCCACTAGGCCTTTTTGATTATCTGCTGCCGGACCGTCCTGTGCGTCCGGCGCCGGAGGAAGCCCGCCTGCCGGTGATCCTGGTCGCAGGGAACCTAGACCCGCAGAAGGCGGGGTATGTGTATCAGCTGGAACAGCTGCCAAAGGAAATGACATTCCGCCTGTATGGCCCCCATTATGCGGGAGGGAAGACGGATTCCCAGGTGTCTTATGAAGGCTCCTATCCGCCGGACGTGCTGCCGGAAAAGCTGCAGGGGGATTTTGGACTGGTCTGGGACGGGGATTCTCTGGATACCTGCTCCGGGATTTATGGAGAGTACCTGCGGTACAACAATCCCCACAAGGCTTCCCTCTATTTAGCCTGCGGAATCCCGGTGATCCTCTGGAGCGGCGCGGCCCTGGCCCCTTTGGTGGAAGAAAAAGGCTGCGGGCTGGCGGTTTCTTCCCTGCGGGACATACCGGAAAGGCTGGCGGCCCTGGGGGAGGACGGATACCAGAAAATGCGGCAGCGCGCGGAGCTCCTATCCGCCGGGCTTCGGAGCGGGGAATGGACGCTGGCGGCGCTTGGAAAGCTGGAAGAAATGCCGGATAAGGAGGACGTATGATCCCTCATGTAATCCATTACTGTTGGTTTGGCGGCAGTCCTTTGGACCCGCAGGCGCAGCGCTGCATAGAAAGCTGGAAGCGGTACCTGCCGGGCTGGCAGATCCAGGAGTGGAACGAACAAAATTTTGACGTCCATGGGAACATGTACGCGGAAGAAGCCTACCGGGAGAAAAAGTGGGCCTTTGTCAGCGACTATGCCCGTCTGGCGATCCTGGCGGAGCACGGCGGCATCTATATGGACACGGATGTGGAACTGATCCGGGACATTACCGATCTGGTGGAGCAGGGCTCCTTTATGGGGATCGAATCCTGCGGCAGGCGGTGGGCGTTGGTCAATCCAGGAATGTTGACGGCGGCGGAGCCCCATAACCCGGTGATAGAGGACGTTCTCCGTACCTACGAGGGAGACCACTTTTCCGGCGCCGGGGTCAACGGCAGCGGCTACACCATTGTCCGCCGGACCAGCCAGATCCTGAGGGACAAATACCATCTGAAGGCTTCGGACACGGTACAGCGGCTGGAGGGGATTACCATCTATCCTACCTCGTATTTTTGCCCCATGGATTACCGGACCGGGGAAGTACGGATTACGGAGGACACCCGCTCCATCCACTGGTATGCGGCCACCTGGCTGGAGAAACGGCAGCGGAAGCGACATGCCAGAAAGCAGGACATGCTGCGCCGGCTGCCGGCGCCCTTGGCCAGGCCGGCGGTATTTTTCTATGGGAAAGCCGGCGCTTTGGGCGATCTGGTGCGGGCGGCCGGTATCCGTGGCCTGCTGCGGCGGGTACTGCGGGGCAGGCACTGACCAAACATTTGTGGGACGGAAAGAATGGAGCCGGAAAATATGGAATGGGAACAGATGAAGGACAGGACAAAAGGGAAAAAAATCCTTTTCCTAACGACCAAAAACCTGTCCTATATAAGAAATGCACAGGAAATCGCGTTTTTCCGGCAATATGGAAAGGAGTGCCGGGTGGTTGGTTCGGAAAGCCGGCATTATCCGGTGCGCGTGCTTAAAACCTGGCTGTGGGGCTTGATCCAGCTGGCGCGGTTCCGGCCGCAGGTGATTGTGGCGGGCTTTGCCCCTCAGCTGCTGCTGCCCTTTCTTTGGCTGGGGCGGCGGCTGCGCCGGGAGGTGTGGATCGATTTTTTTATTTCCCTGTGGGATACGCTGGTGGATGACCGGAAGCGGCTGCGGCCGGAAAGCCTGGGAGCCCGGTTTTTCTATTGGCTGGATCGGAAAACCTTGTCCCTGGCAGACCTGTATCTGACGGACACGCAGGCAGACCGGGAGTACTTTGCCCAAGCGCTGGGGGCGAGGAGGGACCGGGGCGTAGTCTGGTATCTGCAGGCGGATACGTCCCTTTATTTCCCAAGGATGCAGAAAAAACCGGAGGAGTGGAAAGACCGGTTTGTGGTACTGTATTTTGGAAGCATCCTTCCGCTGCAGGGGGTGGAGACGGTATTGGAGGCAGTGGGCCTCCTCCGTCAGGAGGAACGGATCCAGTTTCTGCTGATTGGCCCGCTGGGAAAGATCCCGGAGGCGGAAAAGATACAAGGACAGAAGAATGTTGTGTGCCATACCTGGCTGCCTCAGGAAACCTTGGCGGAAAATATTTCCATGGCGGATCTGTGCCTGGCGGGGCATTTTAATAAAGAAATCGGAAAGGCGCGGCGGACGATTCCTGGGAAAGCTTATATCTACAAGGCAATGGGGAAACCCATGATTCTGGGGGATTCTCCGGCCAATCACGAATTGTATCCGGCGGATGGGAAAACCATCTACTATGTTCCCCAGGGGGACGCAGCGGCGCTGGCGGCCCAGATCCGGAGCCTGGCGCAGGAGGGAGGCTATATTTCCTGAAATGAGGGAAGAACTGGTCAGTATTGTAGTTCCTGTCTATAACGTGGCAGAGTACCTTCCGCGCTGCCTGGAAAGCTTGCTCCGGCAGACACACCGGCAGCTGGAGATTATCCTGGTGAATGACGGCTCCCAGGATGAAAGCGGAAGCATCTGTGAAGCCTATGGGCAGCGGGATCCGAGAATCCATGTATTCCACAAAGAAAACGGCGGGCTGGCAGACGCCCGGAATTATGGGCTGCGGCAGATCACCGGAGCCTATGTGACCTTTGTGGACAGCGACGACTATGTGGCGGATACCTACGTGGAGTATCTGTACAGAATGTTAAAGAGGGAGAAGGCGCAGGTGGCGGTCTGCGGCTATCGGGAAACAACCCGGGAGGACGGGGAGGCCTCCGGCTCGGAAGCCGGTGTGGTAACCAATGGAAAGGAAGCGGTCCGGAACCTGTTTTACCAGAAGGGGCTGACTACGTCCGCTTGTGCCAAATTGTATCTTTCCTCCCTGTTTCAGGGAATCTGTTTTCCCAAAGGCCTCCTGTACGAGGACGTAAACACCATCTACAAGGTGCTGCTGCAGGCGGAGCGGGTAGCAATCAGCAGGCGGGTGGAATATTTTTACTTCCTTCGGCCGCAGAGTATTGTCCGATCCGGATTTCAGCAGCGGAAGATGGATTATATCGCCAATATGCAGGAGGTGCTGGAAGATATCCGGAAACGGTGCCCAGAATTGCTGCCGGCCGCCCATTCCCGCTTTCTGTGGGCCTGCCTGCATATCCTGGTGCAGCTGCCAGAGCAGGGATGGGAAGCGGAACGAGCGCGGGTTTTGGACTATATCCGGGCCGGGAGAGGAGCGGCGCTGCGGGATCCGAAGGTCCGGCTTTCCAATAAGCTGCTGCTGTTGGCGGCCGGCCGCCAGGGTACGCTGGTGCGCTGGGTTTAACGGCAAAAGAAAAAGCGTACGATAGGTTAGAATTGCTTTTTCCTATGGCCCATGATATAATGGCCGGAGGGAAGCCAGCCGTACTGGCTGACGGCGGAAGAATGATTATAAACCGCGAAAGCGGCTTATAAGAGGGGGAACACGGGTGGATAAAAATAAGGGGAGCAGCTGGGCCAAGCACTGGGATTTTATGCTGTTGGACATCCTGTGCCTGCTGCTGGCTCTGTGGGCGGCTTTCTGGCTGCGCCACCACGACTGGAATATGTTTCACCGAGTGCTGTACCGGGGGGTAGCCATTCTACTGGTGTTTGCGGATATCC
>CALWEC010000250.1 GCA_944376945.1 uncultured Lachnospiraceae bacterium | reverse complement strand
CGCTTTTGTTGACCGCTATCTGACGAAAGAGGGAGAAAGTGTTGAGGAAGCAAAAGCGCGATTAAAGCGTGAACAAAATGCACGCCAGTAATTAGCAAAGCCAGCCGAGCCAGTCAACGGTCAAGATAAACGGCGCATACGCGCCGCCGCCCGCAGCCCCGCCCGCCTTTGCTGGTAGGCAATCAAGGGGCGACAGCAAGGAGTGCTGCCGCCCCGCACTATTATCAGAGAGGGGGAATTGCCATGACCGAAGATGAAGCCTACAAAGTGCATATCCAGTACACCTTTAACGCCTTTTGCAAGGTTGTCATTCGTCACGGCAGTATCTTGAAAAGTCCCCCAAAAGCCAGTAAAATCAATGGTTTCACGAAGCAGAAAGGCGCTTACTACACCATTTTTGAAAGAACCTTGATGTGACAAGTTTCGATATATGAGAACGCAAGCGGCGATATTCCAGAGCAGGGGTATCGCCGCTTGCTGTATGTAGGTAAAAGTGTTCCTTGAGGAAATGCAGCCGGCTTCTCAGCAGGAAAACGCAAGGGAACGCGTGTTGAATAGGGAGGAAAAGCTGGCTGCTAAGAGTAGACTAGCAGGAGGATGGAAAGAAAAAGGGAAGGCAAAGTTAAAATCTGGTAAAACCCCGCTGCCAAAAGCGCGGGGCCGCCCCACCGGCGAAAGCAGCCGTCACAATCCATCAGGCTCCGCGGAGGATCTGGAACAGGATGTACAGCAGGAAAAGGACAAAAATAAGCCGGGCCAAAAAACTGCCGTAAGAGTGCTCCATCATCGGGAATGGCCCTGGATCCCGGGGATTTTCCTTCCGATGGAATCCGTCCAGGACAAAATGCCAGCCGTCTGGCAGGGGGTACACGTCCACCTCCGTGGAAGCTAGGTAATTGGAAATGGGCATCCGGTAGGGTTCGCTGGTAATCTGCCGGGGGGCCGGATCGCCGGGGACCTGGAATTCCACCTGCAGCTGGTACTGCCAGGCATAGGAAACCCGGCCCCGGGAATGGGAGACAGGGACGGCGGCCCGCTGGACCGCCCGGATCGTACCAGGGAAGGGGGTGATTTCCGCCAGCGCCCGCTGGTGGATCGCCCGGGCATTCCGGGCGCGGCGGAATTGCCGGAGCGCCGCCTCCAAGGGAAGCAGGCCTGCCAGCAGAAACAGGATGAGGACCGGCTGGAAACCGCCGCGGAATACCACCTGGAAGATAGAAACATACCAGACGGCGGAAAACAGCAACGTATAGAAAAGTCCGCCGGCTTCCTCCGCGGCGGTTCGGATTTCTTTCCGGAACATAAGACCCTCCTGTCGGGGCGCGGCGGCAAAGTTCCCGCGCCCTCATTTGATAGGAATAGTATAGCGTGGCAGGAGGGAGAATACAAGTAGGGAGCGGAGAGTGGAAGCGCCGGCAGGGAAAAAGCGAAGATAGAAGGGGTGGTTCCGCCAAGTCCGGCGGTGCGACAAGCCGGACACAGCTACCTGGCACCGCCGCCGGACGCAGTTACCAAGCATAGCCGCCGTGCACTGCTACCAGGCGCAGCTATCAGGCACCGCCGCCGAGGACAGCCGCTGTGCACCGCCGCCGGACGGCTTTTTTTCAAAAATGGCTGATAAAGCCGAGTCTCTCCAGCGGGCAACGGATTTTTTTGCGAAAAGTTATCGTAGAGCCGAGTTTATCAGAGTTTGAGACGGCTTTTATGGAGGGAACTTTTGTGGGAACCGTTTGGAACTGCGCCCAAACGGCTTTTTCAAGAAAAATGCGAGATTAATCCGTTTAAATTTGAGAGAGAAACGGCTTTTGGGGAAGAAATTTCTATTTGAACCGTTTGCGCTGGCAGGGTCACGGCTTTTTTAAACAAAAATTCTCATAGAGCCGTGTGGGACGGACGAAATCGGGAAGAGCGGGCAGAAAGCAGGGGAGCGGGCGGGAAGCAGGCAGGGAGCGGGCAGAAAGTGGGAAGAGCGGGCGGGGATCAAACAGGAAGCAGGAAAAACGGCAGGAAGCCAGAGAAAACCACTTGACAGATAAGGGGATGTATGGTAAATTCTCTATGGTTGTTAAAATAATAACAGGAATGTTAAAAAAGAAACGGAGGAGTAGCCATGAAAATGAAGGGATTTGCGATGCTGGGAATTGGGAAGACGGGCTGGATAGAGAAGGATGTCCCGGCCTGCGGTCCGCTGGATGCGATTGTGAAGCCTCTGGCGGTATCCCCTTGCACTTCGGATATTCATACGGTTTGGGAAGGCGCTATCGGGGAGCGCACGGACATGATCCTGGGCCATGAGGCGGTAGGTGAGATTGTGGAAGTGGGCAAGCTGGTCAAGGATCTGAAGGTAGGCGACCGGGTAATCGTACCGGCCATTACCCCGGACTGGGGCAGCCTGGAAGCCCAGGCTGGCTATTCCATGCACTCCGGCGGCATGCTGGCAGGCTGGAAGTTTTCCAACTTTAAGGACGGTGTGTTCGGCGAATATTTCCATGTAAACGAGGCAGACGCCAACCTGGCGATCCTTCCGGACAGCCTGGATCCGGCGGCGGCAGTGATGCTCAGCGATATGGTGCCCACTGGCTTCCACGGCGTGGAGCTGGCGGACGTACAGTTTGGCGATTCGGTCTGCGTTATTGGCATTGGCCCGGTGGGGCTGATGTCCGTGGCCGGGGCGGCCCTGCGGGGCGCCAGCCATCTGTACGCGGTGGGTTCCCGGCCCAACTGCGTCCAGGCGGCCAAGGAATATGGGGCCACGGATGTGATCAATTATAAAGACGGGGATATTGTGGAGCAGATTATGGAGAAAACCCGTGGCAAAGGCGTGGACCGGGTGATTGTAGCCGGCGGGGACAACGACACCTTTATCCAGGCGGTGCAGATGGTAAAGCCCGGCGGCGTCATCGGCAACGTCAACTATCTGGGCTCCGGCGATTATGTACGGATCCCCCGGGTGGAATGGGGCTGCGGCATGGGCCACAAAACCATCGCCGGCGGCCTGATGCCTGGCGGACGGCGGCGGATGGAGAAGCTGGCTTCCCTGATGGAGACCGGACGGCTGGATACCTCCAAGCTGCTGACCCATCGGTTCCAGGGCTTTGAGCACCTGGAGGAAGCCCTGCTGCTGATGAAGGATAAGCCCCGGGATCTGATCAAGCCGGTGGTGGTGATGTAAAAAAACAGACGGGAGCTTGCCTACCGGGCGGGCTCCCGTTTGAGGCCCCGGAGCAGCGAATAGAGGCCGCAGGCCAGGCAGGCGCCTAGGATCAGCAGTCCCAGCAGGCGATCCAAGGGCCGCGTCCAAACGGAGAACGCGCTTCCGGCGGCGGCGTATCCGGCGGCCAGCGCCAGGCAGAGGCCTCCCTCCGCCAAGCGGGCCGCCCGTTTGGTTTTTACCAGGCAGCCTAGGATAAAAACTCCCAGGCAAAGCAGCGCCATAAACCCGCTTAAGAGGCCGCGCAGGGCAAGCTGGGCGCTTACGTCCTCCCACAGGGAGGCGCTGAAAACGCCTCGTTCCCAGAGCTCCTGGTATTCACGGTATTCCTGGACGGTTTCCCACAGGCTCAGTAGCTGCAGCAGGACGGCGGCCAGCAGAAGCCATCTGGCCCAAGGCCGTTTCCAGTAGACAAAAGGTTCCGGCTTGTCCGTGGTATTCATGGGTTTCCTCCGATTCCTCTTTTGAAAAAAGTGTATCACAAGGAAGGGCCCGTTGGCAATGGGAATGTCCCAGGATAACGCCGGCCGGCAGAGGGGCCGGATCCAGGCCGTGCCGCAGAGGGGCCGGATCCGGGCCGCGCCGCAGATGGGTCAGATCCGGGCCGCGCCGCTTTTGCGGGCGGCCTCCGCCACGGCAGCGGCCACCGCGTCCTTTACGCGGGGATCAAAGGCCGCAGGCAGAATGTAATCCGGGTTCAGCTCCTTCTCGGAAACCAGGCCGGCCAGGGCGTAGGCGGCGGCAATCTTCATCTCGTCGTTGATGTCGGAAGCCCGCACGTCCAGGGCGCCCCGGAAAATGCCGGGGAAGGCCAGCACGTTGTTGACCTGGTTGGGGTAATCGCTGCGGCCGGTGGAGATTACCGCGGCGCCGCCTGCCTTGGCTTCGTCCGGAAAGATCTCCGGGACCGGGTTGGCGCAGGCAAAGATGATAGGATCCTTGGCCATGGAGGCCACCATTTCTTTGGTCAAGGTACCCGGAGCGGACACGCCAATAAATACATCGGCGCCCCGGATGACTTCCGCCAGGGAACCGGCCTGCTTGTCCAGGTTGGTGACGGCGGCAATCTCCTCCTTGATGGGGTTCAAACCCTCCCGGCCCGCGTAGATGGCCCCCTTCCGGTCGGTCATAATCACATTTTTCAGGCCCAGGCTCATGAGCAGCCGGATAATGGCAATGCCGGCCGCGCCAGCGCCGGAGGTGACAATCTTCACCTCCTCGATCTTTTTGCCTACAATCTTTAGGGCGTTGATTAGGCCGGCCAGGGTGATGACGGCGGTGCCGTGCTGGTCGTCGTGGAAGATGGGAATATCGCACCGCTCCTTCAGCCTTTTTTCAATCTCAAAGCACCGGGGCGCGGCAATATCCTCCAGGTTGACGCCGCCAAAGCTTCCGGCCAGCAGGGCCACTACGTTTACAATGTCGTCCACATTTTGGCTGCGGATGCACAGGGGGATGGCGTCTACGCCTCCGAAGGCTTTAAACAGTACGCATTTGCCTTCCATCACCGGCATGCCGGCTTCGGGACCGATATCGCCCAGGCCCAGGACGGCGGAGCCATCGGTGACCACCGCCACGGTATTCCAGCGTCGGGTCAGCTCATAGCTTTTGTTTCTATCTTTCTGAATCTCCAGGCAAGGCTGGGCCACGCCGGGGGTGTAGGCCAGGGACAGGGCTTCCTTGCTGTCCACGGCGGCCCGGGGGGCGATCTCCAGCTTCCCTTTTAGCTGGTAGTGCATTTTCAACGATTCTGCTGCGTAATCCATTCTAAATTCCTCCTCTTATTTTGAAATGTGAATTTGCGCGTTTGGACCGGAAGCGGCAGACGCCTTGGGGGCGATTACCGGTTCTCTTCCTCTGTCCCCTGCACCGCAGGCAGGGTGGAGCCGCCGTAGGGCATGGCCAGCACGGAGGCGGCTTCCCCGCATTTGGCCCGGGCGGCTGCGTAGGCTTCCTCCACCGTGGGGAAGGGAGTCAGGAAAATGCTGCGGACAAAATCCGGGTCCAGGTCGCTGACCAGATAGATGTCTGCCTTTTCCAGTACCAGGGCAATGGCGGCCGCCTTGTGCCCGCCCAGCTGGAAGTCCCGCCGGATCCGGTTAATCAGGGAATGAGGGTTGGGGGCGGTGGTCATCCACTCCTCAAAGGTTTTTTCCCCCAGGCCTTCCTGGCAGGAACCAATCAGAATGATTACGCCGCCGTCCCGGACCGCGTGCCGGGCGTTGTCCAAGGCCTTTTGGGTCTGGTACAGGTTCAGGTCCTTAGGGGCGCCGCCCTGGGAGACCATAACAATATCCGCTTTTCGGGGGATGGGGCAGCGGTACAGGGAATCCAGGAAACGGCAGCCGGCCCGGTGGGCGGCGGTTACGTTCCCTGCCGCGGCGTACAGGATTTTTTTGTGCGGATCCAGCACCACATTGAGGATAAAATCCACCCCTACCAGGGAGGCGGCTTCCTCGATATCCTCCCGCACCGGGTTGCCGGCGATCCGGCCGGCGCAGGCCTCCGGCTGTACCATAAAGCGATGGTTGGCCTGGATGGCGGCCCGGGTGGATACGCCGGGCATCATGGCCTTTCCGCCTCCGGAGTATCCGGCGAAATAGTGGTATTCTATATTCCCCAGGCAGATGCGGCGGTCCGCCTGGGCGACCCGCCGGTCAATATCCACCGGCGTTCCCCGGGAGGTAACGCCCACGCGCACACAGTCCTGCGGGTCTGCGTCTACGCAGCGGATTTCCCGGTAGGCCCGTTCCCCTGCCAGATGGGCCTGTTCCTCCGGTGTGTGGCCCCGGTGGCTGCCTAGGGCAAAGACCAGCGTAATATCCTGGGGCCGGATGCCGGCGGCGTACAGCTGGTCCAGCAGCGCCGGCATTACTTTCCAGGTAGGCATAGGCCGGGTAATATCGCTGGTGACAATGGCCACCGTCTCCCCTGGCCGCACCAGATCCGGGAGGCGGGGGGATCCAATCGGGTGTGCCAGCGCCAGGCGCACCGTGTCTTCTTCCTGGGGGACCTGGCGGATTTCCGAGGGCTCCAGCACGCCCAAAAGGGATTCTGGCCGCACCTCTACCCCATCCTTCCGATTTCCAATGGAAAAGGTTAACTGCATAATCGTGCCTCTCTTCTTTAGCGCGTCTGGGGTGGGCGGGTGTTCCTTGGGAATGCCAGGGCCCGCCGGGAACCGGTGCTGGCTTGATTGTAGGGGAAGAGGGCCCATGGGTCAAATATTAAAATATTTGAACTCCATCAAAAAAATTGATATAATATCCATGGGAACCAACGGAAAGCTGCCGTGGCAGTGGGAGAGACGGCAGGGAAAGGAGGAGGTTTTGAAACTTCAGCAGCTGCGCTATTTTGAGGCCGCCTGCCGGTATCACAGCATTACGGCGGCGGCAGAGGCCCTTCACGTTTCCCAGCCGTCCATCTCCATGGCCATCCGGGAACTGGAGGAGGAATTTGACGTAAAGCTAACCATCCGGCGCTACCAGGGCTTTACGCTGACCGAGGAAGGGGAGGCCCTGTGGGAAATGGGGGCCAGCCTGCTGCGGCACGCGGATCAGGTGGAGCGGTATATGAACGATTTCAGCGAGGAACACCATGTAATCCGCATCGGGATCCCGCCTATGGTAGGGACGCTGGTGCTGCCGGAACTGTACGGAGGGTTCCTGGGGGAGTATCCCCAGGTCCGGCTGACGACCCGGGAACAGGGAACCAAAACCCTGCTCCAGGAGCTGTTGGATAACCAGCTGGACCTGGCGTTTGTCACCCACAGCGGACCGCTGGAGCCAGACTTCCGGACGGTGCGGATATCCCAGACGGAAACGGTTTGGTGTGTGGCGCCGGATCACCCGCTGGCGGGGAAAAGCCAGATTTCCATGGAACAGCTTGCCGGAGAGCCCCTGGTCTTTTTCCAGAGCAGCTTTTCCCAGCATGAGCTGGTCATGCGGCGGTTTCAGGAAGCCAGGGTAACGCCGCAGGTGCTTCACGAGACGGAACAGCTGTCCACCGTCCACAGCCTGATCCAGAGCGGCACGGCATCCGGATTCCTGCTGCGCTTCTTGGCGGAAAAGCTGCCAGGCGTCCGGTGGGTGCGGCTGGATCCGCCGGTGCCGGTAGAGATCCGCCTGGCCTGGGACCGGCGGCGGAAGCTGACGCCGGATATGCGCCGGCTGGCCCGGTGGTGGCAGGGCGAGGCTTGAGAAAAACGGAACGGAAGGCAGCGCGGCGGAATGCCATGGACGAGCCCTGGTTTTTGTGATAAGATGGTTTCTAGGAAAAAACTGGAAGGAGGAAGCGGAAAGGTATGAAAACAAAGAAGATGATCCGAAGCCGGTTTTTCTACCGGACCTTTACCGCCCTGATGCTGATTTCCCTTCTGACGGTTTTGTATTTTGGCTTTTATCTGAATCACATTGTCTCGGAAAACCAGAGGGAACGGACCCAGACGCTGAATTTCCAGCAGCTGACCCGGGCCCGGGACAGTGTGGATACCATTCTGGAGCTGCTGGCCCAGAACATGGAAAATACCATGTGGGAGGAAACGGTGCGGGAGGCGCTGATTAACCCAGGGGAGGAGGACCCTTTGCAGGAGGACCGGATCCTAGGGATCCTGGGAGGCTACCTGGAAGGCAATTCCCTGATCCAGCGGGCCTGGCTGTATATCCCGTATACGGACCTGGTCTACAGCTCCATCAATACCTGCGTGCCGGTGGCTTACAGCGCCCAGCGGGAGCTGATAGAGTACTACCGCTCCCTGGAGCAGCCTGGCAGCGCCGCGGCGGATTCCCCCTTTACCTGGCGGGTGCTTTCCTTTCAAAACCAGCAGTATCTGGTGACGGAGCTGGGCCTGCCGGAGCTGGCGGGAGCCATGATCCTTCAGCTGGACCATACCAGCCTTCTGCGGATGATCCAAGCGGAGGTGGAGGAATACAGCCAGAAGATCTATGTGTACGACGAGGCAGGCCATCCTCTTTCCACCGCCTACCACGCAGGCCTGGAACCGGAGGAATTGGCCCAGCCGGAAAATTTTGCCGTCCAGAATGGGGAGGAAAACCCTTCCGCCCGCTTTTACCAGGTAATTTCCCCCTTAAGCGGCTGGACGTTCCTGACGGAGGTACGGCCGGAGGGGCAGCTTTTGGATTCTTTCCACGTGCTGGTGCTGCTGCTGCCGACTCTGCTGATTTATTTCTTCCTGAGCCTGGGCCTGACCTACGTAGCCAGCCGGCGGATCTACCGCCCGATCCATAGCCTGATCCAGACGGTGCTGCCGGAATGGGACGGCAAGGACAGCGGGGCGGAGCGTCCCGGGGAAGCTTCCCTGCCGCTGGCCGGAGCCAAACTTGGCAAACGGCAGCGGACGGAGGTGGACGACCTGCAGGAGGTGTTCCAGGACACTCTAAAAAGCAACCAGCGGATGGAAGCCCTTATGAGGGAGATTTCCCAGGATGTGGTAGAGCAGCAGCTGCGGAAGATTGTGCTGCGCCGGGGCGTGGAGGAGCAGGAAACCGAAAAAATCCTCCGGGGCTTTGGAAAGGACCGGATGCTTTCGGGGCGTTTTGTGGTGTGGGCCTGCCAGATCCTTTGGGAAGGCAAGGGCGACGCCCCAGGCTTGGAGCAAAGCCTGTACCAGCGCAGCTTTCTCCAGGTGGTCCGAGGGCTTCCGGATGAATCGGGAGAATGCGAGATATACGCCTTTTTTACCCTGCCGAACCTGTGCGCGGTTATCCTGTGCCTGTCGGACAGCCTGTCCGCTTTCCGGATCAAAGAGGTTTCCGCCGCCTTTCAGAAGGCGCTGCAGAGAAAGGTGCAGGAAATGCCCTATGGGATCCTTTCCGGCAGCAGCCGGATCTGCAAGCGGCTGGAGGATATTTCCTTTGCCTATCAGGAGGCGCTGGAGCAAGTGCAGCACCGGCAGTACGAGGACGCTTCCGCCGGGGAAGAGGAGACGCAGGCCGCGGAAAAGGTGGACAGCGGCGGCCAGTACCGCCGGGCCCAGCTGCGGATGGCGCTGGATATGGCCCGGAAGGGGCATTTGGAGGAAGCGCGGAAAATGGTGGCCCAGGAAATCCAGGAAATCTCCCAGGAGACGCAGGAGGAAGGAACGGCGGCCTGCGAACATTTCCTGGAGGATATGGTGGAAGCCGTCCTTTCCCAAAACGTGGGGAAGGAAGAGATGGTGGGCTTTGTGGAGCAGGCACGGATGGCGGATGTGCTGGCCGGCTGCTCCGGACAGGAGGAGCGGCTGGGCCGCGTAACCGATTTCTGCGGGGAACTGCTGGGGATTCTGGCATCCAACAGCCGGAAAAACCGTTACAAATATGTGGATGAGGCCAAAGAATACATGAAGGAGCACTGCGCGGACAGCAGCCTGTCCCTCAACGATATCGGGGAGGTCATTGGCATCTCCGGCCAGTATCTAAGCAGCCTGTTTAAGGAGGTTACCGGGGAGTCCTTTATCAATTACCTGAATTCTTACCGGGTAAAGCTGGCGGAGCAGTTCCTCTGTATGACGGAGCTGCCGGTAAAGGAGGTAGGTTACCGGTGCGGGTTCAACTCCTTCCAAAGCTTCAGCCGGGTATTTAAAAAACATACGGCCATGACGCCAGGCCAGTACCGGGATAAGAGGAAAAAAGAGGGGGGAAAGGCTGCCGCGGCCAAATCGGAACCGGAAGGAGGGGAGCCTCAGTGAAAAACGTACGGATTTGCGCGGTTCTGCTGGCGCTGGCCCTGACCGGGTGTTCCGGCGGGCAGCAGGAGCCGGAGGCGTATGGGGAAACCCAGGAGCCGAAGCGGGCAGACGAAGCGGCCGTCCTGTACCTGGGAACATCGGACGATTGGGAAAATACCCTTTCCGGCCAGACCCTGCGGGATTGCTGCCAGGAAGCGGAGGCAGCCTCGGAAGGTATGCTGGAAATCCGCGTATACGATCAAGGCAGCCTGGGCACAGACGGGCTGGTGCTCCAGGGGGTGGCCAAAGGGACCGTCAGCATGGCGGCCTCCTCCCCGGCCTCCCAGTGGGACGTGGTGCCCCAGGCTTCCCTGCTTTGCGTGCCGGGGCTTTTTGAGAATACGGAGGAATTTTGCCAGTTCCTGGATCTGGGGTACCGGGAAACCCTTCAGGGGTACTACCAGGAGGCAGGGCTGTATCTGGTGGCCTGCATGGCGGTGTCGGATCAGCGGCTGGCCACCCAGGATCCCCTTCCGATTGTGGGGGATTTTTCCGGGCTTACCTTGGGAATGGAAAACAATCCGGCCCTGGCCGCCTACTGGAACGCCCTGGGCGCCCAGGTGCAGGGATTGGAGCCGGCCCAGCTTTACCGGGCCTTAAACCAGGAACAGATTAACGCCTTGGCCTGTACCTATGAAGAATTTGTAAGCCAAGAGCTGAACCAATATCTGCGGTACCTGACGCCGTTAAACTTTTCCCTGGAAATCAAGACGGTGGTGATGAATCAGGAGCAGTTTGACGCTCTTTCCCCGGAAAACCAGCGGCGGATCCAGGAGCTGGGCGCGGAGATGGAGGCGTCCTTCCGCCGGCAGGACGGGGAAACCGGCAGCGGGCCGGAGCCTTCCGGGGAGGAAGAGGGAGAAGGCCCCAACGGCCACGGCGCTTACCCGGTTACCTACACGTACCTGTCCTACGATGTGCGGGAGCGGATGCTCCAGGCCAAGGAGGCCAGCCTTTCGCTGCTGCGGGAAGAGCTGGGAAACGAAACCGTGGACACGTTTTTAAACGGGGTGGCGGTGATACAGAATCAGCGGTAGGGGCGGAAGGGGACGGACCGGAAAGCGGCGTTCGGAAAAGGTTGGGAAAAAAGTGAGAGAGGCGGCTCTCTCATTTTTTTTGCGTATGACCTCATAGAAAAAACAGGTAACAATATTTCAGAAGGTCACAAATCTACGAAAATATCCTGGGATTGGTGTGCTGGCAGAAAAAAATTGGCTGGATAGAGGCTGGGAAATATGCTATTTTTGAACAACAGCAAGGGAAGGGAGAAAAACAAAGAAAAAAGAAAGGAGAGTGAACGATTGTGTGGAGGTACATTGCAAAACGGCTTCTGTCCATGATTCCGGTGCTCATCGGCGTATCTTTCATTATTTTTACCCTTCTGTATTTTACGCCCGGCGACCCGGCTTCCATGGTACTGGGAGAACAGGCCAGCGAGGAAGCCAAGAACGAATGGAGAGAGGAGTACGGGCTCAACGATTCCTTCTGGACCCAGTATTTTCGTTATATTAAGGATATTGTGACCAAAGGGGATTTCGGGGATTCCTACCGGAACGGCCGGTCCGTAACCAGCTCCCTGATCGACCGGTTCCCCACCACCTTCCTATTGGCGGTATGCACCTGCGTGGTGGCCATGTTGGTGGGGGTGGTGCTGGGGATTGTGGCGGCCAACCACCAGAACTCGTGGATCGACGCCATTGCCAGGGTATTCGGTATGATCGGAATATCCATGCCTATGTTCTGGTTTGCCCTGCTGCTGATTATGTTCTTTGCGGTGAAATTACAGTGGTTCCCGGTGTCCGGCTTTTACGGCCCCCGGTATGTGGTCCTTCCGGCCATTGCCCTGGGCCTGACCCACGCCGCGTCCCTGATGCGGATCACCCGTTCCAGCGTGCTGGACTGCATCCGTCAGGACTATGTGCGGACGGCCCGGGCCAAAGGCCAGACGGAGGGCGTCATTACCCGGCACCATATCCTGCGGAACGCTTTGATCCCCATTGTCACGGCGGCCGGTACATCCTTCGGCATTGCCCTGGGCGGCGCCATGATTATGGAACAGATCTTTGCCATCCCTGGCCTGGGGCGGCTGATGGTAGACGGCATCAACCAGCGGGATTACCCCATTGTCCGGGGCGCGGTGATGCTGCTGGCCTTAAGCTTCAGCTTGGTGAACCTGGCGGTGGATATGCTGTACGCCTACATTGATCCCCGGATCAAGGCCCAGTACCAGGGCGCTTCCCGGAAGAAACAGAAAACAGAGGCGGAGGAGGTGCAGGCATGAAAACGGCAGAACAGCAGGATACAGCGATCCATGAGATTAAAAAACGCAGCATGACCGGCGAGGTGCTGTCCCGTCTGGTCCGGAACAAGGGCGCGGTGATCGGCTTTATCATTATCCTGATTGTGGTGGTAGCCTGTGTGCTGGCGCCGGTGATTGCCCCGTACCACTACGACGACCAGGACATCAGCCGGAAGTTCCTGGAGCCCTGTGCGGATTTTATCATGGGCACGGACAACCTGGGCCGGGATATCTTCAGCCGTCTTTTGTACGGCGGGCGGATCTCCCTGCAGGTAGGCTTTATCGCCACCGGCATTTCGGCCCTCTTTGGAATCACCCTGGGAGCCATCTCCGGCTATTACGGCGGCAAGATTGACAACGTGATCATGCGGGTGCTGGACATTTTTATGGCCATCCCCAACCTGCTGCTGGCCATTGCCATTTCCGCCAGCCTGGGCACCGGCATTGCCAGCGCCATGATCGCCGTAGGCGTTTCCTCCATCCCCCAGTTTGCCCGGATCGTCCGGGGGCCGATCCTTTCGGTAAAGGGGCAGGAGTATATTGAGGCGGCTACGGCCATTGACGCCAGCGATATGCGGATTATCTTCCGCCATCTGCTGCCCAACGTGCTTTCCCCCATTATCGTGCAGATTACCCTGGGCGTGGCCAATTCCATCATCGCGGCGGCCAGCCTTAGCTTCCTGGGCCTGGGCGTGCAGCCTCCTCAGCCGGAGTGGGGCGCCATGCTTTCCGCCTCCCGGGTATACATTGTGGATCATTCCTACATGGTCACCTTCCCCGGCCTGGCCATCGCCCTGCTGGTCATCTCCCTGAACCTGTTCGGGGACGGCCTTCGGGACGCCATGGACCCGAGACTGAAGGATTAAGGGAGGAACGGAAATGAGCGATACCATTTTATCCATAAAAGATCTGAGCATCCAATACGTATCCCGGGAAATCGGCACCTGCCGCGCCGTCAACAACGTTTCCCTGGATATCCAGAAAGGGGAAAACCTGGGGCTGGTAGGGGAGACCGGGGCCGGTAAGACCACCATCGCCCTGGGAATCCTGCGGCTGACCCCCAAGCCTCAGGGGCGGGTGACCAGCGGGACCGTGGAGTTCTGGGGAGAGGACCTGTATAAGAAAAGCGAGGCGGAGATGCGGAAGATCCGCGGCGAAAAAATCTCCATGATCTTCCAGGATCCCATGACGGCCCTCAACCCCATCGACCCGGTGGGGGACCAGATTTCGGAAATGATCTGGCTCCACGAGAAGATTACCAAAAAGGAGGCGGCGGCCAAGGCGGCTAACATGCTGGAGATGGTAGGCATTCCCGCCGCCCGGTACAAAGAGTACCCCCACCAGTTTTCCGGCGGCATGAAACAGCGGGTGGTCATTGCCATGGCCCTGGCCTGCTCCCCGGAGCTGCTGATCGCGGACGAGCCCACTACCGCCCTGGACGTGACCATCCAGGCCCAGGTGCTGGATATGATGAACGGGCTGAAGAAGGAACTGGGCACCTCCCTGCTGCTGATTACCCACGACCTGGGGGTGGTGGCGGAAATGTGCGACAAGGTGGCCATTATCTACGCCGGTGAGATTGTGGAGGTGGGAACCACCCGCCACATCTTTAAAGACACCCGGCATCCGTACACCAAGGGCCTGTTTGGCTCCCTGCCGGATATGAATTCCCACAGCAAGCGGCTGAAGCCTATCCACGGCCTGATGCCGGATCCGGCCAACCTGCCCCAGGGCTGCAAATTCGCGCCCCGGTGCGAGTTCTGTACCGAACGGTGCACCAAACAGGAGCAGGAACTGACCGCCGTATCCCCGGACGGGCACCTGGTGCGCTGCTGGCGGGCGGTGGAAGAGGAAGGAGGAGTGTAAGATGGCCCCGTTGCTGGAAGTAAAAAACCTTCAGAAATATTTTAAAGTGCCGGCCGGCTTCCTGCACGCGGTGGACGGCGTGTCCTTCCAGATTGAGGAAGGGCAGACCCTGGGCGTGGTGGGAGAGTCCGGCTGCGGAAAATCCACCCTGGGCCGTGTGGTGCTCCACCTGCTGGACAACACCGGCGGCCAGATCCTCTACAAGGGAGAGGACATTACCAAGGTGGACCACCATAAGCTGAGCCAGCTGCGCCGGGAGATGCAGATTATTTTCCAGGATCCGTTTTCCTCCCTGAACCCCCGGATGACGGTGTACCAGACCATTGCGGAGCCCATGCAGATTATGGGCGGCTACCGCAAGGAAGACCTGCAGAACCGGGTGATGGCGCTGATGGATACGGTGGGTCTGGCCCGGCGGTTTGTAAACACCTACCCCCACGAGCTGGACGGCGGACGGCGGCAGCGGATCGGCATTGCCCGGGCCCTGGCCTTAAACCCCCGGTTTATCGTCTGCGACGAACCGGTGTCCGCCCTGGACGTGTCCATCCAGGCCCAGGTGCTGAACCTGATGCTGGACATTCAGGAGCAGATGGGGCTTACCTATATCTTTATCACCCACGACCTTTCGGTGGTCAAATATATCTCCAACCACATTATGGTTATGTATCTGGGCCAGATGGTGGAGATGGCCCCTTCGGACGAACTGTTTGCCCGGCCGCTGCATCCCTACACCCAGGCCCTGCTTTCCGCGGTGCCGGTGCCGGATATCGACCATAAGAAGGAACGGATCATCCTGAAAGGGGAGCTGACCTCCCCCATCAACCCTAAGCCAGGCTGCCGGTTTGCGGCCCGCTGCCAGTACGCCACCGAGGAATGCTTCAAGCAGGAGCCGGAGCTTCGGCAGGTAGGGGAGAACCATACGGTCAAGTGCCATAAGGTGCAGGCGTAAGACACGGTAATCTGGGGGATCCCCCCTGGACTATAAACCCCAAATACCCTTCGGGGACAGCCGGATGACGTGCCCACACGGCTTCCGGCAGAAAGGAGAAGCAATATGAAAAAAAGTGCGAAGAAATGGCTGGCTCTGCTGCTGGCCGGCGCCATGGCGCTGGCAGGCTGCGGCGGAGGCGGCGGCGAGGCCGGCGGCGGGGAAGGCGGCGAGGGAGAGGCGAAGGATCAGCTGATCGTAGCCATTCCCACGGACCCGGGCAACCTGAAGATGGACAACAAGACCAACTTTACGGCCCCTTTCATGTACAATGTCATGGAGTCCCTGTACGCCATCAACGCGGACGGCAGCTACCGGCATCCTCTGATTGAGGAAGCCACTTTGGACGAGGACGGCCAGGGCGTTACCTTCAAGCTGAAGGAAGGCGTCAAATTCCACAACGGGGACGAGATGAAGGCCAGCGATGTGATGTTCTCCACCACCATCGCCCTGACCGGCGGCTTTTCCGCCAACATGGACTATCTGGATATGGAGCAGTCGGAGGTGCTGGGCGACTATGAGATCCACTACCGCTTTAACAAGGTATACGGCCCTTGGGAATCCGGCTTCACCTGCGTGTCGGTCATCAGCCAGGCGGCCTTTGAGTCCACCGATGAGACCGAGTTCTGGCTGAACCCGGTGGCCACCGGCCCCTTCACCATCAGCGAGTGGGCGTCCGGCGACCACATTACCCTGACCCGGTTTGACGACTACTGGGATGGCCCGGCCCAGCTGCGGGAGATCCTGTTCCGCGTCATCAACGAGACCTCCGTGGCTATGATGGAGCTGCAGACCGGCGGTGTGGACCTGTGCTACAGCGTCAGCAACGACGATGTGAACAAGCTGCTGGAGACCCCGGACGAGAACCTGACCGTGTACTCCAAGCAGGGCAACGTAGGCCACTACCTGGGCATCAACAACTCCAAGGAAATCCTGTCCGATATCCGGGTGCGCCAGGCCCTGGCGTACGCCATTGACCGGGAAGCCCTGATCGAAGGCTCCTTTGACGGCAACGCCACCCTGAACAACGGGATCCTGGGCCCTGGCGACTTTGGCTATTCCGATACCTATGCCGGCGACAACTGGCCGTACCAGTACGATCCGGAGAAGGCCAAATCCCTGCTGGCGGAGGCCGGTGCGGAGAACCTGACCCTGACCATCGTGGTGGACGACACGGCGGTGCGCCGTTCCATGGCGGAGCAGCTGTACAACATGTTCCAGGAGGTAGGCATCACCCTGGATATCCAGCAGTATGACTTTGCCACTGCCACCGACACCCTGAACAACACCACCGACTGGGATCTGTTCCTGCGGGGCGCCACCGTGAACACCGGCGAAATGCTGGTAACCCTGAAGAACGCTGCCGTATACGGCCTGAACCGGATGGATGTGCTGCCGGTGGACGGCTACCAGGAGTGGGCGGATCTGCTGGCCCAGATCGAGGGCGAGACGGACAGCGAGGCCCGGGCCGCCCTGTACCAGCAGCTGATGGACCGGTTTGTCACCGATTGGTTCTTCTGGGTGCCTACGGTGATCCCGGATGTGTACATGATCCACGCTTCCAACCTGACTGGCTTTGAGTATACGGATGCCATTTATTGGCACGATGCGCACTTCGAGTAACCAACCTATGGGATCCCGGGCCCCGGCTTTGGCCGGGGCCCGGCTGTTTTCCCAGCGGCTCCCTGGAGCCCTGGGACCGCAAAAAAGGAGAAACCAAATATGAGCCTTACGTTTCGTCATTGGGAGATTGGCCCGGATACTTACGCCATCCAGTGCCCTGGCTACCTGCCGGGCCCTGGCCGCCTGCCGGGCTGGGGCTATGTGATTAGCTACCTGCTGGTGGGCCAAGAGAAGGCCCTGCTTCAGGACACCGGCTACGGCAACGCGGATCTGAAGGGCTATGTGGAGCAGCTGACGGATAAGCCGCTGCTGGTGATCAATTCCCATGTCCATCCAGACCATTCCGGCGGCAACAAGCAGTTTGGAGAGGTCTTTGTGCTGGAGGGGGAGGTGGATTCCCCGGATCCGGTGTACTTCCCCCAGGAAGGGGAGAAGGCCCGCTGCGCCCTGGTGGACGCCTGCCCGGACTATCATTTCTCCTTCCTAAAAGAGGGGACGGTGCTGGATTTAGGCGGCCGCCTGGTGGACGTGCTGCGGCTGGAAGGCCACACCCGGGGCAGCATGGTGCTGCTGGACCACGCCACCGGCTTCCTGTTCAGCGGGGACGCCATCTTAAAGCGGGTGCTGATGCTGGCGGGAATGCCTTTAAGCGCCTACCGGGCGGCGCTGGCCCGGACAGACGCCCTGGATTTTCGGGACATTTACGGCAGCCACTGGTATGAGCCTCTGGGAAGGGATTATATTCGGAAGGTACTGGCGCTGATCGATAGCTACGACCCGAAAAATACCGAGGCGGCGCCTTGGCAGGGGGAGCGGGATATGGTTATGTTCTGCCATGGGAATGCCTTTGAGGAGAAGGATTTCTGCGCCATTGGCTTTCCCTCGGACTGCTGGGAGCAGATGAAACAATAAACAAACTGAAAATATGGTTCCCTCCCGGGGTATTGTATGGTATACTTTACATAGGAAACCCATCTACGTTCCCTTCCCTGTCTTTTTGGACCGGGAAGGGATTCCCGTATTCAGGAGGTGGCAGAATGAATCTTTTATTTGTGGGAAACAGTTTTACGTATTTTAACGAGATGCCCAGGATGGTGCAGGAATTGGCCCAGGCCAATGGCCGGGAGGCGGAGGCTTTTACATTTGCGAAGGGCGGCGCCAAGCTGCTTTCCTATACGGAGGAACGGGACAAATTCGCGGAATTCCGGAATCTTTACAGCGCGCGGCCCTACGATTTCTGCGTGCTCCAGGAGTACAGCACCCTCCCGGTAGAGGACTACGGCGCGTTTCAGCGGGGCGTCCAGGGGGTGACCAAGGCCACCCGGGCCTATGTCCGCCAGTATCTCCTGTACGAAACCTGGGGCTTCCGGGAGGGACAGTCCCAGCTGGAGGCTTTGGGGCTGTCCTCCGGGGAGATGACGGGCGCCCTTCAGGAAGCCTACCGGAAGCTGGGGGCGGAGCTGGGGATTCCGGTGGCCCCGGTAGGCGCCGCGTTCCGCTGGATGCGGCAGTCGGCTCCGGAGCTGGGGCTTTACGCCGACGATGGCAAGCATCCCTCCTACCGGGGCAGCGCGCTGGCGGCCCTGGTCATCTACCGGGCTCTTTTCCGGGAGCTTCCCAAGGACTGCAGCCCTCTGAAAGCCGGGCCCCGGGCGCTGGAAGCCATGCGGAGCGCGGCGGTGCTGGCCCACGGGTAACAGGCGGCAGGCTGGGTATAGTAATTGTCTATGCAAAGTCCAACGAAAACCTTATTTACAAATTTTGGCGGCATGCCTATAATCAAGTAAGGCGGCAAAGGAGCGGAATATGACCAAGGAAGAGCGGGCGCTGGCGGCAGTGGCGCTTTTAAAGCAGGAATATCCGGAGGCCAGCTGCAGCCTGGACTATGACCAGGCCTGGAAGCTTTTGGTCAGCGTGCGGCTGGCGGCTCAATGTACCGACGCCCGGGTGAACGTGGTGGTGCAGGATCTTTACGCCAAGTACCCTACCGTGGAGGCGCTGGCGGCGGCGGAGCCGGAGGAAATTGAGGCCATTGTAAAGCCCTGCGGCCTGGGGCGCAGCAAGGCCCGGGATATCAGCGCCTGTATGCGGGTGCTGCGGGATACGTACGGCGGGAACGTGCCGGAGGATTTTGAAGCCCTGCTGAAGCTGCCGGGGGTGGGCCGGAAAAGCGCCAACCTGATTATGGGGGACGTATTTGGAAAACCGGCCATTGTGACGGACACCCACTGCATCCGCTTAAGCAACCGGATTGGCCTGGTGGACGGGATCAAAGAGCCGGCCAAGGTGGAGCGGGAATTGTGGAAGCTGATCCCTCCGGAGGAGGGGAACGATTTCTGTCACCGGCTGGTGCTGCACGGGAGGGCCGTGTGCACCGCCCGGACACAGCCTTTTTGCGGCCGCTGCTGTCTGAACGAAATCTGCCTGAAAGCCGGGGTAGGCGATTCTCCCCAAAAGCGGGGGGCCGCGCCGGGAAAGACAGGCCAAGGAGGAGCAAGACAATGACACCCAGAGAAAACTTTTTGGAAACCATTAAAAAAGACGGGAAGCCCCAGTGCCTTCCCAACAGCTACACGGCCCTGCGTTCCATTCCCGGGGATCCGGTATTCCAGTATGTCCGGGGCAACCGGGTGCGGGGCACCAATTCCATCGACCGCTGGGGCACAGTGATCCTGTTCCCGGAGGACGCGCCGGCGGCCATCCCCCATGTGACAGAGGAAAACCAGGTGGTGCAGGACATTACCCATTGGCGGGACTATGTAAAGGTGCCGGATCTGGCCGCTGCCTGCCAGGACGGCTGGGAGGCATCCATCCAGGCGGCCGCGGCCATCGACCGCAGCCAGTATCTGACCATGACGGTAATGGGAACCGGCATTTTTGAGCAGCTGCACATGCTGACGACCTTTGAGGATACCCTGGTAAATATGCTGGCGGAGCCGGAGGCCATGGCGGAGCTGATCGACGCCATCACCGAGTACCGGCTGACCTACATGAAGCTGATTGTGGAGCACCTGCATCCGGATGTGATCGTCTCCCACGACGACTGGGGTTCCAAGAACAGCCTGTTTATGTCCCCGGAGGTATGGCGGGAGCTGTTTAAGGAGCCTTACCGGCGGCTGTACCAGTACCTCCACGACAACGGCGTGCTGGTGATGCACCACGCAGATTCCTATCTGGCTCCCATTGTGGAGGATATGGCGGAGATCGGCGTGGACATTTGGCAGGGCGTGCTGCCCACCAACCCCATCGCGGAGATTTCGGAAAAGCTTCAGGGCCGCATGGCGCTGATGGGCGGCATCGACTCGGTCATCGACCGGGAGGACGCCACCGAGGAGGAAATCCGGGCGGAGGCCCGCCGGGCCTGCCGGGAGTACGGGCATCTGGGCCACTTTATCCCCTGCATTACCTACGGCGGCCCTGGCTCCCTGTATCCCCATGTGGAGGAGATCGTCATCGACGAAATCCACCGCTACAACCAGGAGACCTATGGAAAGACCGTCTGAATCTAGGAAGCTGGCTGGCGGCAAAATGCCGCCGGCCCAAAGCGCGAGGCAGCACTCGCGCTTTTTTTTGTGCCTATTTTTTGAGGTTTTCAGAGGAAAGTTCTTGACTTTTTTATGATAATACGCTACCATAGTAAAGCATCAACCAAACGAAAGGATGGAGATAGGAAATGAAAAAAGCAATCGCTATGTTTTTGGCGGCGCTGATGGCCTGTTCGCTGGCGGCCTGCGGCAGCGGGGAGGAAACCACGGCGGCCCAGACTGCCGGGGCCGGCGCGGAGAGCCAGGGCGCGGAGGCCTCCCAGGAGGAAAGCGGGGAAGCGGCGGAGACGGCCGGAGAGGAAACCCAGGCGGCTCTGGATTATGAGGAGCTGATCATCGGCGTGGACGATACCTTCGCCCCCATGGGGTTCCTGGACGAGAACAACGAGCTGACCGGCTTTGACATTGACATGGCCAACGCGGTCAGCGAAAAGCTGGGCATCCCGGTGACCTTCCAGACCATCGAGTGGAGCATGAAGGAGCAGGAGCTGAACCAGGGCAACATCGACCTGATCTGGAACGGCTATTCCGTCACCGAGGAGCGGAAGCAGGAGGTGCTCTTTACCGACTCCTACCTGGACAACAAGCAGGTGGTGGTAGTCATGGCGGATTCCGGCATCGAGACCCTGGAGGATCTGGCCGGCAAGGTGGTGGCGGCCCAGGAGGATTCCAGCGCCGTGGCGGCCATCGACGCCCATCCGGAGATTGCGGAGACCTTTGGGGACCGGCCGGAGTTTTCCACCAACGACATGGCCATTATGGATATGGAAGCAGGCCGCTCAGACGCGGTGGTAGCGGACAGCGTATTGCTGGAGTATGTGATCTCCCACAAGGACGACCCGTCCCAGTACCGGATCCTGGAGGAGGATCTGGGCTCGGAGGAGTTTGCGGTGGGCGTCCGGAAGGAGGACACCGCCCTGGCCGAGGCCATCAACCAGGCCTTTGAGGAGCTGAAGGCGGACGGGACCGCGGCGGAGATCTCCGTCAAGTGGTTTGGAGAGGACATCGTCAAGTAAGACAGGAAGAGGAAAACGGGAATGGCATACGTACTACAGATCTTTCCGCAGATCCTGGACGGTCTGGGAATTACATTCGGGACCTTTGCCGTCACCTTGATTTTAGCGCTCCCTCTGGGAGCGCTGATTTCCCTTGGGCGGGTTTGCAAAAACCGGGCGCTGCGGAGCGTATTCGGCGTCTACACCTGGGTGCTGCGGGGGACCCCTCTGCTGCTGCAGATGTTCTTCGTCTTTTTTGGGCTTCCGGCCATCGGCGTCCAGCTGTTTGGGCGGATGCGGCTGCCCTACGTGTACCTGGCGTTTGTGCTGAACTATGCCGCTTATTTCGCGGAGATCTTCCGCTCCGGCATCCAGTCGGTGGAAAAGGGCCAGCGGGAGGCGGCGCGGCTTTTGGGGTTCAGCGGCTGGCAGATGAACGTCAAGATTATCTGGCCCCAGGTGATCAAAAAAACGCTGCCTTCCCTGGGCAACGAGGTGATCACCCTGGTCAAGGACACCTCCCTGGTCTACGCCCTGGGCCTTTCGGAGATCTTTAAGATTGCCCGGAGCATTTCCACCCGGGATGTAACCATCGCCCCGTATCTGGTGGTGGGCGTTATCTACCTGGCCATTACGGCGGTGATCACCCAGCTGCTGAAGATGGCGGAAAAGAAAGTCTATTATGAGGAGTAGCCGGCTATGCTGTTGGACGTGAAAGATCTGTGCAAATCGTTTAAGGGAGTCCCGGTGCTGAACCAGGCCTCCTTTTCCGTGGAAGCAGGGGAGGTGGTTTCCCTGCTGGGCCAGTCCGGCGCAGGCAAAACCACCATCCTCCGGTGTATTACCGGCCTGGAGCGGGCGGACCGGGGGACCATCTGCGTGGACGGGCGCTATGTGTGCCGGGAGGAAAACGGCGTGACGGCCCAGGCAGGAAAGCGGGAGCTGTTTGAAATCCGCAAAAGCCTGGGCATGGTGTTCCAAAGCTACCATCTGTTCCCTCATATGCCGGTGCTGGAAAACGTAACCCTGGCGCTGACGGAGGTGCGGAAGATGCCGAAAAAAGAGGCGGAGAGGCTGGCCTTGGCCATGCTGCAGGAGCTGGGCCTGGAGGGGAAGGAGCGGCAGATGCCCTACGAGCTTTCCGGCGGCCAGAAGCAGCGGGTGGCCATTGCCCGGGCCTGTGTGGTAAACCCGAAGCTGCTCTGCTTCGACGAGCCCACCGCCGCCCTGGATCCGGAGACGACGGAGGAGATGGTCCATGTAATCCGCCGCCTGGCAGAGCAGGGGATGGGGATCCTGATTATCAGCCACGACATGCCCTTTGTGGAGAAGGTTTCCGACCGGGTGCTGCGGGTCCAGGCCGGGGCCGTCTGCGCCGGGTAAAGAAAACGCAAAAGCGCCGGAGCGCGGCCGGCCCGTTAAACGGGCGGCTCGTGCTTCGGCGCTTTTTTTCCAAAGGAAAAGCGTTTCTTTTTCAATTTGACCACCGGCGCCTTGGAGGCGGCTGCCTCGGCCCGGGCCTTGTTTTTCTGCTGCATGGCCCGGAGGGATTCGTCCAGCCGCTTAAAGCGTTCTTCCTCCGCTTCCTCCCGCTCCCGCAGCACATAGTTCATTTCTTTTACCAGCTTGTCCCCTACCTGGCTGCTGACCTCCTGGCTTAAGGCGCTGTTGTTGCGGGCCAGGGCCTCCGCCATAATCTGGGTCATAATATTCTGGAACTGTTCCAGCTTGGCGGCCTGCACGGCCTTGGTTTCCTCCTCCGAGGGCAGGGCCAGCTCCTTGGTGTCCGGCAGGATCTTGTCCCCTTCCAGCAGGTCCTTGATGACCTTCAGCTGATAGCCTTTGTTTTTCAGCTCCTGGATTTCCTGAAACAACCGGATGTGGTCCTCCGTGTAGTAGCGGTGCCCCAGTTCGTTCCTTGGTATCTTTAAGTCCAGCTCATCTTCCCAGTACCGTAAAACATGGGCCTCCGTGCCTGTGACTTTGGAGGCTTCGGATATCAGATAGCGTTGTTCTTCCATCTTGTCCCCTTTCCGGTTCCTGCGACCCTTTGCTGTGGGGGAGGCAAGCCTCCGCCTTCTCTATTATAGGCCGCCCGGACAGGGAAAAGCAAGAAAATATCATCGTAATGTTTCGACGGTTTTCACACCTGGGCCAGCGATTCCAGGGCTTTTTCCGAAAGCAGGGTTTCGTAGTGCTCCTGATAGTACAGGGGAGTCCCTTCCCCGGAGCGGAGCAGGGAGCCGTACTCGGAAAGCAGGTTGCACACCTGCTGGAAGGCAGGCGTATCCTGGCCGGCGGAGGAAAGGGTCAGGTAAAAGGCCCCGTCCCCAGCCTTGTACAGGGCGCTGGCCCCCAGGGCCTGGCCCCGCAGGGCATGGGCGGCCTCAATCACCGGTTCCAGCCCGGAAAAGCGGAAGCAGCGGACGCAGCCGCCGGCGTTTTCCGGCTGCTGGCCTTCCGTGTAGCGGTTCAGGGCCTCCAGGACGCCGCTCATCTGGGAAGGCAGGGGCAGATCCAGCTCCTCCTCGTCCGCCTCCGAAGAGGCCGGTTCCCACCGGCCGGAGGGGGTAAATTTGGCGAAGCGGGTATCCAGCTCCTCCGGGTCGTCGATTTTGGTGATAATCAGCATGATCCCTTCGCTGGCCAGGGGGATGGCCTCGATCATCAGCGGAATGTCCTCTACCTCAAACCCCACCTCCGCCATAGCCCGCTGGATCATTTCCCGGAACAGCAGCCGGGCCTTTTCCGTGCCGTAAGCCAGCTCCCGCAGGGTCAGCTGGCGGGCGGACAGGTCGCTGCGGTTCAGGGTACAGCGGATTTTATTTTCACTGATTCGTTCAATTTTCATGCGCTCACATCCCATCCATCTGAATCTTTTCCTTAGTATACCCCAAATACTTTATGTGTGTAAAGGAAATATTATGAGAAAAAAACGGAAAATTTATGGATATCCAGGGGGAAATCCCCAGTATGCAACAACTGCCACGGAATGTGTCCCCCGTTTGCGTGACGCGGGCCTAAGGAGCCGGTACAATAGAAAGCGAGGTGAGGCGCATTGGCCGGGGAGGGCTGCGGGAAGGTTCTCATCTCATCTCAATCTTTGAGAGCAGAGGCAAAACGTATGGAAGGGACATCTCTAATATATCACGAGGACTATCAGGACTTTCTCCAAACGCTCTATGCCTATCAGAAGGCCGGGGTTTCCCTGACGGTAGAGGGAAAGGCAGCGCCAGCGGAGGCGATTGCCGATTTGTGTGTGTGCAGGGAAGCCGGCGCCTACATGAGGGATTACATTTCGGATGAACGGGGCCGGTTGGTGGAAATCCGTTTTGACCGGGTGGAGCCCGGCAGGCGGGAATCCGACATCTGACCAGGAAAAGCCGGAAATTCTTCTGCCGAAGAAGCTGTCAAAGAAATTTGCGCCGATTGTCCGGGAGCGTTTGAAAATTACCAGTGGTTATGCTATAATGGGCCAAGATTAAGGAGGTATTTCATGAGCTCGGCAAATGCGAAAAGAAACAAGAACCTTCCCGTATGGATTGTCGCGGCCCTTATCCTTATTGTATTGGTTACAGGCACTCTCTATGAACTGGTGCATCGAAATACTCCCTCCCGGGAGAGGGCGGATATTGGGAAACTGTACCCGGTGGAGGAAGGCACCGCCGCCATTGTCTCCAACGGGGTCCTTTCGGAGCGGCGGGCCCTTTGGAGCTCCCAGCAGGCGTATCTGGATCTTTCCATTGTCCGGACAGAACTGAACAGCCGTTTTTACTGGGATGAGGCGGAGCAGCTTCTGGTGGTGACCACGGCGGAGGAGGTGGCCACGGCCGGGATGGATACCCAGACGGAGAAAGGGCCGGTGCTGCTCCGGCCGGAAGGGGAGGACACGGTGTACGTGTCCCTGGACTACGTGTCCCGCTACACCAACATACAGGTGGATACCTATACCAATCCCAACCGGGTATTCCTCCGCACCCAGTGGGGGGAAACCACCACCGCCGGCGTGGAGGAGGAAGGCCAGGTGCGCACGGAGCAGGACGTAAAAAGCCCGGTGATTACGGAGCTTGTCTCCGGGGACACGGTGACGGTCCTGTCCCAGACGGAAGACTGGGCGGAGGTGTACACCCGCACCGGCTTTGTGGGATACATGGAGAAAGAACAGCTGACCGGCTGGCAGACGGTGGAAGACCCAGGGCCGTATCAGGCGCCGGCCTACACCCGCACCACGCTGGAGGAAAAGGTGTTTTTGGTGTGGCATCAGGTCTTTGAGGAGTCCGGCGTGGATTCCCTGGACCGGCTGCTGGAGGACGCCCAGGGCGTAAACGTGCTGGCCCCCACCTGGTTTTCCATCCAGGACGCGGAGGGGAACCTAGAGTCCCGGGCCAACCATGAGTATGTGGAGAAGGCCCATGCCAGAGGCATCCAGGTGTGGGCGCTGGTGGAAAATATCAACATAGAGGGGGTCAACCCACAGCAGCTGCTGAACGTAACCTCCCACCGGACCAATCTGATCCAAAACCTGATGGCCCTGGCGGAGGAATATGAGCTGGACGGCATCAACGTGGATCTGGAGGAACTGCCGGCAGAGGCGGGGGACGGCTACATCCAGCTGATCCGGGAGCTTTCCGTGGCCTGCCGCCAGCGGGGGCTGGTGCTTTCGGTGGACAATTACGTGCCCTCCGCCTGGACGGAGCACTACCACCGGGCGGAGCAGGGGGTGGTGGCCGATTACGTGGTGGTTATGGCCTACGATGAGCACTACAACGGCTCGGAGGCTGGATCCACCGCCTCCTTGGAGTTTGTGCGCCAGGGGGTGGCGGACACTTTGCAGGAGGTGCCGGCGGAAAAGCTGATCTGCGCCCTGCCGTTCTACACCCGGATCTGGCAGGACGCGGCCGGGGTGCTGACCTCGGAAACGGTGGGAATGAACCAGGTGCAGGAGCGTCTGGACCAGATGGCCCAGTACCCGGAAAACCAGGTAAACTGGTCGGAGGAGCTGGGACAGCGGGTGGCCCAGGCAGACGATCCAGACAGCGGGCTTTCCTATCAAATGTGGATTGAGGACGAGGAATCCTTTTCGGTGAAGCTGGACGCCCTTTCCTCCTACGGGCTGGCAGGGATCGGCGGCTGGAAGCTGGGCATGGAGACCGACGGCGTTTGGACGCTGATTGCGGAATTCCTGGCCGGATAGAAGAGGCTTTTTGGATTTTTGAAAGTTGCAAAGGCAAAAAGACAGCGTAGAAGGCAGAAATGCTTTTTGCGCTGTCTTTTTTTGAAAAAATTGATTCGCAAGAAGAAAATGGTCTGATTAAAGGATCTTGCATATACTA
>CALWEC010000249.1 GCA_944376945.1 uncultured Lachnospiraceae bacterium | reverse complement strand
TACTGCGGCCTGTACGATACCTCCTCCAAAAACGGCCCCATTGAAAACTTTATCACTCTGACCACGGAAAATCCCAACCCGGATGTCCGCCGGGGAACCCGGCTGGTCATTGGCCCCTGGAACCATTCGTGCATTTTCAGCAATCAGCAGGGTGAACTGAGCTTCCCCCGGGCCGAGGGGGACCAGCTGCAGATCCAGGCACACATTATCCGCTTCCTGGACTACTGGCTGAAGGGAGAGGACACCGGAGTGGAGAACGACCCGCCGGTCCGCCTGTATGTAATGGGGAAAAACCAGTGGCGGGATGAGCAGGAATGGCCGCTGGCCCGGACCGTCTATACCGATTTTTATCTCCACAGCGGCGGCTCCGCCAATACCCTGCACGGCGATGGCGCCCTCTCCCGCCAAGCGCCGGGAGAGGAAAAGGCGGACACCTTCGTCTATGACCCGGAGAAGCCGGTTCCCGGCCGGGTTCCGGGAGGCTGCGCCGGTTCCATCCAGGATTTCCGCCCCATTGAGGAGCGGCAGGACGTGCTGGTATATTCCACGCCCGTCTTGGAGCAGGGCATGGAGGTGACCGGGCTGGTAAAGGCGGAATTGGCCATTTCCTCCTCCGCCCCGGATACCGACTTTTTCTGCCGCCTTCTGGACGTATACCCGGACGGCCGCTCCCTGAACATTACGGACGGCATTGTACGGGCCCGGTATAACAATACCTTTGAGGCCCGCCTGCTGGCCCCCGGGGAAATCCGCACCCTGACGGTGGACATGGGCAACACCAGCATTTACTTTGCCCCCGGCCACCGGATCCGCCTGGAGGTAACCAGCAGCTGCTTCCCGATGTACGACCGGAACCACAACACCGGGAACCGCCCCGGGACAGACCCGGATCTGGCGGTGGCCACCAACACCGTCCATCACAGCGCCCAGGCGGTTTCCCGGCTGATCCTGCCGGTGATCCCGGAGGCGTAAACCCTCCCCTCTTTCCAAAAAAAGAGCGCGCCGCCAGGCGCGCCCTTCCAAAAGGAGCATTGCCCCAGCTTCCGCTGGCCGCAATGCTCCTTCTTTATGCTATCTTACCGTTTTACTTCCTTCTCTTAGAACAGGCCGCTGATCTTGCCGTTCTCATCCACGTCGATCTTCTCCGCGGCGGGTACCGGCGGCAGGCCCGGCATGGTCATAATATCCCCGGTCAGGGCTACGATAAATCCGGCGCCGGCGGAAATCTTCAGGTTCCGCACCGTTACGGTAAAGCCCTTAGGCGCGCCCTTCAGATCCGGGTTGTCCGAGAAGCTGTACTGGGTCTTGGCAATGCAGATGGGGCACTTGTCGAAGCCCAGGGCCGTCAGCTGCTCCGCCTGCTTCTGGGCGTTGGCCGTCAGCAGCACGCCGTCCCCGTGGTACACTCTCTGGACGATGGCTTCCAGCTTCTCCTCAATGCTCATATCCAGGTCGTAGCTGAAGCTAAAGTCGTTGGGCTCCTCCACCAGACGGACCACTTCCTCCGCCAGGGCTACGCCGCCCTCGCCGCCTTTGGCCCATACCTCCGACAGGGCTACGTTTACGCCCAGCTCCTTGCACTTTCTCTCCACCAGATCCAGCTCTGCCTTGGTATCCGTAGGGAAGGCGTTGATGGCCACTACGCAGGGCAGCTTATACACGTTGCGGATGTTGCTTACGTGCTGCAGCAGGTTGGGCAGGCCAGCCTCCAGCGCCTGCAGGTTTTCCTCGTTCAGGTGGGCCTTCTCTACGCCGCCGTGGCTCTTAAGGGCACGCACCGTCGCTACCATAACCACCGCCGCCGGATGCAGGCCGGCCATGCGGCACTTGATGTCCAGGAATTTCTCCGCGCCCAGGTCCGCGCCGAAGCCGGCTTCCGTTACCACGTAGTCGCCCAGCTTCAGGGCCATCTTGGTGGCCATCACGGAGTTGCAGCCGTGGGCGATGTTGGCGAAGGGGCCGCCGTGTACAATCGCCGGGGTGTGCTCCAGGGTCTGGACCAGGTTGGGCTTCAGGGCGTCCTTCAGCAGGGCCGTCATAGCGCCCTCCGCCTTCAGGTCGCCGGCGGTCACCGGCTTCTCATCGTAGGTGTAGCCCACCACGATGGAGGCAAGGCGCTTCTTCAGATCCATAATATCGGAGGAAAGGCACAGCACCGCCATAATCTCGCTGGCCACCGTAATGTCGTATCCGTCCTCCCGGGGCACGCCGTTGACCCGGCCGCCCAGGCCGTCCACCACAAAGCGCAGCTGCCGGTCGTTCATGTCCACGCAGCGGTGCCAGGTGATGCGGCGGGGGTCAATGTTCAGCTTGTTGCCCTGGTAAATGTGGTTGTCCAGCATGGCCGCCAGCAGGTTGTTGGCCGCGCCGATGGCGTGCATATCGCCGGTGAAATGCAGGTTAATGTCCTCCATAGGCACTACCTGGGCATAGCCGCCGCCGGCCGCGCCGCCCTTCACGCCGAATACCGGGCCCAGGGACGGCTCCCGCAGGGCCACCATCACCTTCTTGCCGATCTTGCGCATGCCGTCCGCCAGGCCCACCGTCGTGGTGGTCTTGCCTTCTCCGGCGGGGGTGGGGTTGATGGCCGTTACCAGGATCAGCTTGCCGTCCGGCGTCTGGCAGTCCTTCAGCATGTTGTAATCGATTTTGGCTTTGTATTTTCCATAGTGCTCCAGGTACTTCTCGTCGATCCCGGCGGTCTTGGCGATCTCGGAAATCGGCAGCATCTCGGTCTCCTGTGCGATCTCAATGTCAGATTTGTAACCCATTGCTCTTCTTCTCCTTTTCTTTTCGATAGAGTGTGTCCACCGCAATGTTTTGCCGGCCGGGCTTTGTCCCCTTCCAACAAAAAAGGCACCATTTGAAGGAATCAAATGATGCCCAGACGGTCGGCTGTTTCTACGCTTCCGGCTCCACTGTGTTTATTCACAATCTCCCGTCAGGAACCGAAAACGCTTTGGATGGCTTCATCCTACCATATGGCTCCGAGTTTGTCAAGAATATATCAAAAATTTTTTTCTGGATTTTCACCCGGAAACTTCCAAGGTAACTGCAACATCCCGTTGCAGTTACTCTGAAAGGATGCCCTGTTGCACTTACTTTGACAAAATGCCCTTCGTTGGCCCTCTACGTTGGGCACTCATTTCC
>CALWEC010000248.1 GCA_944376945.1 uncultured Lachnospiraceae bacterium | reverse complement strand
GCACCGCCGCCCGGGAGCGGGGGATTAAGACCATCCTGACCCATCCGGACTGGGCCTGCACCACCATCCCGCTGGAAATCCAGAAGGCGATGGTAGCCAAAGGGGTGATGGTGGAGAAGCTGTGGTTCGATGTGGGCCTGAACCTGATAACCGCCTCCTACATGGCCCAGACCATCCGCGAGTTGGGGCCGGAGAACTGCTACCTGGCTACCGACCGGGGGCAGCTGGGCAAGGAATACCCGGCGGAAGGCCTCCAGATGTTTATGGACGCCATGCTGGACGAGGGCCTGACCTATGAGCAGGTTTACTATATGACCCACGACAACCCGGCCAAGATTGTCGGCGCGTAACCGCTACAATTTCACTTGCCAATCTTTTCATACACCGCCTGCCTCCCGCCCGGGGGCGGACGGTGTATGCCCATATCCGAGGAGGGCGCCATGAACCAGAGAGACTGCGAGCTCGTTTTGGCCATCGCCCGGGAGGGGAACATATCCCGGGCCGCCGCCAGGCTCTATATGAGCCAGCCGGCCTTAAGCCAGTTCCTTGCCAAGCTGGAGGCCCAGCTGGACACGAAGCTGTTTGTCCGCAGCGCCAATGGCTTAAAACCCACCTACGCGGGGGAATGCTACATCCAGACGGCGGAGCGGATTTTAAAGCTGTGCAACGATTTCCAGGTGGAGCTGTGCAATATCAACAGCCTTCACCAAGGGAAAATCGAGGTGGGTGCTACGGTGCACCTAGGATCCTATGTATTCCCCATGCTCTTGCCCCGCTACAAGGAACGGTATCCCAACATCGAAATCCGGATCATCGAGAGCCGTTCGGCGGAGCTGGAGCGGGCCCTGTCCCACAACGAGCTGGATCTTGCCCTCATGCACCTTCCTTTCCACACCGCCGAGGCGGAATACGAAACCATCGCCCAGGATCCCTATGTGCTGGTGGTGGCGGAGAACAATCCCCTGGCCCGCCATATCTACGAAAAAGACGGAAAGCCATACATTGACCTCCGTCTTTTTGCCGGTGAAAAATATATTTTGGCGTATCCCACGCAGCGGGTCCGGCAGGTTTCAGACCGGATCCTGGCGAAGGCGGGCATCACGCCCGATATTACCTTTATGACCAGCAGCGTGGAAACCGCCATGCGGGTGGCCAGCGTGGGGATTGGGGTTACGCTGATGCCCCAGAGCTATATCAGCCTGTTTACCTGCCCGGCCCCGGCCCATTTCTGCCATCTGGAGGACGTCTACGAACCCTGGTGGACCTTTGTGGCCGCCTACCCCAAGGACAGCGAGCTTTCCGGGCCGACGATGGAAATGGTGCGCATCCTCCGGGAAACCTATCACCCGGCGGGGAACCATTCCCCGTTTACCGGGTTCACAAAGAAAACCTGACTCTCCCCGCCCTTGGTTCCCCGCAGCACGTAGCCGGTGTGGACCATGGGGTTGCCGTCCCGGGCCATGTCCATGCGGGAATACTCCGGGTTGGGCATAACCTCCGTATAGCCGGCCTCCTCCAGCCGCCTTTGGGCCTGCGCCAAGGTGCAGCCGGGCCGGAACGCCAGGAACAGCGCGCCGCACAGCAGGGTGAGGGCCAGGGAGATGGCCAGTATCCAGGGAAAGCGGAGCCGGGCGTTGAGCCAGGTGATGCCGGCAAACAGCAGAAAAATCAGAAAAACCAGCAGAAAGCGGAGCCGGCCGGAATGGCCCTTCCGGCCGGGTTTTTCACGGTTCTGGGTGGGATTGGAAGCTTCCATGGGCGTATCCTCCTTGGGATTCTTATTCTGCGGGGTCCTCCCACCGGGGGATCCGTACGGTAAAGGAAGTCCCTTTCCCCAGCTGGCTTTCTACGGAAACAGTCCCCCCGTGGGCCTCGGCGATCCATTTGACATAGGACAGGCCCAGGCCGAAGCCGCTGTCCTTGCCGGCATGGCGGGATTCGTCCGCCTGGTAGAAGCGGGTGAAGATCTTGTCCAGCTTGTCCGCGGGAATGCCGGGGCCATCGTCCGCCACCTGGAGCAGGACCGTCTCCCTTCCGGCCAGGGCCTGCGGGTCTTCCGGGGGAATCCGCCGCAGCGTGACCCGGATCTCCCCGCCCTCCCGGCCGTAGCGGATGGCGTTGTTGACAAGATTGATCAGCAGCCGCATCCACTGGGTCTCGTCCACCTGGGCGGTCAGATCCTCCGGCAGCTCCGGGCGGATCCGGATCCGCCGCTTTTCCGCGGCTAGGCTTAGCTCCTCGCAGATGCTGTCGCACAGCAGGGAAAGGCTGACCTCCTCCTTTTGCAGGGCGTTGGCGGCCCGCAGGTTCTGGGACAGCTCCAGCAGCTGGGCGCAGAGGGCGGACATCCGCTTGGCCTGGGTCTGGATGTTTTCCAGGGATTTCCGGTATTCCTCCGGGGCCCGTTCCCGGGAGAGGGCGTAGTCGCAGTAGGAGAGGATGACCGCGATGGGCGTCCGCAGCTCGTGGGATACGTCCGAGGAAAACTGCCGCTCGTTTTCAAAGGCTTTTTGAAGGCGCTCGATCATCTGGTTCAGGGTTTCCGCCAGCTGGTACAGCTCGTCCCGGTGGGCCGGAAGCTCCAGGCGCCGGGACAGGTCGTTGCCGGCGCTGATCTCCGCCGCCGCCCGGCGCATGGCGTCTACCGGGGCAAAGGCCCGTTTGGTCACCAGCCAGCCGCCTAGGACGGCGGCCAGGAACAAGGTGGGCAGGGCGATCAGGGCGATCCGGTGCAGCAGGCGGATGGCTGCCGTGGTGTTGTCCGTCAGGTAAATCCCCCGGATCCACAGGCTGGTGGCGTCTGGGTGGCTGACCAGCAGATCGTAGACCAGCCAATGGTCCCGCCCATTCTGCACCGTCTGGAAGGTATCGCTGGCCAGGGGGATCTGGGAGGGAAACCCGGTGGGCGCGGTGCCGGCCAGGGGGGTCCCCTGGGGGCCGTAGAGCAGGATGGAAGCGCCCTGGGAGTAGAAATCGAAATCCGGATCGATCTCGATGCTGTTCTCAAAGTAGGAAATGCCGTTGGCGGATTCCCGCACCGCCTGTTGGAGCCGTTCCTCCGTCACGTTTTGGACGGCGGTATCCGTGGTCAAAAACAGGAATAGGATCATCAGCGCGGCAATGACCAGCAGAAACGCCGAATAGTAGAGGGATACCCTGGCTTTGATGGACCAGTTCTTCATGCTTCCTCCCTCATCACATAGCCGGCGCCCCGGATGGTATGGATCAGCTTCTTCTCAAAACCGGTGTCCAGCTTTTTCCGCAGGCAGCGGATGTAGACGTCGATCACATTGCTGCCCCCTTCGTATTCATAATTCCAGATATGCTGCTCAATTTTTTCCCGGCTTAGGACGATCCCCTTGTTCATCAGAAGATATTCCAGCACAGCGTATTCCTTGCTGGTCAGGGAGATGGTTTGGCCGCCCCGGGTGACCTGGCGGGTGTTCAGGTTCAGCTCCAGGTCTGCCAGGGAGAGGGTGCTGGAGCCAGGGGAACCGGCCATCCGGCGCAGCATCACCCGCAGCCGGGCGTTCAGCTCCTCAAAGGAAAACGGCTTGACCAGGTAATCGTCCGCGCCGGAATCCAGCCCTTCCACCCGGTCGGTGACGGAGCCTTTGGCGGTGAGCAGCAACACCGGGGTGCTCTTCCCCTCCCGGCGCAGCTGGCGCAGCACGGAAAGGCCGTCCAGCCGGGGCATCAGAATATCCAGAATCACAGCGTCGTAATCGGTGACGGCCAGATAATCCAAGGCCTCCAGGCCGTCCGCGCAGGCGTCCACGCTGTAGCCCGCCTCCGTCAGCCGCTGGGCCGTCAGCTCCCGCAGGGAATTTTCGTCTTCCGCGTATAGCAGCCTCATAGGAAAACCTCCTTGTATATTTTTTTACTTATGTCTATGCGCACGGTATCCCCTAGGCTGCTTGGCCTTGGGCCGTTTGCCGCGGCTCAACGGCTTTTTCAGCAGGAATGACAGAAAAAGCCGTGTGTCCAAACGTCAGGCCGGCTTTTTTTGAAAAAGGCTGCGAAAAAGCGTTGAATTTTCCCGGGGGAAAACCCATCCTGGGGAAGAAAGTGCGGAGAGAGGTCCTCCCTGCGGTTCGCCCAAGAAATCTGTCCTCCCTGCGGTTCGTCCAGGAAATATGTCCTCCCTGCGGCCGGACGCGAACCGGCGCGGGTACCATGTCCGCTCTGTGGACATTGTACCATAGGATGCGGTCTATGTCTATTTTAGCGGCGGCAGATGAAAGAAAGATGAAATCCTTCATGTTCCTTTCATTTTTCCCTGGTACAGTAAAAGCACAGAACACAAGACGCGGGAGCGGGGAGGAATAGAAGATGAAGAAAAAAATATCCAAGAAAATAATCTGGGCGGCGGTGCCGGTGCTGGCGGTGTGCGTGCTGCTGGGCGGCCGGGCCATGGTGTCCGCGGCAGACCGCCAGGAGGCGGAAAAGAAAGCCAAGGCGTATGTGCCGGAGGACGCGGTGCTCCAGGAAAAAGAGACGGAAGACGGCATGTACAAATTTTATTATTATTCCCAGTCTGCCGGAACGGAGTACCAGGTGGAGGTTAGCCGCAGTTCCGGGAACGTGCGGGAGGTGGAGACGGAACTTTTGGGCGGCCAGGGCTCCCAGGAAGCATCGATGACGGAAGAACAGGTGCGGGCCCGGGTGCAGGAGCTGTTTCCGGGGGCGGAAATCTCTGGGATGCAGCTGGGGCTGGACGATGGCCTGTATTCCTATGAAGTCTATTTCCGGGCGGACGACCGGTACGGCTCCCTGGAGTTAAACGCGGCGGACGGCACCTTGCTGGAAAGCCAGGTGAAATACGGAACCCCGGTGGTAATTCCGGCGGATTCCGGCAGCGCGGCGGCGGACAGCCGCTACCGGACGGAGGCGGAGATCCAAAGCCAGGTGGAGGCTTCCTACCCGGGCAGCCAGATGATAGAAGTGGAGATGGACCGGGAGGATGGCCGCTACGTCTATGAGGTGGAGTTTTTCTGCGATGGCTGGAAGTACGACCTGGAGCTGGACGCCCAGACAGGGGAAGTGCGGAAGGAAGAGAAGGAACAGACCAACTGGCGGCCCTCGGAGACGGAAGCGGGAACCGGCGGAAGTTCGGAAAGCCAGGGGACGGAAGCAGGAGCCGGAGGGACCGGCGGGAACCAGGCGGCAGGAGGAGCCGGAGAAACCGCTGCTTCCGATCCGGCTGGGAAGCCGGAGGCCACTGTTCCGGAAAACCCCGCTTCGGGAACCACCGCCCCGGAAACCAGCGCCCCGGAGACCCAGGGGACCACGGCGGCCGCGCCTTCCGGCAGCGGAAGCTCCGGCCAGCCGTCTTCCTCCGGTCAGACGATCGGCGAGGACCGCGCCCGGGGAATCGCCCTGGCCAAGGCGGAGGCAGGAGGCGCACAGGTATACCAGCTGAAGCTGGAACGGGACGACGGCCGCCTGCTCTACGAAGGGGA
>CALWEC010000247.1 GCA_944376945.1 uncultured Lachnospiraceae bacterium | reverse complement strand
GGAACGAGATTACCCCGGGCAACTTTACCTTCCGCACCCGGGAGTTTGAGCAGATGGAGCTGGAGTTTTTCTGCAAGCCGGACACGGATCTGGAATGGTTTGCCTACTGGAAGGAATTCTGTATCAGCTGGCTGCAGACCCTGGGGCTGAAGCCGGAGGAAATGCGGGTCCGGGATCACGAGAAGGAGGAGCTTTCCTTCTACAGCAAAGCCACCACGGATATTGAGTTCCTGTTCCCCTTTGGCTGGGGCGAGCTGTGGGGCATCGCGGACCGGACGGATTACGACCTGACCCAGCACCAGAATGTTTCCGGCGAGGATATGGGCTATTTTGACGATGAGCTGAAGCAGAAATATATTCCCTATGTCATTGAGCCTTCCCTGGGCGCGGACCGGGTGACCCTGGCCTTCCTGTGCAGCGCCTACGACGAGGAAACCATCGGGGAGAACGATGTGCGCACCGTGCTTCACTTCCATCCGGCCCTGGCCCCGGTGAAGGTAGGGGTGCTGCCTCTGTCCAAAAAGCTTAACGAAGGGGCGGAGCAGGTGTACGCGGAGCTTTGCAAGTATTACAACTGCGAGTTTGACGACCGGGGCAATATCGGCAAGCGCTACCGCCGCCAGGATGAGATTGGCACGCCGTTCTGTGTTACCTACGATTTTGACTCGGAGACAGACGGGGCGGTAACGGTCCGGGACCGGGACACCATGGAGCAGGAGCGGGTGCCCATCGCCAAGCTGAAAGAGTATTTTGACCAAAAACTCCGTTTCTAAGGAAGGGCGGAGAAGAGAGGAAGCATTCAGCGCCAGGGCGGAGGGGACGGACGCGTCCTGTCCAACCTGGCGCCTTCCGTATACGAGGGGGAAAAAAATGGGCTTTCTGCGCCGTGTAAAAGAAGAATTTTCCATTATCCGGGAGCGGGACCCGGCTATTAAGACGCCCATGGAGGTGCTGCTGTATCCCAGCTTCCGTGCCATGCTGTACTACCGGCTGGCCCATAAGCTGTACCGGAAGCGGCATTATTTCCTGGCCCGCTGGATTTCCCAGCGCACCGCCCGGAAGACAGGAATCGAGATCCATCCCGGCGCCCAGATTGGGAAGGGGTTTTTTATCGATCACGGCCACGGGGTGGTGATCGGGGAGACGGCCATCATCGGCGACAATGTGACCCTGTTCCAGGGGGTGACCTTGGGCGGCACCGGAAAGGAAACCGGAAAGCGCCATCCCACCCTGGAGGACAACGTGATGGTCAGCAGCGGGGCCAAGGTCCTGGGCTCCATCACCATCGGCGCCAACTCCAAGATTGGCGCCGGCAGCGTGGTGCTGAAGCCGGTGCCTCCTAATTCCACGGTGGTAGGCGTTCCGGGGCGGATTGTCAAGCGGAACAACGTGCGCCTGCCCCGGGAGGATATGGACCAGGTGCATCTGCCGGATCCGGTTCGGATGGATATGGACTGGCTGAAGGAGGAAAACGCGCAGCTGCGCCGCGCGGTGGAGCGTCTGGAAGAAAAAGTTTGGGGTAAAATTCAGCTGCCGGCGGAGCCGGAGGAGGACTTGGATGAAGATTTATAACACATTGACCAGAAAGAAAGAGGAGTTTGTTCCCATTGAGCCGGGAAAGGTGCGGATGTATGTGTGCGGCCCTACGGTTTACAACCTGATCCACATTGGCAACGCCCGGCCTATGATCTTTTTTGACACGGTGCGCCGGTATTTTGAGCACCGGAATTATCAGGTCAATTATGTGTCCAACTTTACGGATGTGGACGACAAGATCATCAAGAAAGCCCAGGAAGAAGGGGTGGACGCTTCGGTGATCTCCCAGCGCTATATTGCGGAGTGCAAAAAGGATATGGAGGGGATGAACATCCTTCCGGCCACCACCCACCCGCTGGCCACCCAGGAGATCGATGGCATGATCCAGATGATCTCCCAGCTGATCGAAAAAGGGTACGCCTATGTGGTGGAGGACGGCACGGTGTACTTCCGGGTGCGGAAATTTGCCGGCTACGGCAAGCTGTCCGGCAAAAACCTGGACGACCTTCGCTCCGGGAACCGCTCCCTGCTGGTGACCGGGGAGGAGCAGAAAGAGGATCCCATGGATTTTGTGCTTTGGAAGCCCAAGAAGGAAGGGGAGCCCTACTGGGAGTCCCCCTGGTGCCAGGGGCGTCCGGGCTGGCATATCGAGTGCTCCGTCATGTCCAAAAAGTACCTGGGCGAGCAGATTGACATCCACGGCGGCGGGGAGGATCTGGTATTCCCCCACCACGAAAACGAGATTGCCCAGAGCGAGGCGGCCAGCGGCAAGGAGTTTGCCCACTATTGGATGCACAACGCCTTCCTGAACATCGATAACAAAAAAATGTCCAAATCCCTGGGGAATTTCTTTACGGTCCGGGATATCAGTGAAAAGTATGACCTGCAGGTGCTGCGGTTCTTTATGCTCAGCGCCCACTACCGGAGCCCCCTGAATTTCAGCGGGGATCTGATGGAGGCGGCTAAAAATGGCCTGGAGCGGATCCGCAACGGGGCGGAGCGGCTGCGGGAGGCGGCCAAGAGCGGCGCCGGCGAGCCTATGACCGAAGAACAGAAAGCGGCGGCGGACGCCTTTGTGGACAAGTTTGACGCGGCCATGGACGACGATTTCAACACGGCGGACGCCATTGCCGCGGTGTTTGAGCTGGTCAAGTACGCCAACACCCAGGCGGCGGAGGGCCTGAGCCGCGCCTTTGCCTCCTATCTTTCCCAGATCCTGACGGAGCTTTGCGGTATCCTGGGGATTGAGACGGAAAAACAGGAGGAGCTGCTGGACGCGGAGATCGAGGCGTTGATTGAGGAGCGCCAGGCAGCCCGGAAGGCCAAGGACTTTGCCCGGGCCGACGCGATCCGGAACCAGCTGGCGGCCCAGGGGATTCTCCTGGAGGACACCCGGGAAGGGGTGAAATGGAAGAGAGCATAAGAAGCTGTTTTGGGCTGCCCGCCCGGGACCGGCGGGCCTACTCGCCGCTGACCCTGGCGTTTTTGGGGGACGCGGTGTATGAGCTGGCGGTGCGGACGGTGATTGTGGAAAAGGGAAGCCGTCCGCCCAAGGAGCTGCACCGGGCCAGCAGCCGCCTGGCAAAGGCGGAAACCCAGTCCCGGATGGCGGAGCTTTTGCAGGGGGAACTGACGGAGGAAGAATTGGCGGTGTACCGGCGGGGGCGCAACGCCCATCCGGCCACGGTGGCCCGCCATGCCACCGTTGGGGATTACCGGCGGGCCACCGGCTGGGAGGCCCTGATGGGCTATCTGTACCTGGGCGGGCAGGAGGAACGGCTGCTGGAGCTGATCCGGAAGGGCTGGCAGGCCCTGGATTCCCAGCGGGCAGGTTCTCCGGCGGCGGAGGGCCAGAAGGAGACAGCCGGTTCTTCGGAGGCGGGCCAAAGGAAAAGAACCGGTTCCGCGGAGGCAGGCCAAAAGGAAACAGCTGGTTCTTCGGAGGCAAAGTAGAATATGAGAGAAAAACAGTTTGGCAGAGGACGCCGGGCGGAAAAGGAAGAACGGCCGGGGGCGGTTCCCCGGAAGGAAGCGGAGGATACGGGAAGGATTGAGGGCCGCAACGCGGTGATTGAGGCCTTCCGTTCCGGCCGCACGGTGGATAAGGTGTTTGTCCAGGAAAACTGCCAGGACGGGCCTATCCAGACGGTGCTGCGGGAGGCCCAGAAAAGAGGCGTCCAGGTGCGCTTTGTGTCCGGGGAGCGCCTGGATGAAATGTCGGAGACCGGCCGGCACCAGGGGGTGATCGCCCTGGCGGCGGCCTATGCGTATGCCACCGTGGAGGACATGCTGCAGAAGGCCGAGGAAAAGGGGGAGCCGCCGTTCCTGTTCCTGCTGGATGGGATTGAGGACCCCCACAACCTGGGAGCCATCATCCGCACGGCCAACCTGGCCGGGGCCCATGGGGTGATCATCCCCAAAAACCGGGCGGTGGGGCTGACCGGGACGGTGGCCCGGACCTCCGCCGGGGCCTTGAACTATACGCCGGTGGCCAAGGTGACCAACCTGACCCAGACCATGGAAGAATTAAAGAAAAAGGGGCTCTGGTTTGTCTGCGCGGACATGGGAGGGGAGACCATGTACCGGCTGAACCTGACCGGCCCCATTGGCCTGGTGATTGGAAACGAAGGCAGCGGCGTCTCCCGGCTGGTGCGGGAGCACTGCGACCTGACG
>CALWEC010000246.1 GCA_944376945.1 uncultured Lachnospiraceae bacterium | reverse complement strand
AGCATGATCGACAGCGAATTCCTGGAAAAAGGAAAAAAGTACAGTGCCTTGCCGGATGTATATTTAATCTATGTCAGCGAGACCGATCTGTGGAAATACGGCCTGGCAGCCTATCCGGTGCAAAGATGTTTCCAGAACCTGGAGCACTGTGAGGATGGGGTCAAGGTTTTATATGCCAATGCGTCGGAACGGGTACACTTTTTAAAAAGAGAAGAAGGAGGCTACCGAGAAATGGAAGACGTCTTGGAAAAAATTTTTCAGGAGGGCGCGGAAGAAGGCGTAGAGCAGGGCTTAAAAGAAAAAGAGCGGCGGCTGGTCTTTCGGATGCTGGCCCGAGGGGACCGGCTGGAGGATATTGTCCACATTACGGAAGCGCCCCCGGAACGGATTGCCCGGCTGAAGCAGGAGTGGGAGGCCGGGGAGCGCTAGGCTCTGTCTTATGGGTATTCCTCCAACAATTTTTCCAATTCCGGGTTCCCTTGGAGAAATTCATACTCTTTCTTGCCGGAGCGGATTTCGATGAGCAGCGCCTGGGAGAAGGTGCTTCCCAGCCCGGAAAAGTGCTTGCCTTCCGCACAACGGTAATACAGGGGAGATTCCCCCATGTGCCAGGGCTTCTGGGATTCCTCCAGGGCCCGGCGCAGCAGGCGGATGCTTTCTTCGGCGTCTTTCCGGTACAGTGCGATGAGCAGAGGCGGCACTACGGTGTTGTAGGGCCATAGGTCAAACAGGCGGGACATGCCGGCGGCGGCCCCGGCGATCCGCTCCGCCTGGGCGGTTTTTCCGTCTGCGTATTCCAATTCCAGCAGTTTGTAGAGGTAGCCCTGGAGGCGCGTCAGCGCCTGGAGGATGGTCCGTTCCAGCAATTCGGCTGCTTTGCCGGTATCCTCCTGGTGCCGCAGAATTTCCGCCTCCAGCAAGGTTTTGTCCGGGGCGGGGATAGAGGGGATCTGCTCCAAAGTAGCCTGGGCTTTTTCATAATCGCCTTCCCCGGCATACCGGTGGGCCAGCATCAGCAAGGCCGGATACCGGACGGCTTCCTGGGAACTTTCCGCTGCCTGCGTATACCAGCGGAAAATATCCTCCTTCCACTCTGGCGGCGCCGCTTTCTGAGGATCGGCCAAAATTCGGGCTGCGTCCAGTACGCAGGCAGACATATAGAGCAGCTGCCCGCACCGGGGGTAATCCCGGATTTTTTGCCGGGCCAGGGCAAAGGCGGCTTCCGCTCCTTCCTGCAGGGCTGTCTCCGAAAGCTGCTGGGAAAACAGGACGATCTCCCTCTCGGTCAGTTCCTCCCGGAAGGAAAACAGTTCGTTCATGTCCATGCCCAACAGCCGGGCCAGGGCGGGAAGCAGCGCGACATCCGGGCAGGAGGTTCCTTTTTCCCATTTATAGACGGCTGGGGCGGAGACTCCAAGGTAACCGGCCAGCTGTTCCTGCGTCAATCCGGCCTTCTTCCTTTTCTCACGGATTTTTTCCGAAATATTCATAGCGTTTTCTTCTCCTTGCAGTTCCCGAATCTTTATGACGTTTTCTTCTCCCTGTATCTCCATTATAGAAGCCCTGCGCTATTTTGGCAATTCACCATTGGTAGGGGTTTAAGCGGGAAAAAACAAACCGCCGGTAAGGGCTGTACAGGCGGTTTTGTTCCGTGTATGATAAAAACAAAAAATATCTTTTTCCGCGCAACCAACCGCCCTTTTATGGCGAGTATAGAAGGGAAGGAATGCAAACGGAAATTAAAACCCACGAGGAGGGATGCAGATGAAGAAGGAGCAATCGGGGAGGAATGGACGGTTCCTGGGAAAGCCCTGGCACAAGTGGGCGCTTCTGGCCGTCTGCCTGTGTCTGGTGCTGGCGGCGGCGCTGGTGCTCCCGCCGGCGCTGCGGAAGGAAACGGAGGCGGAGCGCCTCCAGCTGGGGGAAAAAGAGCGGGCGTATGCGCTGGCGGCGGCGGTCTATCCGGAAAGGACCGCCTACCCGGATCCGGCGGAATATGACAACGGCCGGGAAGAAGCCTACCAGGAAAAATGGGAGATCTGGTGGGAGGAGCAGCGGGCCCGGCGGGAGCGGACGGTGGAAAACCGCCAGGATCTGCTCCCGTTCTTTACCCGGAGCGCCAGCCAGTTTCTGGCGGAGACGGAAGGGGAAAACCGGGTCTACTCCCCGCTGAACCTGTACATGGCCCTGGCCATGCTGGCGGAGGTGACGGACGGGGAGAGCCGGCAGCAGATTCTGGATGTGCTGGGGGCCGGGGATCTGGAGGCCCTGCGCCGGCAGGCGGAGAGCCTGTGGAACATGCATTACCGCGCGGACGGCCTGACCACCTGTGTGCTGGCCAACTCCCTGTGGCTGGATGAAGACATTCCCTACACCCAGGCCACCATGGACCGGCTGGCCCAGTACTACTATGCCTCCGCCTTCCAGGGGGAGATGGGGGCGGAGGACTACAACCAGGCTCTGCGGGAATGGATCAACCGCCAGACCGGCGGTTTGCTGGCGGAGCAGGCGGAGGGCTTGCAGCTGCCGGAGGATACCCTGCTGGCCCTGGCCTCCACCATTTACTTTAAGGCGGGATGGGACGCGGAGTTTTCGGAAGGGAACACGGAGGAGGATACGTTTTACAGCCCCCAGGGGGAGATCTTGTGCGATTTTATGCGCCAAAGCGATACGGCCATGTACTACTGGGGCGACCGCTTCTCCGCCGTGGGGAAATCCTTTGAGGAAAACGGCGGCTGCCTGTGGTTCGTGCTGCCGGACGAAGGCACGTCCCCGGAGGAACTGCTGGCGGACGGCCAGGCCCTGGACTTTCTGCTTGCCGGGAACCAATGGAAGAACCAGACACGCCGGATCGTCCATCTGTCGGTGCCGAAATTTGACGTATCGTCCGATCTGGATCTGATCCCCGGGCTGAAGGAACTGGGGATCCGGGATGTGTTTGACGGGACGGTTTCGGACTTTTCCCCCATCACGGAGGATCCGGCGGCCGGCGGCGCGGAGTTGAGCCAGGCCCAGCACGCGGCCCGGGTGTCCATCGATGAGGAGGGCTGCCAGGCGGCAGCCTACACCGTGCTGATGTTGGCAGGCGGGGCTATGCCGCCGGAGGAGGAAGTGGATTTTGTGCTGGACCGGCCTTTCCTTTTTGGAATCACCGGAGAGGATGGACTGCCTTTGTTTATCGGGATCGTCAACCAGCCGGCGTAAGGCGGAGAGGAAGGAGGCGTCCCGCTTATGGGACTGCCGCCAGGAGAGGAGGGGGATTTTATGGAGGACAGCCGGATTGTGGAGCTGTATTGGCAGCGGGATGAGGCAGCCATCCGGGAGACGGAGCGGAAATACGGGCGGTATCTGATGAAGATTGCCCGCGGGATCCTGGGGGCGGAGGAGGACAGCCAGGAGTGCGTCAGCGACGCCTACCTCCGGGCCTGGAATACCATCCCGCCCCAAAAACCGGAGGCGTTGTCCGCCTACCTGGCCAAGCTAGCCCGGCGGGCCTCCATCGACTGCTTCCGGCGGCGGAACCGGGAAAAGCGCCGGGCTTCCCAGTATGCCCTTTCCCTCTCGGAGCTGGAGGAATGCCTTTCCGGCGGCAACACCACGGAGGAAAAGGCGGACGTCCGGCTGTTGGCCCAGGCGATGGAGGCGTATCTGAAAACGCTGTCCCCGGAGGCCCGGAATATGTTTCTTTTTCGCTACTACTATATGGATTCCATCCGGGAGGTGGCCTCCTTCTTTGCCTGCAGCGAGGCCAAGGTAAAAAGTTCCCTGCACCGTACCCGGCTGGGCCTAAAAGAATATTTGGAACAGGAGGGCTTTGTCCTATGAGAGCCGAAGAAATCAGCGACGCCTTGGAACATATCGGCGAGGAAATGCTGGCGGAAGCGGAGGCGCTGCGCCAGAACCCGCCGCAGGAGCCGGGAAGGGACGAGACAAAGGAAAAAGCTGCCGGTGAGCCGGCGAAACCGGTTGCGGAATCATCGGAGGAGGCGGCCGGGGAACCAGTTGCGGAATCGTCGGAGGGACCGGCTGCCAAACCGGTCCCCAAGACGCCCCAGAGGAAGCCCTGGCGCCGTTGGGGGCTGCTGGCCGCCTGCCTGTGCCTGCTGCTTGCCGGCGCTTGGATGCTGCCGGGCCTTCTGGATTCGGGAAGCGCGGGAAAATCCGCGGAAGCCGAAGGAGGGAAGGGAGAGGCGGCCGCGGAAGGAGACGCCAGCCCGGCGGAAGCGGGGGCGGGAGAGGCCGGAGCGGGGGAAGCCGCCGGAAGCGGCAGTACCGGGGACGTCCAGGCGACGGAGGCCCAGGCCCCCTATGTGCTGGCCGCCGCGGCTTACCCGGAGATGGCGGCCCGGCCGGAGGAAGCGGACTACCGAGACGCGGAAACCGGGGAGTTTGACAGCGAGGCCTATATGGAAGCCTGGAGCGCATGGCGGGAAG
>CALWEC010000245.1 GCA_944376945.1 uncultured Lachnospiraceae bacterium | reverse complement strand
ACACATGATAGAATAGCCGCAGAACGGATAAACTGACAAATTCAATCACAGGAAGAGAGGTACAGAAGGATATGAAACCGATCAAAGAGGGAAAAGTTCGGGAAATTTACGATAACGGCGACAGCCTGATTATGGTGGCCACCGACCGGATCAGCTGTTTTGACGTGATCCTGCACAATACGGTGACCAAAAAAGGGGCCGTGCTCACCCAAATGTCCAAATTTTGGTTTGAGATGACCCGGGACATCCTGCCCAACCATATGATTTCCACGGATGTGAAGGACATGCCGGAATTCTTCCAGCAGCCGCAGTTTGACGGCAACAGTATGATGTGCCGGAAACTGGAGATGCTGCCGGTGGAGTGTATTGTCCGGGGCTACATTACCGGCAGCGGCTGGGCCAGCTACCAGAAGGACGGCACGGTGTGCGGCATCCGCCTGCCGGAGGGCCTGAAGGAATCGGAAAAGCTGCCGGAGCCCATCTACACCCCTTCCACCAAGGCGGAGCTGGGCGACCACGACGAGAACATTTCCTATGAGCAGAGCATTGCCTACCTGGAAAAGCGGTTCCCGGGAAAAGGGGAAAAATACGCTTCCCAGCTGCGGGACTACACTCTGGCCCTGTACAAAAAGTGCGCGGACTACGCCCTGAGCCGCGGCATTATCATTGCGGATACCAAGTTTGAGTTTGGCCTGGACGAGGATGGGAACATGGTTCTGGGCGATGAGATGCTGACGCCGGACAGCTCCCGCTTTTGGCCGGCGGAAGGGTACGAGCCGGGGCATTCCCAGCCGTCCTTTGACAAGCAGTTTGCCCGGGATTGGCTGAAGGCTAATCCGGGTCACAACTGGACGCTGCCGGAGGAGATCGTACAGAAAACCATCGAAAAATACCTTCAGAGCTATGAAATGCTCACCGGGAAGAAGCTGGGGTAACCCCCCATCATGGAAAAAGGGACGCGGACGGCGTTCCTTTTTCGGCTTAAGAGGGAAACGCCATGGAAAACATCCTGTACGCAGCCATTATGTTTTTATGTGGCCTATTGTGCCTAGCCTTGGGCGGGGCCATCTGGCTTCGCAAAAAAATAACCCTTATCCATGACTATCACTATAAGAAGGTAAAGGAAGAGGACAAGAAAGCTTATACCGCTGTCATGGGGAAAGGGATGATGGTCTTGGGGGTGGGATGTATTCTCTCCGGCCGGGTGTGTGCCTTCGGGAAGGAGGCGTGGATCGGCCCGGTGCTGATCGGAGGGTTTGTTTTGGGCCTGGGCCTCATGCTCTACGGACAGTTCCGATACAATCACGGGATTTTTTAACAGGAGGCATCTTTTATGGATTCCAAATGGACGGAAAAGCGGATTGCGGTAGTGGGCATCGGCGGGGTCGGCGGCTACCTGGCCGGTAGGCTGGGCCAGGTGTGCCCCCATCTGTCCCTAGCCGCCCGGGGGCGGCGGGCGGAGGTCATCCGGCAGAAGGGCCTGGTGCTCCACAGCGGCCGCCACGGGGAGATTACCGTGCGGCCGGAACGGGTGGTTCCGGCGGGGCAGCTGGGGGAGCAGGACTACATTTTCCTCTGCGTAAAAAATTATTCCCTGGAGGAGGCCTGCCGGGAGCTGGAGACGGCGGTAACAAAGGACACGGTGCTGATCCCGGTGATGAACGGAGCAGATCCGGGGGACCGGGTCCGCGGCCTGCTGGGGCGGGGGACGGTGGTGGATTCCCTGATCTACATTGTAGCGTTTGCCAACCCGGATTTTTCTATCACCCAGCAGGGGGATTTCGCCCACCTGCGGATCGGCGTCCGGGGCGGGGACGAGGCCGGGCAGCGGCGGGTGCGGGAGGTGTCCGCCATCCTGACGGCGGCCGGCATCGACCATAAGATTGCGCCGGATATAGAGGCGGCGATCTGGCAGAAATATATGTTAAACTGCGCCTACAATGTGACCACCGCCCGCTACCGGCAGCCCATCGGCCCCATCCGCCGGGATCCGGCCAAGGCCGGGGAATACGAGGCGCTGGTGCGGGAAGCCTTCCAGGTGGCCCGGGCCCGGGGCGTAGCGGTGACCCAGGAGCATGTGGACGGGATCCTGCACCGGTTTTACCACGAATACGCGGAGGACGCCACCAGCTCCCTCCAGCGGGATGTGGAGGCCGGACGGCAGTCGGAGCTGGAAACCTTCTGCGGCTACATTGTCCGGGAGGGCCGCCGGCTGGCGGTCCCGGTGCCGGTGACGGAGCGGATGTACCAAGCCCTGAAGGAACAGGAAGCCCAAAGTGGGAAGGGAGGACAGGCATGAAAGCGGTGGTGTATCAGGGAAACGGGAGGATTGGGCTGGAGGAACGGCCGCGCCCGGCGCTGCGGGATCCGCGGGACGCCATTGTGCAGGTGACCCTGACCACCATCTGTACCAGCGACCTGCATATCCAGCACGGCGCGGTGCCCCGGGCGGTGCCCGGCGTGATCCTGGGCCACGAGTTTGTGGGCCGGGTGGCGGAAGTGGGGGAGGCGGTCCGGACCGGAAAGCCAGGAGACCGGGTGGCGGTGAACGTGGAGACCTTCTGCGGGGAGTGCTTCTTCTGCCGGAGGGGCTTTGTCAACAACTGTACCGATCACCAGGGCGGCTGGGCCCTAGGCTGCCGGATCGACGGCGGCCAGGCGGAATACGCCCGGATTCCTTTCGCGGACCATGGCCTTACCCGGATTCCGGATACGGTGACGGACGAACAGGCGCTTTTTAACGGAGATCTTCTTTCTACCGGCTACTGGGCGGCAAAGATTGGGGAGATTCAGCCGGGGGACACGGTGGCGGTCATCGGCGCCGGTCCCACGGGCCTGTGCGCCATGCTCTGCGCCCGGCTGTACCGGCCGGCCCAGATTGTGGCCATCGAAGTGGATGGCTTCCGGCGGGAGCTGGCACGGGAAAGAGGCTTGGCGGATGTGGTGCTGGATCCTGGCCGGGACCGCCTGGAGGAGGCCCTGAGGGAGCGGACGGACGGCCGGGGCGCGGACGTGGTGCTGGAGGCGGCCGGGGGCCCGGATACCTTCCAGACCGCCTGGAAGATCGCCCGGCCCAACGGGACCGTGGTGGTTGTGGCCATGTATGAGGAAGCCCAGGTGCTGCCGCTGCCGGAAATGTACGGGAAAAACCTGGTGTTTAAGACCGGCGGCGTGGACGGCTGTTTCTGCCGGGAGATTATGGGGCTTACGGAGAAGGGGAAGCTGGATGCCAGCTTCCTGATTACCCACCGGTGCCGTCTGGATCAGATCCTGGAGGCGTACCGAGTGTTTGAGGGAAAAGAGGATCATGTGATCAAATACGCGGTAACGGTATAAAAAACGGCGGATAGCAAAACCCCCGGTCCGGGTGTTTCCGGCCGGGGGTTTGCCATCCGCAGGCATCCTGCGTTCGTTTAGTTCTCTTTCTTCAGCAGATCCCGGATCTGGGTCAGCAGCTGAATATCCTCCGGAACCGGCGCCGGCTCCTCGGGCTTGGCCTCCTCCTCTTTCTTTCTCTCCGTCAGGCGGTTGAAGGCCTTCAGGACAAAGAACAGGGTCAGCGCGGTAATCAGGAAGGTGATAACCGCCTGGATGAAGTTGCCGTACATGACGGAAGCGCCGCCCACCGTAATCGCCAGGGAAGTAAAGTCAATCTGGCCCAGGATCAGGCCCAGCAGCGGGGTGATAATATCCTGGTTCAGGGAAGTCACAATGGCGGTAAAGGCGGAACCAACAATGATACCGACAGCCATGCTCATGACGTTGCCTTTGGAAATGAATTCTTTGAATTCCTTTACGAATGCTTTCATAGAAGCCCCTCCTCATTTTGCGTATTCTCTTAAATTCGACACAGCATACCAGAAAACCAGCCCTTTGTAAAGAGTTTTTTTCAAGTTTTTTGGCGGATTTAGGGCAATCGCAAAGTCAGAGAGCTTTATTTTTCATATCTTTTCTCAAAGAGCATTTTCTCTATCCTGCTGATATCATGTTCGTTTGCCATGATAAACCGCTTCATTGGCTTATCTGAGTATTTCT
>CALWEC010000244.1 GCA_944376945.1 uncultured Lachnospiraceae bacterium | reverse complement strand
CCTGGTCTTCCGGCGTATACTGGTTGCAGTCCTTCAGCGCTTGATTGGCCACATCCACCAGCGCCCGGTCATTGGAAGCCTGAATCCGGGCTACCACTGCCGCCTTGTTGAATGTTACTCTCACATTTGCCATATCTCACCAACCCAATCTCATAGTGGTGCAGCCGGCCTTCATCGTAAAGTGGTTCCACCGTCTCCACCCGGAAATGCTCTCCGTTGAAGCCCAGAATCATATTCTCCCGGAACTTCTGCCCCGCCGGACGGCTGTGCCGGCTGTCAAAAAAAAGCACCGCAGCCAGCTGCACCTCCTGGTTATCCTTGGTCTTGACAATCTTGCCGGAGGGTTCCAGCCGGACGCGGGTCAGATTTTCCGCCAACTCTATGGTACCCTTCCCCCAACGGTCTTGGTCCACCAGCCGACTTACCGTCAGGGTATGGATCAGCAGTCTCCTGGGTATGGCACGCATGGCGACCCACCTCCTCGATACAGCAGGCCTGTGGGATATAAAATCCGGCGGGCCCGCGGGGAATACAGGGACTGCGCCGTCCCCCCGGAAGCCCCAGCGCCGCGCGTATAACTGAATTTTCCCAGGGCGGCGCTCTGAAAGTCCGCTCCATTGTCCAGGTCGCTGACTCCGTTGGCGTCCAGATACTCAATCTCCGCACACACCGCGTCCTGGATTCTTTTCTGGATAGCCTCCGGGAACTGCTCCAGCCGGTCTTCCGACACCCGGTATAAGGTCATCTCCTCGATAATCTCACCGGCCCGGCGGCAAAGAGAAGGGAAGTCGGCGCTGTACACCGGCTCCCCTCCAAATTTCCAGTAATAATCCTCCGTTACATAAGGCATTCGCGCACCCCCTTATCAGGCCGTAGCGCCAATATCCCCTGCCTTCACCGTATAGTAGCCTACCCCGACCACCTTATTCGAGGACAGATCCACCACCTCGAGGATGTCTCCTTCTTTTGCCTCGATCTCCGTGGTCCCGCTGGTCAGATCCGTTCCGGCATACGTGGTCTTCGTCGTCCCGTATACCGCCCGGGCCGCCGGGTTTTTCTTATAGGCATAGGCCGCACCAGTGTTTCCGGAAACCACCGTGATCTTGGTGGTGCCCGCGCTTCCTGCGGCCGCCTGGAGCGTCAGAGAGCCAGGGCTGTACACCGCGCGGATCGCCACGGACCGCAGCACCTTATGGTCATACACCTTCCGGCCCTGCACGGCGGATGCGCCGATATACTTCCCGGACCCGCTCAGATCCTGGACATGCACATCCACGGAGAATTCCGTGGCCCGGGTGGCGAACCGGGGATGCCCCGCCAGCAGCTGGAGGTTGGCGGTCTTGTCGTTCCACTCAATCACCAGGAAGCCGGCAATCTTACCGATAGCCCCGGACTGCTTTACCTCATCGCCCAGGCTGGACGCCGAGATAAACTCCGGGGACTTCAGGATCAGCGCCATGGCATCCGGCAGCGCCAGCAGGTAACGCTGACCATCATTGGGGATGTTGGCTTTGTTCATCCGGGTCCTCAGATCCACGATGGCGCTGTAGATATTGTCCTTGGTCAGCAAGGCTTCGTTGTCCACGGTGGCCGCCGCCAGCAGGGTGGTTCCGCCGTCCGTGTCGATCTGCTTGGCAAGGGCATACGCTGCCGAATCCAGCCGGTCCGCTACCAGGTTGTCCGGCACTGCAGCGGCGTCATATCCGTCGATGATCTCGTTCAGCGCCTTGTCCTTGGTGATGGGCATGTTCTCGTAGGCCGTGGAGCCATGGGTCCCCTGGATCCCGTTGGCTTTGTCGTAGTCACTGACCGCCACCTCGGTATCCCGCACCGGGATTTTCACCACGCCGGCAGCCGGCGACCCCTCATAATCGTTGTTGAAAACCACTCCGTCCTTCAGCACCAGCGTGTCTCTCAGCTTTGCCAGAACCAGCTTGGAGTATCTGTCCTGTGCCACATGGGGCATCTAAATCACCTATCCTTTCTTCAATCAATCTTGAGCCCCGGGTTCCGTTTCAGGAAGGCGGCTTCTACGCCGTCCGCCCTTCCGGCAGGCTTGCCGACGTGCCGCTGGCCCCAGGCCCCTTTTTTGTCGTCTGCACCGTCGGGGGCTTCCGCTCCCTTTTTGAACTGAGGATACTTTTTAACCACTTTTTCGATGGCGTCCTCCATGTCCAGCTCTTCATCCGCCGCCATGTACGCCCTGGCCAGGGCCACCACATCGTCCACCGCCTCCTTGGAGACCCCTGCCTCATAGCAGGACACCTTCATCTCCAGCGCGGACGCCTTGTCCTCCGCCGCTTTTCTGGCTTTCGCATCCTCCCGGCTGCTCCCGTCCTGGCCGGCGCCGCCGTCATCGTCCTTTTCGTCCCCCTTCTTCTGGGCTTCCCGCTGCCACTTCCGCCGCTCCCGCGCCAGGCGTTTCTTCACCGCTTCGTCCAGTTCCTTCTGGGAGAACTTTTTCTCTTCGGAGTCTTCCTCCTCTTCCGGGTCGTTCCCGTCCTGGCCCTCGTCATCGGCCCCTTCCTCGCCGGCGCCGCCCGCATCTCCGCCGCCGTCCGGCGCGTGGAAGATCTGGCAGTATCCGTAGTGATTGTTCATGAACTTCATTCTGTTCCCTTTCTCCGTTTAACGCCCGTCGGCAAATATAAAAAGCACCCCGAAGGGTGCCTTTTCACTAAGGTTGCGATGTCGCAAAAATACCACCGGCAAAATGCCAGTGGCGTCATCTCTCCACTATCTCAAATTGATCTGGCGGATATAAATAGTCCTCTCCAGAGTCGTCCACAATTCGATACCATCCTTTCTCGATTGCTTCCACAGAATATACTTTATCGTGCGTAAGCGTCAAAAATTCTGTCTTTCCCTTCCATTTAACTTTCATCTTCCCACCTCTTGACTTTGAAGAGAACTTTACCAACCGTTTTCTCCTGGAACCAGTGAACTTCCGCAGGACGTTCCTCTCCATCCGCATCAATGATTCCGTGCCCTTTGCAATGCTGCCATTCTCCAGGACTTCCGCCGAAACGTTCCGACAGGCCTTCCCCCACGCCCTCATGCAATGGATGTCTTGTGCCTCTTCCCGCAAATACCTCTGAATTCTGGATTTTGGTACCTTCAGCAAAATGATATACTGTTCCTGTATCTGGATCAATTATATCATAGTTTTTAGATTTTGACCCCACTGATTTCCCAATTCGAGTATCTTTTATCGGTATGGTATCTGTGTTTTGGGCTTTTAAATAAGCCCTGTTGGCTGCCGTTGCCTGCGCGGAAAGCCTCTTATCGAATCCCACCACCTGCTCCCGGTTCCGCCGGCGCGAAAGGTCTTTCTGCTTCACATACTGTGATAGCTGCTGCTCTTTCTTTTTCAGCTTGGCAGAAGCCTCCTCAAAGGCCTGCTGGTCTCCCAGCTCATCAAACAGCACGCACTCCCGCTTCTGCTTCCGGACGCTGCGTTCCAGCGCCCTCTGCTGCTGAATTTCTTTGTATCGCCGGTCATTGGCGTCCAGATCCTCCGTCGGAAAGTACCGGCGGATGTTGACTCCTTCCACATAAGGGTAGATGTGGTGGCCGCAGTTGATCCCCAGCAGCCCGTCTGGCTCTCCGTAGCTGGAGGTATCCCAGTGAGGATACTTGTCCGAAGTGTTGGAGCGGTCAAAGATCTTTCCCTGGTCCCTGGCGCACTT
>CALWEC010000243.1 GCA_944376945.1 uncultured Lachnospiraceae bacterium | reverse complement strand
CATGTTGGCCTCAAAGGTGTGGCTTAAGTCAATCCATCTGGTACCTTTCAGTTCGATCATGGTCAAATCCTCCGTTTCTATAAAATTCCCAGGCGGGGGCGGAATGCCTCCGCCTGGCTGCTAGGATGCTGCTTGCCCGATTATTTCAGCTTATCGATCAGTTCTTCTACGGGTTCCCCCTGGGGCTCCTTGAAGCCCAGGGCCATGCCAACGGCAAAGCTGACTACCAGGGCGATGACGCCGGTGATGATGGCGTGGACAATGTTCATCAGGTTCTGGGCGTCCATAAAGATCAGGATGGACGCGGCGGCCGGAGGAACAAAGGAGAAGGCCTTAATGGTCACAATACCGGCGTACAGGCCCGCGGCGGCGCTGCCGATGACCGCGGCGATCATAGGGCGCTTGTAGTTAAAATTGGAGAAGGTGGAGGGCTCGCTGGTACCGCTGATGACGGCAGTAAAGCCCATGGCAAAGCACTCGTCCTTGCGCTTTTTGTTTTTGGCGCGCATGGCGGTAGCCAGGCAGGCGCCGCCCTGGGACACGTTGACGCACAGCAGGGAGATGATGCACAGGGACTCAAAGCCCTGGGATCCTACAGTGGAGATAGCGTCCAGGATCAGCGGCCACTGAAGGCCGCACATGTTCAGGAACGGGAAGATCACCGCAAAGATCACCTCGGCCATCACATGGCTGATGGAGGAAATCCACATCACAAAGGAGCGGATTACCTCAGCAATGCCGTTGCCCAGCGGGCCGATTACCAGGATGGCCAGCAGGGAGGAGACAAAGAGGGTGATCATGTTGCCGAAAAAGTTGAACAGGCTTTCCGGGAAGATCTTTTTCAGTGCCCGGAACAGAAGCCCCATGACCCATACCAGCAGGATAATAGGCAGTACGCTGTAGCTGTAGGTTACCTCCGCAATGGGAATACCAAAAATGCTGACAGATCCGGCCTCGAACAGGTTCAGGAAATCCGGGGCGAACATAATACCCACCGCGGCCACTGGAAGCAAGGTAGGAAGCTTAAAGTAGATGGCGGCGGAGGCGGCCACTTCAAAGGGTAGGAAATAGTAGGGGGCGTCGCCGATGGTGTTGAGGATGGTGTAGGTCTGGGTGCCCTGGGGAAGTACGCCGATCAGGTTTAAAAGGATTACCAGGACCTTGACCAAGCCTCCGGCCATGATCATGGGGATAACCGGGACCATACATTCCTGGATGGCCTTCAGGATCCCCTGGACAATGCGAATGGGAAGGCTTGCCTGTTTGGCAGTTGCTGTTTGTGTCATCCGTTTTCTTTCCTTTCTGCACTTTGCATGTATTCTACCAAAGTGGCAGCCGCGCGCCCCGGGCCCAAGGGAGAGGCTACCACGAAAGGTCGTTTTCCAGGAAATACGCCGCGTTTTCCCGGGTAACGGGAGTGATGGGCGTATAGTAGTTGGGTTCCAGCGCTTGGCCGTCCAGGTACTGGTACAGCAGGGTGATGCCATCCAGGATCATAGAGGGATGCTGCAGCACCGTCCCATGGATGCCGCCTTGCTGGATCAGCTCCAAGGTGGTGGATTGGCCGTCCATGCCCACCACCACAATCTTGCCGGCCATGCCGGCGGCTTCCAGGGCCTGGTAGCACCCTTCGGCCATATTGTCATTCTGGCAGATGACCCCGTCGATCTCCGGGTAAATCCGCAGGCAGTCTTCCATAACGCTGCGGGCGTTCTCCACGGTAAATTCTCCGTCAAAAGTGCCCAGCAGACAGATCCTTTGGCTGGATTCCAGCACATCCGCAATCCCCTGCCCCCGGTCGATGGTGCCGGAGGTATCTGGAATGCCGCTGAGCTGGAGAACGTTCCACTGCTCCTTGTCCGGGAAAGACTGTTCCAGGATTTCTAAAAGCAATTCCATGGCGGTCCGGCCCATTTGGTAATGGTCGGCGCCTACATAGCTGATGACATGGGCGGAGGCAGAATCGGAAATCCGGTTGTCTACGGTAATCACCGGCACGCCTTTTTCGTTGGCGTATTCCACCGCCGGCAGGCAGTCTTCCGTAGAGCCAGGCACCAGGACAATGCCGTCCACCTGGCTGTCCACCATTTTCAGGATGTCCTGGCTTTGCTGTTCGGTGCTTCCGTCCGCGTCGTATATGCGGATTTCCAACTGGGCGTCCCCGCCTCCGTAGGTTTGCTCTACCAGCTCCTTCATGGCGCGCCGGTAGACCAGCTGGGTGGTAGGAAGGCTGACGCCGATTACCCGTGCCGCCGGTGTTTCCTCAGGCTCCTGGGAAACCGCCCTCCTTTGGCAGCCGGCGGCAAGGCCGGCCAGAAGAAGCGCAAGAAGGAGTCCGGCGGAAAGGATCGATTTCAGGAAAATGGATTTCATGGATTTATTCTTTCCTCAAATCAGCTTGTTTTCATCTGATATAAGTATAGCGTTTGCGGGGAACAAGAAAAACAGTCTATTTTTTCTTTTTGTCCTCTTTTTTTACTTCTTTTGGAGACGGTGGTTCAACTGGACTGGGAATTTTCCGGCCCGGAGGAAGGGAAGGAAAGCCAGCAGGCGGATTCCCGGTATTGGCTGGGGGTTTTCTGCTCCAGCTTTTTGAACACCTTCAAAAAGTGTTTGAAATTGGGATAACCTACCTGATCGGCCACCTCGTATACCTTGTACCGGGGATCTGCCAGCAGCTCCTTGGCCCGCTGCACCCGCACCCATTGGATGTAATCGACAAAGCTCATGCCCTCCGATTCCGTAAAAATCCGGGAGAGGTAGGAGGGGTTTAGGTACACCTGGCTGGCGACTGCGTCCAGGGAAAGCTTTTCCATATAGTGGGCCTGAATGTATTCCTTGGCCTGCTGGACAATGGCCCGCTTCCGGCCCTTGCCCAGAGAAGGATCCTCCTTTTCCGGCCGGTTCCCGGAACCCCCTGGTTCCGTTTTATGGGGAGAGGCCTCCTCCCCGTCTTCCTCCGGAAGCGGAAGCCCCCGGCGCAGCAGGCTCCGTTCCTCAATCCGGGTCAGGCAGCGGGTCACCGCTTCAAAGAGAGCGTCGGCGGAGGCTGGCTTCAGCAGGTATTCCACCACACGCCCGCTGGAAAGCATTTTTCTTGCCGCCTCAAAATCGCTGTAGCCGCTGAGGCCGATGACCGAGATTTCCGTCTGGGTTTCACAGATCTTTTCCAGCAGTTCTACTCCGTCCATTCCAGGCATGCGGATGTCCAGGATCATTAAGTCCGGATGCTTTTCCTGGATTATATCCCAGGCCTCCAGGCCATTCTGGGCCTCATAGAGGCTGGTAATATCCAAGCGTTCCCATTCAATCTGCCCTAGGACATAGCGGCGGGCAGCGGCCTCGTCGTCTGCTACCAACATGGAATACGTGCGCTTCATTGGGATTTCCTCCTTTCCAAGGGAACCACCAGGGTGACGGTGGTCCCTTCCCCTTGTCGGCTTTCTATCTGGATTCCATATTCCGGCCCGTAAGTCAGCCGGATTTGTTCCTGGATATTCCGAAGGGCGTAGCCTTTTCCGCGAATCGGGTCAAAGGATTTTAGCTCCGCGGTTACCTCCTGGCATCGCTCCGGCGACATGCCCACCCCGTCGTCCCGCACGGCGAAGCGGAGGCAGCCCCCTTCGTTTTGAAAGGAGATATCCAGGTGATGGCTGCCCAGCTTTTTTTCAAAGCCATGGACAATGGCGTTTTCAATAATAGGCTGATACAAATATTTCAGGGAGACATACAGATCCATCTCCGGGAAGGTTTCCAGCCGGCAGGCCAGGGACTGGCCGTAGCGCATCTGCTGAATTTTCAGGTAGGCCTGGATCAGCTCCAGGATTTCCGGAAGAGGGATTTTTTCCTGGCCCTGGGAAAGGTTCAGCCGGAAGTAGCGGGATAGCTGCAGGATCATGGCGGCGGAGGTAGGCGCCTGCTCCTGGCTGGCCTGGCAGTAAATGGTATTCAGTGTATTGTAGAGAAAATGCTCGTCCATCTGGGACTGGAGGGAGGAAAGCTGGGCCTGCTTGCGCAAAAGCTGCTGGACGTAGACATCGTTGATCAGCTGCCGGAGCCGGACCACCATGTGGTCGTAGGCCCGCAGGATAATGCCGATCTCGTTTTCCGTCCCGTAGGAATCCAGAGTCTCCAGCTGGCCTTTTTCCATTTTTTCCATTTTCCCCCGCAGCCGCCCCAAAGGGCGGATGACCAGCCGGAACAGCAGGAGAGAGCCCAGCAGCACGCTGGCCAGGCCGGACAAGGACAAAACCAGCATATAGGCCCAGCCGCCGGCCGCGCCGAAAATCTGGGAGGATGGTACGGCGCAGAGGAATTTCCATCCATTTTCCAGGGAATTGTAGTGGGCGACCAGCCAATCGCCATCCTCCGTAAAGTAGCTGCCGGTGTTTTCCTGTTCCCGGTAGGCCTGGGAGAAGATGGCGGAACCGGCCAGGCTTTCCTGGGCGGCCTCCTGGGGATCGGTGCAGCAAAGCACGCGGCCTGGGTAGGTGGTAATGGCGCCGATGGCGCCATCCTCCCGGCGAAGCGCCGAGACGGCGTCGGCAAAATGGGCGGAATCCATCTGACAGGCCAGGGCTCCCAGCAGAGAACCATCGGACGACCGCAGCGGACGCCAGTAGACAATTTCCTGCCCGTCCGGCCCGGTACCGGGAAAGGTGGTCCAGGTGGCCTGGCCTTTGGCATATTCCTGGTAGAAGGCCACCAGGGATTGGGCGGGTTCCTGGGTTATGGAGATCTGCTTTTGACTGGGCAGAGAGGTAAAGACGCAGTCTGCCTGCTCCAACACCAGGTACAGGGCGCTCATGCTGGGACAGGGCCAGGCGGACTGGCCTAGGGCCAGGGTCAGCTGGCTGGCCAGGCGGCTTTCGGCCTGGCGCTGGTACTGGGCGGCCAGATCCAGAAAGGAAGCCTGTTCCGCCAGCTCCCTGGCGGTGGCCTCCACCTCCTGCATAACGGTCTGAAGCAGCAGGGCGGTTTCCCGCAGCCGTTCTTGGGTTTCCCGCTGGGCGTCCTGCAGCTGGGCCTGACGGGTTACCTGCCGGTCCCGGATCCCAAAGGCTACGGTGGGGATCAGGGTAACCAGCAGCAGGATCAGAGGAATCTGTATCGGGATTCGTTTGTACCAGGGAATGGATTTCATAGGATCACCCGTCTTCTGTATTTTCCTTCCTATCATGGAAAAAAATCTTTCGATTGTCAAGGGGAATTCCATTTGCTTGCATTTTTCCGAAAAATCGTGTAGGATGCTATATACAAAGGGTGAAAAACGAGAAAAGCAAAGGAGGCGGTTCAATGCGGTATCAAAACTGGATCCTGGGACATACGGTGGAACTTCCGGAAATGTTGGCCGGCAGGGAGCGGCGGGCGGAGACCCAGCGGCTTTTGCTGGAGATTTATCAGAAACCGCTGGTCTGCTTTACTTTGAACATAGCAGGGCCGGTGAAGGTGTTCCCTTTATCGGAGGAGGCGTTTGCCCTGGGCCGCCGCCGGATTGCCGCCGCCCTGCGGGCCAAGGGACTGCGGGTGACGGAAGCCCAGGTGCTTTCTTACCCCTACGGGCCGGAGGCCTACTGGGTGGTCAGCGGGGACGCGCTGACGGTCAAGCGGATCCTGACGGAGGTGGAGGAAGGCTCCCCCTTGGGCCGCCTTCTGGACATCGATGTGCTGGGGCCGGACGGGACCAAGGTTTCCCGGCAGGACATCGGCTATCCGCCCCGCACCTGCCTGATCTGCGGGGAACCTGCGGCGGACTGTGCCGGCGGCCGGGTGCATTCGGTGGCGGAGCTGCAGCAGAAAACCGTGGAAATCCTGGCGCAGGAAATCCGTCAGGCCGGGCTGTCCCCGGAGATGGTGGGGCGGCTTTGCCGTATGGCTATGCTGTGGGAGGTATATACCACGCCCAAGCCGGGGCTGGTGGACCGGAACAATACCGGTTCCCACCGGGATATGGATGTGGCGCTGTTTGAGAAAAGCTGCCGCGCCCTGGAAAGCTATTTTGTGGCCTGCACGGAAATCGGGGAGGACAAGCACGGGCTGGAGCCCTACTCCCTGCTGAAATACCTGCGGCCTCCGGGACAGAAGGCGGAGCGGGTGATGCTGGAAACCACCGGCGGGGTCAATACCCACAAGGGGATGATTTTCTCCCTGGGGATCCTTTGCGGCGCCCTGGGCCAATTTCTGGGGGACCATCGGAAAACCGATATAGAAGGGCTTTGCTGCCGGGCTGGGACGGTGGCAAAACCGGCGCTGAAGTGGGATTTGTCCGGCCTGGAAGGCCGGGAGGCCAAAACCGCCGGGGAAAAGCAGTTCCAGGCCTACGGGATTCCCGGAATCCGCGGGGAGGCGGCCGAAGGCTTCCCTTCCGTCCGCCGGTACGCGCTGCCGGCGCTGCGGCAGGCCCTGGCGCAGGGGGCGGATCTGTCCCGGGCCGGTTCCCTGGCCCTGCTGTCCCTGATTGCCCATGTGGAGGACACCAATATGATCGCCCGGTCCAGCCGGGAGGAGCACCGGCAGTTCCAAGCCAAGGCCGCGGCGCTGCTGGCCGGGCCTGAGCCGCCGTCCCCGGAAGAGATTGAGGCCCTGGACGCGGAGTTTATCGCCCGGAACGTGAGCCCCGGCGGCTGCGCGGATCTGCTGGCGCTGGCCTATTTCCTGCTTTTCTGGGAGGAATTGGTAAAGGGCTGATCCCCTATCTGCTCCATCAGGATGTCCCCCAGGGCCTTGGCGGCCCGGGATCGGTAGGCGGCCGGGGGATAAATCAGACCCAGCTCCAGGAACACGCCGCCGGGGGCCAGGGAAAGATAGGCGGCCCCCGGCGTTTTTTCCATACAGGACCGGTAGGTGAAGGCAAGCCCCAGCCCGCCCCGCCCCAGGGAGGCGGCAAAGGCGGCGGTAACGGCCTGATTCCGGGCCAGGGGCTTTAAGCCGGCTTCCTTAAATAGGCGGCGGCTGGTGCTTCCTAAGATGGTATCGTAATCGCTGAGAATAAATTCAAACTGGGCGGCGTCCTCCAGCCGCACCCACCAGCCGTCCCCAGATTCCTTGGGGGCGGCGTACTGCATAACCGGGTGGGATTGGTGGGTTACCAGAAGAATCTCGTCCCGCCGCAGAAAGCGGCTCTCACATTTCAGCTTTTTCAACGGCAGGGCTACCAGAGCCAAATCCAGGGCCCCTTCCAGGAGGGAGTCCTCCAGGGCCATGCTGTGCTGCTCCACAATGTTCACATGGATTTTGGGATATTTTTCATAAAAGCGCTTTAAGGCCGGCGGAAGCAGATAGCTGCCCCGGTAGGAGCTGATCCCCAGGGTCAGGCTGCCTCCCAGCAGTTCCTCCCGCTCCCAAAGCTCCTGCTGCACCCAGTGGTAATGCTGCAGGATCTGCCGGGCATGCTCCAGAAAGAAATTCCCGGCCTCTGTGGGCTTTACGCCCCGGGAAGTCCGGAAAAAGATGGGCGTCCCTAGCTCTGCCTCAAACTGCTGCAGAAACTGGCTGAGGCTGGATTGGGCCATGTACAGGCGGTCGGCGGCCCGGGAAATGCTTTTTTCCTCCGCAATGGTCACAAGGTAGGTGAATTCTTGTAATTCCATGGTTTTCTGCAATCGGCTGCGCCGATACCTCCCATCGTGTTTTTTCTCTTTTCAATTTCCTCTTATAGTATAGAATGGAATACAACAGAAGTAAATATATATTTCGGCATATGGAATATATATGAGACATCCCCAGGCTGCGGCAGGCAGCGGAAAGGAGGAAACAGATGGGTAAGATTTCTCTGCAGGGCGTCATCGACATGCACGTACATTCCAATCCGGACATCCGGACGCGGGCTTACGATGATTTGGAGCTGGCGGAGGCGGCGGTCCGGTCGGGGGCCCGGGCCATTGTGATCAAGACGCACCAGGGAACCACCATGGACCGGGCGTACCTGACCAACCGGTACATCCAGAAGGTATACGGGAAGGACACCGGCTTTACCATGTACGGCAGCATCGCCATGAACCGGCAGGTGGGAGGCATCAACCCGGTGGCAGTGGAGGTAGCCTTGAAGCTGGGGGCCAAGGTGGTCTGGCTTCCGACCCAGTGGTCCCGGAACCACCGGACCAAATGGAACCAGAGCTTGGACAACTGTGTGGACGTGGTGCGGGACGGCAAGATCGTGCCGGAGCTGAAGGATATCTTCCAGCTGGTCAAGGACTACGACGCGGTGCTGGGAACCGGCCATGTATCCCCGGCGGAATGCTTTACGGTGGTGGAGGCGGCCCGGGACGCGGGCGTGAAGAAGCTGGTGGTCACCCATCCGGAATGGTCGCTGGTGGGGATGAGCCTGGAGGACCAGGTGCGGATTGTGAAGGACTACCAGGTGGTTCTGGAGCGCTGCTATGCCCAGCCTTTGGGCGGCGGCAAGTACAAGAGCAACCTGCCGGACAACGTGGAGGCCATCCGGGCCTGCGGCTACCGGAATATCCTGGTAAGCACAGACGGCGGCCAGGTGGAAAACCCTCACTGGGAGCTGGCCCTGGCGGAGTACATCCAGTATCTGGCGGACGCCGGGATTCCGGAAGAGCAGATCCGCTATATGACCCAGGAGCTGCCGGCGTCCCTGCTGGGGATCTAAGGCGCGATCGTTTATCGGCCATCTGGGGCGCCGCTTCCTGCTGGAAGCGGGAGGTGGCGAAAGGATATCCCCGGGCTATCTGGGGCGCCGTTTCCTGCTGGGAGCGGAGTATGTATAAGAGGAGGAGAGAAGCATGTTAAGCGCAGTCATTATTATTTCCATAGCGGTGGCAGTGGCCATCGGCTATAAGACCGGGTTTAACACCGGTATCCTGGCCATTGTGTTTGCCTATATCATC
>CALWEC010000242.1 GCA_944376945.1 uncultured Lachnospiraceae bacterium | reverse complement strand
CAGGAGGCGCCCACGGTGGGAAGCGGCATTTTGCTGATTTTCCTGGTCTCCGTGTCGCTGCTGTTCCTGGCCGGGGGATTTGTGCCGTCGGCCTTCCTGCCCCAAAGCTTTGAGGTTATATCCCGGTTCCTGCCGGCCCGTTGGATGCTGGAGGCGGCAGGCGGGTTCCTGACCGGCGCGTTTTCCTGGCAGGCGGCGGGAATCCTGCTGGGCTTTGGGGCGCTGTTCTGGGTGCTGGCCGCTTGGCTGGCGGGAAAGGAGGGCGGCCGATGAAGGAAATCGGAACATGGCTGCTTCTCCTGGGAAAGCGCCAGCTGAAACGCCCGGCCTTTCTGGCGGTGCTGGTTTTGATCCCGCTTTTGTGCGGCCTGCTGTTCCGGGCCGGCGGCTCGGACAGCCAGGGAGTGCCGGTGGCCCTGGCCTGCGAAAATCCGGACGCCCTGACCCAGGAGGCGATGGATTCCCTGTGCGCCCAGACGGGCGTGTTCCGCTTCTATGTCTGCGGGGAAGGCCAGGCGGCGCGGGATGTGGAGGCACGGCGGGCGGAATGCGGCTATGTGTTTCCGGAAAACCTGGAACAGCTGCTGTGGGAAGGCCAGGCGGAGGGAAGCGTCCAGGTATACGTTTCCCCCAGCTCCGTGGCAGCCCAGCTGTCCTACGAGGTGGTATACGCAGCCCTGTTTTCCGGGTATGCGGAAGAGGTTTTTGTGGACTATATGGAAAACAATCCCCTGTTTGCCCAGGAGGATCCACGCTCCCTGGAACAGGAGGCGCGGGACTCCTACCGGGAGAACCGGGACAACGGAAGAACCTTTTCTTTTGTGTTTGAGCGGCTCTCCGGCGGCGGGGAGAGCCAGGAGGTGGAGGGCGGCAGCTTTTCCGCCAGCCTGGCGGTGTCCATCCGGGGCATGCTGGCGGTGTTTGTGTTTTTGGGCGGCCTGATGGGGGCGCTGGACAGCCTGCGGGATGAACGGCGGCAGGCGTATCGGGCGGCTCCGGCGGGGCTGCGCCGGTGGGTGCCGCTGCGGGCGGTGTCCGTCCCGGCGGCGCTGACGGCCCTTTCCGCAGGGGCGGCGCTGCTGGCAGCGGGGCGGATCCATGGCCTGCTGCGGGAGTGGGGGCTTTTGCTGGCGTACTGGCTGCTGGTAACCGGTTTCTGCGCGCTGCTGGCGGATCTTCTGCGCCGGGAGGTCTTGCTGTGCGCGGCCATTCCGGTTTTGGTAATGGGAAGCCTGGTGTTTTCGCCGGTATTCCTGCGGCTGGGCGGGCTGCTGCCGGTGTTCCGGATCTTGGAAAAATTGTTTGTGCCCACCTATTACCTGAACGGGGTGTCCGGCGCCTGGCTGCCCCTGATGGCGGCGGCCGGTATCGCGCTGGCGGCCAGCGCCCTGGCGCGGAGCCGCCGGGGCTAGCCGGGCCAGCCAAAGAAACGGCGCCCACCGGCGTATTGGTAGCCGGGCCAGTCAAAGAAACGGCGCCCGCCGGCGCAGCGGGACGCCGGGCCAGGCGGCGGAGCAAGAAGAAAGGAGCGGCGGTTCCATGAAAATATGGGAAACATTTCAGGAGGCAGAAACCTTTGCCCTGGGCAAAAGCCTGGGGGAGCAGGCCCAGCCGGGAGATATTTACTGCCTGGAGGGGGACCTGGGGGTAGGCAAAACCGTTTTTACCCAGGGCTTTGCCGCCGGGCTTGGCATAAGAGGGCCGGTCAACAGTCCTACCTTCACCCTGGTGCAGGAGTACCGGGACGGCCGGCTGCCGCTGTTCCACTTTGACGTATACCGGATCAGCGACCCGGATGAGATGCTGGACGTGGGGCTGGACGAATACCTGGACTCCGGGGAGGGGGTTTGCCTGATTGAATGGCCGGGCCGGATCGAGGAGCTGCTTCCGCCGGAGGCCCGCTGGTTCCACATAGAGAAAGACCTGTCCCGCGGGCTGGACTACCGGCGGATCTGGACGGACGGGGAGGTGACAAAATGAAAATTCTAGGAATTGAAAGCTCTTCGCTGGTGGCTTCGGTGGCGGTGGTCACGGACGGCCTGGTGACGGCGGAGTATACAGTGAATTATAAGAAAACCCATTCCCAGACCCTGCTGCCCATGCTGGATGAGATCGTCCGCATGACGGAGCAGGATCTGGCAACGGTGGACGCCATCGCCGTGTCCGGCGGCCCCGGTTCCTTTACCGGGCTGCGGATTGGGGCGGCCACGGCCAAGGGCCTGGGGCTGGCGCTGGACAAGCCGTTGATCCATGTACCTACGGTGGACGCCATGGCCTTCAACCTGTATGGCTGCGCCCACTGGATCTGCCCGCTGATGGACGCCCGGCGGAGCCAGGTGTACACAGGGCTATACACCTTTGAGGAGGAATTCCAGGTGGTGGAACCCAATGGGGTGATGGCCCTGGAGGAGCTTCTGGACCGGCTGGAGCCGCGGCTGGCGGGGGCGGAGACGCCGGAAGCTTCCCGCAGCCGGGTGGTGTTCTTGGGGGACGGCGTGCCGGTGAGCCAGGAACGGATCCGGGAACGCCTGGGGGCGCGTGCCCTGTTTGCCCCGGCCCCCTGCAACCGGCAGCGGGCGGCTTCCGTGGCGGCCTTGGGGGCGTTGTACTGGCAGGCCGGAAAAACGGAGCCGGCCGGAGCTTTTGCGCCTTCCTACCTGCGGCAGTCCCAGGCCGAGCGGGTGCGGGCAGAGCGGGAAAAGGCGGCGGGGCAAGGATGAAAGAAGAAAGCCGGAACCGCCGTTTGGAAATCCGCCGCCTGACGGCGGAGGAGGTAGGGATCGCTGCGGCGCTGGAACAGGAGTGCTTTGCGGATCCCTGGAGCCGGGAAGGGCTGGCGGAAGGGCTGGAGGCTGGAACGCAGCTGGCCTTGGTGGCGGAGCAAGGGGGCGAACCGGTGGGCTACTGCCTGGCCCAGCAGGTGCTGGACGAGGGGGAGCTGCTGCGGATTGGCGTGGCCTCCGCGGCGCGGCGCCAGGGGATTGGGCGGCGTCTGCTGGAGGCGCTGTGGGAGGAATGCCCCCAGGTTCAAAGCTGGTATCTGGAGGTGCGGGAGGGAAACCTTCCGGCGGTTTCCCTGTACCGGCAGCAGGGCTTCCAAACCGCGGGGATCCGGAAAAACTACTACCGGGACCCGGTGGAAAACGCCCTTTGGATGTACAGAAAAGAGGATTAGAGTATGTTGGATGTTTGTTTGCTGGGAACCGGCGGCATGATGCCGCTTCCCTACCGCTGGCTGACTTCCCTGATGGTGCGGTACGAGGGAAGCCAGCTGCTGATCGACTGCGGAGAGGGGACCCAGATTGCGGCTAAAATCAAGGGCTGGAGCTTTAAACCCATCGATGTCATCTGCTTTACCCACTACCACGCGGATCATATCAGCGGCCTGCCGGGCCTGCTGTTGACTATGGGAAACGCGGAGCGCACCGAGCCGCTGACCCTGATCGGCCCCCGGGGGCTGGAGCGGGTGGTAAGCGCCCTGCGCACCATCTCCCCGGAGCTTCCCTTTCCGCTGGAATTCCGGGAGCTGACGGAGCGGGAGCAGGATCTGCAGGCGGGGCCGTACCAAATCCATGCGTTCCGGGTCAACCACAACGTGGTCTGCTACGGCTACTCCCTTTCCATCCCCCGGGCGGGTAAGTTCCAGGTGGAGCAGGCCCGGGCCCTGGGGCTGCCGGTGCAGCTGTGGAATCCGCTGCAAAAAGGAAAAAGCGTAGAGTTTGAGGGGAAAACCTACACGCCGGACCAGGTGATGGGGCCGGAGCGCCGGGGCCTGAAGGTAACCTACTGCACGGACACCCGCCCCACCCCGGCCATTGTGGAGGCGGCCCGGGGCGCGGATCTTTTTATTTGCGAGGGCATGTACGGGGAGCCGGGCAAGGAGCAGAAGGCCGTGGAACACAAGCACATGACCTTCCGGGAGGCGGCGGAGATTGCCGCCAAGGCCCAGCCGCGGGAGATGTGGCTGACCCACTACAGCCCTTCCCTGAACCGGCCGGAGGAATTTATGGAGGACGTGCGGAAAATTTTCCCCCGGGCGAAGGCCGGCAAGGACGGCAAGACCGTGGAGCTGAAATTTGACGAAGAGCAGGGGGAAGGAAGCCGCTAGGCGGCGAGGAGACGGAATGAAGGATATAAAAATTTTGGCCATTGAAAGTTCCTGCGATGAGACGGCGGCTTCCGTGGTGCAAAACGGGCGCACGGTGCTGTCCAATGTAATCTCATCCCAGATCAGCCTCCACACCTTGTACGGCGGCGTGGTGCCGGAACTGGCCTCCCGCAAGCATATCGAAAACATCAATTTTGTCATCGAGCAGGCGCTGCGGGAAGCCGGTGTCGCGCTGGGGGAGATCGACTGCGTGGCGGTTACCTACGGGCCGGGGCTGGTGGGCGCCCTCCTGGTGGGGGTGGCGGAGGCCAAGGCCATTGCCTATGCCCGGAAGCTGCCGCTGGTCGGCGTGCATCATATCGAGGGCCATGTATGCGCCAATTTGATTGAGCACCCGGAGCTGGAGCCCCCGTTCCTGTGCCTGATTGTGTCCGGCGGCCATACCCACCTGGCCATGATGGAGGATTACGGGCAGTTCCGGATTCTGGGCCGCACCCGGGACGACGCGGCGGGCGAGGCCTTCGACAAGGTGGCCCGGGCCATCGGGCTGGGCTATCCGGGCGGGCCTAAGATTGAAAAGGCGGCCCGGGAGGGAAATCCCCACGCCGTGGAGTTTCCCCGGGGCAAGGTGGACGGCTCTCCCTACGATTTTAGCTTCAGCGGCATGAAATCCGCGGTGCTCAATTATCTGAATCAGGCGGCCATGAAGGGGGAGGCCGTATCCCAGGCGGACGTGGCGGCTTCCTTCCAGCAGGCGGTGGTGGATGTGCTGGTGGAGCGGGCAGTTTCCGCGGCGGTGGATTTGGGGCAGAAAAAGCTGGTGCTGGCTGGCGGCGTGGCCGCCAACGGGGCCCTGCGCCAGGCGCTGGATGAGGCCTGTTCCAAGCGGGGGATCCGCTGCTATCATCCCTCCCCCATTCTGTGTACGGACAACGCGGCGATGATAGGCTCGGCGGCTTACTATCATTATATAAAGGGGGAACGCTCCGGCTGGGATCTGAACGCAGTGCCCAACCTGCAGCTGGGAGAGGCCTAGAACCGGCGGCGCGGCCGCAGAAGGCCTAGAACCGGCGGCGCAGCCGCAGGAGGCTTAAAACCGGCGGCGCAGCCGCAGGAGGAACGGAGGGAGATAGGAAGATGGAAAATGGGAAGAGGAAAGATAGGAAGGCGGAAGATAGAAAGGTGGAAGGTAGAAAGACGATCGTGTGCTTTGGCGATTCCAATACCTTCGGTTATAACCCGGACGGCGGGCGTCACCCTTGGCAGGTACGGTGGCCTGGACAGCTGCAGCAGCTTTTGGGGGAGGGATACCGTGTGGTGGAAGAAGGGCTGAACGGCCGGACCACCGTCTGGGAGGATCCTATGGCTCCCTATCGCAGCGGCGCGCAAGCCCTCCCTTACGTGCTTCAAACCCACAAGCCCATAGACGGGATGCTAATCATGCTGGGCACCAACGACTGCAAAACCTATTTTGGGGTGTCCGCCCGGAATATTGCCCGAGGGCTGGACAGCCTATGCCAGCAAATCGTAAGCTTTGACTACGGCGGATATCCAGCTCCCCGCCTGTTCTTGATTTCTCCCATCTATATGGATGAGGCGGTGGCGGAGGAGCCGCTTTCCAGCTTCGATGTATCCTCCTGTGCCAAGGCCAGGGAGCTGGCAGGCTATTACCGCGTGGTGGCGGAAACCTACCGCGCCGGTTTTCTGGATGCTTCCGCGGTGGCGGTTCCCGGTTCGGATTTCATACATATGGACGCGGAAAGCCATGGGGCGCTGGCCAGGGCGCTGGCGCCGGAGATCCTGTGCTGGCTGGAAGGCTGAAAAGCGCCGGCTTCCTCGGCTTCCCGCTGCTTTTTTGCGGCATGCGGCCGGCAGATTCCTTACATATTTATTTCCGCGCGAGCTGGGGCGCACGGCCGCGGGGCGGAACGGTTTTCAGAGGAATACGAGCCGGAAAAGCGGTTTGCGCTTTCTTCTAGTGAGGAGAAAAAACGGTTTTCAGAGAAAATTTCAGCGGGAAAGTGGTTGCGTTTTCTTCTAGCGCGGATGAAAAACGGTTTTCAGAGAAAAAAACGGCGAAAAAGCCGAATGCCCGCGGGGAGGAACGGTTCCCAGGAAAAATCTAGCCCCAAAAGCCGATAGGGGCGGAGGAAAAAACGGATCCCAGAGACAAACTTGGGAAAAAAGCCGGCTGTCGTGCAAGTGAGGACGGTTCCCAGGAAAAATCTAGCCCAAAAAGCCGATGGGCGCGGAGAAAAAACGGTTTCCAGAAACAAACCTGGCAAAAAAGCCGGCCTGTGCGGAGAAAAAACGGTTCCCAGAGAAATTCTTGCTAAAAAAGCCGGCTTACTTCGGGGAAAGGAACATTTAGAATTCCATTGGGGTATTTGTAACATTTTGAAATTTTGTGGTTGACAAAACCAGGGTTTAGTGCTAATATATTTTCTGCGCTTCCTACCGCGTCGATACACGGAGAGGTGTCCGAGTGGTTTAAGGAGCTGGTCTTGAAAACCAGTGACTCCGTAAGGGGCCGTGGGTTCGAATCCCACCTTCTCCGCTCTGGAAAATTTCATACCGAGTAAAGTCGGGCAATCTGGAGAAGTACCCAAGCTGGCCGAAGGGGCTCCCCTGGAAAGGGAGTAGGTCGTTAACAGCGGCGCAAGGGTTCAAATCCCTTCTTCTCCGCTCAGCCATGCGGGAAACCGCATGGCTGTTGCATGAAAAGCCTGTAAAAAAGCTGAAATAAAGCTGTAAAAAACAGGTAAAAAAGTGCTTGACAAACGGGACGGCCTCTGATAAAATAAAGAAGTTCGCCCGTGAGAGCGAGACCAAGGACCTTGACAAATGAATAATGTATCCAACCCCGAAAATTCATAAAAGAATTTCGGAAGAACGAAAACCTGAAACAAGGTAAAGACGGAAAGAATTAGCTAGCAGGTTGATTCTGGAAGGATCATGCGGAAGCCAAGTTGGAAACGGGAAAGAGAAGGAAACTTCGCGAACGTAACGGCGCAAAAGACGCGCCGCAACTCACGCGAAGTAAGATTTCGCTAAGGCCCGTGGA
>CALWEC010000241.1 GCA_944376945.1 uncultured Lachnospiraceae bacterium | reverse complement strand
TCCTCGCGGTTCCAGTCCTCCGCGTCCTGCCGGAATACGACAACTTTATTTTCCCTCTGATCCACGCCCGCCACCAGCTCCGTTGAGGCGTCCCCGCTCAGCGTATCCAGCAGATAATGCTCCCCGTCGCTGGCCACCAGGCGGGAGAGGGGCGCCGCGTTCTCCAGGGAATCCATCACAAACACCCGGTATACGGCCGTCTCCGGGCAGCCCTCCAGGGAAAGGTCCAGCGTATACCGCCCCGAAGCGGCCACCGGGATGGCCTGCTGCCGCAGAAGGCTTCCGTCCTCCCCGTACACTCCCACAAACAGCACGCCGCCCTGGGCCTGCCCATTCTTTTCCACGCGGACCGAGGCAATCCGGCTGGCAAAGCGCACCGCATGGACCTCCTGCCCGTCCGCGTCCTCCAGCGTGACCGCCGCAATCCGGTAGGGATTGGGATCCTCCGCCGCCTGGTTCAGCCGGATCTCCTTTTCATCCACGGCTTCGCCGTCCAGGACGCGCTCTACCGTCATCCCGCTCCTAAGCTCCCGCTCCGGATCCGTCACCGCATGGCCCTCAAAATCCTTTACCACCATCTGCTCCGGGTGATCCAGGTTGGACACAAACTCGCCCACGGACGTCTGGTGCGGAATATCCGTAACCGCGTCCTCCTCCACGGTGTACACGCTGGAGGAAACCGATTTCACAAACGAGAGGGAGTAGGAGAACGGATAGCGGCGCGCGCCCTCCTCCTCTCCGTAATTCTTCATCTCCAGCTCCACACGATCCTCGTAGACATAGATCATCAGCGCCTGCACAACCTTCGGCTGCTCCGCGGACAGCCAGCCGCCGTTGAAGCGATTGTTATAGTAGCTCAGGGAGCCCATAAACGCGGAGACAAAGCCGCTGGGGCGCGCCGTGCGGGACTCCAGCACCGACCCGTCCTTCTGATAGGCGGTAATCCGCTCGAAGGTATCCGACTCGATAAACGGGGCCCCATGGTCATGGCCGTACAGCTGGATCAGGTTCGGGTACTGCAGCAGGATTTCCTTCAGCCGGTCGTTCATGCCGTTGGCGTTGCTCAGGCCCTTGCCCGGCTCCGAAGCGCCCCGGGAGTCCTGCAGCATATAGTGGCTGAGCAAGATCACCGGCTCGTCGGTCCCAATCTCCGCCAGCTTGTCCGCCACCCACTCCACCGATTCCGGCGTGTACACATAGCCGCTGACCGTCTTGTCCCCATTGTACGGCGTATTCAGGCCGATAAAGTGGATGCCTTCCCGTTCGTAATAGTACGCCAGCAGGTTGGATTCCCGATCCTCCGCCTCATACAGGACGTCCTCGTAGGCTCCTACCTTTTCCCGCATCTCCGTATCGATAAAAGCGCCGGAGTTAAACGCGGTCCCGCCCACCTCGTAATCGTGGTTGCCGTTGACATACAGCACGGTGTCCGAGACGTCCGCCAGGGCGGCGGACAGCTGGCCGGTTACCTTCCGGTAGGTGGCCTCGTCCCAGGGCTGCCCCCCGTTGTTGCTTAGGGTATCGCCGCCCACCAGCACAATGTCCGGATTTTCTTTCTCCTTTATGGTTTGCAGCATCTCCAGGTTCGTTTCCCGCATGGTCTGCTCCTGGTTCTGCATGCCGTAATCCACATGGAAGTCCGAAAAAGCGGCGATGGTCACCAGAGGTTCTTCCCGCTCCGGCTCCTCATCCGGCGTCTCCGGCTCCGCCGGCCATTCTCCGGTCACATGGTATACCTGGAACCGGCTGGAGGACTCCGCCGTGCCCACCTGCCAGCCGCAGCCGTAGATGTTGGTATAGCGCACCCGGTAGCCGATCCCGTCTATCTCCCGGGAGATGACCACATTGCCCGCGCTGTCCGCCGTCAGCTGCAGGGCCTGCTTATCTCCCAGCTCCAGGCTTCCGTTGCCGTTGCGCAGCGTCAGGTTCAGATACAGATCGTCCTGCAGCGAGCGCAGGGCGTAGCCGTCCCCGCTCTCCTCCAGCACCCAGGCGATGGATTTCTCCAGGGTGTCCGTGGTTTTGTCAAACCGGACGTGCTCCCGCAGCTGCGGGTTTACATTTCCGTTGCTCTGGGAGGAAACCGCGTAGGTGCCGGTCCCCTGCTCGCTGCTGTCGATGCCGTCGATGGCAAACACATACGTTTCCCCTACCTGCAGCTCCGCGCCGGAAACCTTCTCCACCGCCAGCTCGCCGCTGGGCGCGTCCGGCGTTTCCGGTATTTCCCCCGTCACGCGATACACCTGGAACCGGCTCGTTTCCGGGGCGGTGGCCGCCTGCCAGCCGCAGCCGTTCCCATTGGTAAAACGCACCCGGTAACGGGCCCCGTCTATCTCCCGGGAAAGAATCACGTTGTCCCCGTCCGCCGTCAGCTGCAGGGCCTGCTTTTCTCCCAGTTCCAGGCTTCCATTGGCGCCGTCCAGCACAATGTTCAGATAGGTCCCTTCCTGTACGGAGCGCAGGGCGTAGCCTCCCTCGCACTCCTCCGCCGTCCAGGCGATGGATTTCTCCAGGGTAGCCGTGGTTTCGTCAAACCGGACATGCTCCCGCAGCTGCGGGCTCGCATTCTCGTTGCGCGCGGAGGAAAGGGCAAAGGTCCCGTTTCCCTGCTCGCTGCTATTGACGCCGCCGATGGCGAATACATACGTTTCCCCGTCCTGGATGTCCGCCGCGGAGATCCGCTCCACCGAAAGCTCCGGCTCCGGTTCCGGTTCCGGGGCCTCCCCGGCCACCCAGACGCTGAACTGGCTGGTATTGACCGCATCCCACTCCGCCGCCTGCCAGCCGCCTTCGCCGGAATTCGTGTAGCGGACCCGGTACTTGGCCCCCTCGATCTCGCGGCAAAGAATGACCTTATCTCCATCCGCCTCCAGCTGCAGCGCCTGGGCTTCCCCCATGCACAGCTTCAGAGCAGATCCTTCCTTGACCAGGTTCAAATAGGTTCCGGTGGCCTCCGACTTCAGGCTGTAGCCGCCCTCCATGGATTCGACCGTCCAGATTATATCCGCGGCGGCTGTTTTCCCGTCGAAAAGCAGGTAGTCCCGCTTATCGCTCTGCACGGCATCCCCGGAGGCCAAGGCAAAGGTGCCGGAGCCCTTGTTGTCGCTGTTGATACCGGGAATGGCAAAAACATATTTCCCGCCGGAGGCAATGTCGGAAAAGGAGCCCTGAGAGACGGCCGTCTCCGCCGGTTCCGGTTCCGGCTCCGTTTGCTCCTTCTCCGCCCGGTACAGGACGAACTGGCTGGTGGCCTCCGCCGCAGCCGCCTGCCAGCCGCTTCCATCCACGCCGGTGTAGCGCACCCGGTAGCGTTCCCCCTCCATCACCCGGCTGATGACCATGCGGCTTCCCTCCACGGTCAGATCCAGGGCCTGGGGATCCTCCGCCGTCTCCAGCCACAGCTTGCCGGCTTCGTCCTTCCGGATGTTCAGATACCGGGCGTTGTCCGCCGCCTGAAGGCTGTAGCCTTCCTCATAGGCTTCCACCGTCCAGATCATATCCAGGGTGGCCGTCTGGCCGTCAAAGGCCAGATAATCCCGCAGGTGCGCCTGGGACGCATCCCCGGAGGCCAAGGCATAGGTGCCTTCACCCTTATTGCTTTTTACCCCCGGAATGGCGAACACATACTGTCCGCCGGCTGTCAGTTCCTCCGCCGGAATCTCGGTGAACGTGTAGCCCTCCGCCGTCTCCGCCGCTTCTGCCGTTACGGCCGGGGCGGCGGATAGCAGGCCAAGCACCAGCGCCAGGGCCAGAGACAGCGCCCGGCGCGCCCATTTTCTTCCTTTACTCATGTTTGGAATCCTCCCCTCTGCCGGCGGCTTTTTTGCGGTATACGGCCACGGCGGCCCCCGCCGCCGCAGCTAGGCAAACCGCTCCATAGAGGAGCAGGCGGCTGCTGTCCCCTGTTTTCGGCGGAGTTTCCCCGCCGCCGGGCTTCGTCTCTGTTCCGCTAGGCTTCGTCTCCCCGCCGCCGGGCTGGGTTTCTGTGCCGCTGGGCTGGGTTTCCTCTCCGCTGGGCTCCGTCTCCCC
>CALWEC010000240.1 GCA_944376945.1 uncultured Lachnospiraceae bacterium | reverse complement strand
ATTTTTTTTTTTTTTCCCGAATCAACTCCGGCCGGGCGATGGCCGCGGAATTTACGGAAATCTTATCCGCCCCTTCCCGCAGCAGCGCCCGGAAATCCTCCACGGAGCGGATACCACCGCCTACGGTAAAGGGGATAAACACTTTTTCCGCCACCCGGCGCACCATGTCCACCACGGTCTTCCGGGCGTCGGAGGAGGCGGTAATATCCAAGAACACCAGCTCGTCCGCCCCGGCGGCGTCGTAGGCCGCCGCAATCTCCACCGGATCCCCGGCGTCCCGCAGGTTTACAAAATTTACACCCTTGACCACCCGCCCCTGGTGTACGTCCAGGCAGGGGATAATTCGTTTGGTAAACATAGCGCCTCCTTACCGCTTTTGGCCGGCGAAATTCTTTAAAATCGCCAGCCCCACTCCGCTGCTTTTTTCCGGGTGAAACTGGCATCCAAATAGGTTCCTGCGCTCCACCGAGGCGTGGATTTCCACGCCATACTGGGTAGTAGCCGCCACAATCGACTCCTGCCCCGCGCGCAGGTAGTAGGAGTGGACAAAATATACGTAGGGTTCCGCCGGCAGCCCCTGGAACAGCCGGGCCCCCGGCCGTACCTGCAGGGAATTCCAGCCCATATGGGGGATTTTTCTCCCCTCCCCCGCCGGGATCCGCAGAATGGTTCCCGGAAGCAGGCAAAGCCCCTCCACGCCGGGGCTTTCCTCGCTGCTCTCAAAAAGCAGCTGCATCCCTAGGCAGATACCCAGCAAGGGGATGCCCTTTTCCGCCGCCTGGCGGATCGGCTCTACCAGCCCGAAACGCCGCAGGTTCCCCATGGCGTCCCCAAAGGCTCCGACCCCCGGCAGGATCAGCTTTTCCGCGTCCAGGATTGCCTGGGGATCCCGGGTAACCACCGGCGTCACCCCCAGAGAAAGCAGGGCTTTTTCCACACTCCGCAGGTTCCCTGCGTCATAATCAATGATTGTAATCGTCGGCTGTTCCATACGCCCTCTCACTCCTCCTCGAAAAACTTCTGATAGCTGGCATAAAAGTTGGCGGAGGCTTCCCCGGCGTAGCGGGAAAAACTCACCGACTCCCACAGGGAATCGTTAAAAGCCGCCGGATGTTCCGCCAAAAATGCTTCCAGCCGCTGCCGGAAAGCCTCCTGCTCCCGCTGGGCCTGCATCCGCTCTTTGTTGGCCGCCGTAGCCTCCCGGTCATAGGAATTGACGCAGCGGACAATCCGCCAGCCCTCCTCCGTCTCCAAAAGGCCGCTGACCTCCCCGTTGGAAAGGGCGAACACCGCCTTCTCCTCCTCCGGGGACAGGTCGCCCCGCTTGACGGCAAGCTCGGTCTCCCCGGCCTCGTTATACTGGCCTGCCAGGCCGGCAAAATCCTTTTCCTCCGCCGCCTTGGCCGCCAGCTGCTCCGCCTGGCCGCGCCGGGCCTCCTTTTCCGCCCCGGAAAGTCCCTGGGAGGAAAGGAAAATCTGCTGGATCTGCATGACCCGGGCCTCGTCCTCGCTGACCTCCACCTCCGCGTCCTCCAGGACCTTCTCATAGGCCCGGTTGGCCAACAGGTAGCGGCGGAACGCGTCCTCCGCGTCCTCCTGGGTGGTGCCGCAGGCCTCCCGGTCCCCCGGCCCCATGCTGGCCAGGTAATCCGCCGCCGCCTGGGACACCCAGGAATTTTCCTGCTCGGAAAGGGTAAGCCGCAGCTCCTCCGCCATCTGGGAGGCGGCAAACAGCCGCCCCAGATAGTCCCGCAGCTGCCTTAAGGCGTAGTCCTCCAGGCTCTCCCCTTCCAGGGAAACCTGCCAGATTTCCGCCCCATAGGCCTCCTGGTACTGGTTCTTCTGGCTCACCACAAAAATCATGGCCTCCGAAAGGGGGCACACCGCGTCCCCCACGCACAAAAGCTCGTCCGAGGCAAGGCCGGAAATCGGATAGCCGCCCAGGGAAAGGCCGCTTTTGCGGCAGCCGGACAGGGCCGCGCCGGCCAAAAAACAGAAGCAAAGCAGAGCCGCCAGGAACCGGCGGCTGTGTCGTCCTACTCCCATACCGCCGCTCCTTTCGCCTCTGCCAGTTTTTTCAACACCTGCAGGACCCCGTCCTCCGCCAGAGGCGGGGCAATCCGGGCCGCCTCCGCCTTCACCTCCGGCCGGGCGCTGCCCACCGCGTAGCTGTACGCGGCCTGCCGGAGCATGGAGACGTCGTTCAGCTGATCCCCAAACACCATGGTCTCCTCCGGCGAAATCTCCAAGGACTCCTGGAGGATGCGGATGGCCGCCCCCTTCTGCACCCGGGGATCCGCGAAATCCACCCATTCCGGGCCGGAAACCACCCCGGTAATCCGCCCTTTCCAGGGCTCCACCAGCGCCGTGGCCGGATGGGGCTTCCCGTCCGGCTTATGGTACACGGAAAGCTTTACCGCGTCCTGGCACACCGCCTCCAGATCCGGCACCTCCTCGATGGTAAACCGGTACTCTTCCCGGAGCCAGCGCAAAAACTCCGGGTTGGCCCCCACCTGGCAGTAGGTGGCCTGGCTGGCCGCAATCAAAAGCTCGCATTCCGGCAGCTGCCGGCACTGCTCCAAAAGCTGCCGCAGGCCGGACGGCTCCATGGGGGTGGTAAACAGGATCCGGGTGGACGTGCTGAGCACGCCGCCGTTGCTGCTGATAAAAAAGACCCGGTCCTTTACCGGCGCGAACAGCCGGTGCAGGCTGTCCTCCTGCCGGCCGCTGGCCACGGCAAACTGGATGCCCAGCCGCCGCAGTTCCTCAATCACCGGGAAATATTCCGGGTTGATATGGCTGGTGCCGTCCGGCACCAGCGTTCCGTCCACATCCGTGGCTACCAGTCGAATCATTCCATCCATTGTAAAAACGCCTTTACATTTGCCTCGGCATCCCCGCGGAACACCGCGGAGCCGGCCACCAGCACATTGGCCCCCGCCGCCAGGATCTCCGGTCCGTTTTCCAGCCCTACGCCTCCGTCCACCTCCACGTCCGTTTCCAGCCCCCGCTCCGTCAGCATCCGGCGCAGGCGGCGGATTTTTTCCGTCACGTAGGGAATGTACTTCTGGCCGCCGAAACCGGGGTTTACCGACATCAGCAGCACCATGTCCGCTTTCTCCAGCACCCATTCCACCGCGGAAAGAGGGGTCGCCGGGTTCAGGGCCACCCCGGCCTTTGCCCCCAGGCTCCGGATGGTGGAAAGGGTCCGGTCCAGATGGCGGCAGGCCTCCGCGTGCACCGTCAGCACGTCCGCCCCCGCTTTTACAAAATCCTCCAGATACCGGTCCGGGTCCTCAATCATCAGATGTACGTCAAACACCAGCCGGCTCTGCCCGCGCAGGCTCTGGATCACCGGCATGCCAAAGGAAATGCTGGGCACAAACAGCCCGTCCATCACATCCAGGTGCAGATAGGGGGCTCCGGCCCGCTCCACCTTGGCCGCCTCCTCCGCCAGGCGGGAAAAGTCCGCCGCCAGCACCGAGGGGGAAAGAATGTTTTTCATAGGGTGCTCCTTTACCATTTTTTCTTATCTTTCAGTTCCTGATAAATCTGCCGGTAGTTGGCGTACCGCTCCGGGCTGATTTCCCCTGCTTCCACCGCCTGCTTAACGCCGCAGTCCCGCTCCCCGATATGGACGCAGTCCAGGAAGCGGCACCCCTTGGCCGGTTCCCGGAACTCGGGGAAGTAATTCCGCAGCTCCTGGCACTCCATCCCCTCCACGTACAGGGAGGTAAAGCCAGGGGTGTCCAGCAGGAACGTATCCTTCTTCAGATAAAACAGTTCCGTGTGGCGGGTGGTATGGCGGCCCCGCTGGATTTTCCGGCTCACCGCCCCGGTCTCCGCCTCCGCCTCCGGCTGCAGGAAATTCATCAGGGAGGATTTCCCCACCCCGGAAGGGCCGGCCAGCGCCGTGGTTTTGCCCGTCAGAAGCGATTCCACCTCCGCCAGCCCTCTTTGGCTTTGGACGCTGAAAAAACAGACCGTATAGCCGGTATTCCGGTAAACGGCCCGGTAAGCCTCCTCCTCCCGGGAGTCCGACAGGTCGGTTTTGTTAAAGCACAGGATGGTGGGGATTTCCTGCTGCTCCATGGAAATCAGGAAGCGGTCCAGCAGGTTCCAGTTGGGCGCCGGCGACCGCATGGAAAAAAGCAGCAGGATCTGATCCACATTGGCCGCCGCCGGCCGGATTAACGCATTTTTCCGCGGGAGGATGGAAATCACGTTCCCCTCCCCCGCGGCTTCGTCCAACACCTCAAATTCCACATTGTCCCCCACCAGGGGCTTTACGTTCCGGCTGCGGAAGACGCCCTTGGCGCGGCACTGGTAGACCTGGCCGGCCCCGTCGTGCACATAGTAGAAGCCGGCCACTCCTTTGATAATTTTCCCCTGCATGGGCTATTCCGCCTGGCCGCCTTCGGCGCCGTTTTCCCCTCCGTTCTCCGCCGGAGGGACTTCCGGCTCAGGTTCTTCTTCCCCCGGCTCCTGCGGATCGGTCTCCGGCGGATCCGTTTCCGGCGGATCGGTCTCCGGCGGATCCACCGGTTCCGCTCCCAGGCTGACCGTAATGGTCACCCGGGTGCCCTTCTCCACTTCCCGCCCCGGGGAAGGATCCAGGCCGATGACCAAGCCCTCCTCCTCGGCGGTGGAATACTCATAGTCCACATCCGAGCTGATCTCCAGCCCCAAGCCGGACAGGATGGACCGGGCCCGGTTCAGGCTGACCCCCAGGGCGTCGTAAGGGATGGTCACCTTGTTGGTCCCCAGGCTCAGCCAAATATCCACCTGGGTATCCTCCTCCACGGTGGAGCCTGCCTCCGGAGACTGGCGGATGACCCGGCCTTCCGGCACATCGTCGCTGTACTCCCAATCCACCGAACCCGGGTTCAGGTTGGCCTCCCGCAGGGCGTCCCGGGCGTCCGCCTCCGTCATGCCGGACAGGCGGGGCACATCCGTAGGCTTGGAGGCCGGGCCAATGCTGAGGATCAAGGTAATCTCCGTATCTTTATCTACCGCCGTCTCCATCGAAGGGTTGGTGCCAATGACACGGCCTTCCTCTACCGTCTCGCTGTTCTGCTCCTGGACGGTGGTGGCCACATTGGTAAAGCCGGCGGTGCGCAGCATCCGGCGGGCATCGTTTTCCGTCTGTCCGGCCAGATCCGTAGGGATCGCCAGCTGGCTGCTGCCGGTGCTGACGGTAACGGTTATGGTAGAAGACCGGTCTACCACCTGGCCCTCCACCGGATCCTGGGAGGAAATCTGGTTGGCCGGATAGTCCTCCGAAGGAAGGTAATCGGAAACCCGGAGGTTCAGGCCCAGGTTCTGCTCCTCCATGGCCGCCTCCGCCTCCTCCACCGTCATCCCCAGCAGGGAGATGACCGTTACCTGGGTGGAATCGCTGCTCTCCGTGCTGGCCTCGCCGGAGGAAAAGTTCAGCACACCGCAGGCCCGCAGGGCAATGGCGCCCACAATCAGCACAATCAGCACGGCGACGCCGATCATAATGTAGGTGACGATTTTCTCGAACTGGGAATCGCTTTCCTCCTCGTCGTCGTAATCGTCGTACTCGTCCTCGTAATCGTCGTCGTACTCGTCCTCCTCGTAATCGCCGTACTCGTCTTCCTCGTCCTCCATGCCCATCTGATAGGCCTTCTCCGCCCGGCGCTCCTCCTCCGCGGTGCGGCTGACTCCCCGTTTAATCTGCTCCATATCCGAATCCCGGAACACCTGGGTAGGGGAATCGTTGGTCAGCGGGGCCATTTTCACAAAATCCCCGTTGGGCATGGACAGGCACTTTTTCAGGTCCTCAATCAGCTCGGTGGCGGTGGCATAGCGCCGCTCCGGCTTTTTCTGGGTGCACTTGAGGATAATCTTCTCCAGGCTCACCGGGATCAGCGGCTCGTACTCCCGAGGGGGCACCATCTCCCCCTGGATGTGCTGCAGGGCCACCGCCACCGTAGAGTCCCCTTCAAAGGGCACCCGGCCGGTGAGCATTTCGTACAGGGTAATACCCAGGGAATAGATGTCGCTGCGCTCGTCGCAGTAGCCGCCCCGGGCCTGCTCCGGGGAAATGTAGTGGACGCTTCCCATGGTATTGGAGCTGATGGTCTGGGAGGAGGCGGCGCGGGCGATGCCGAAATCCGTCACCTTGACCTTTCCTTCCCGGGTGATCATAATATTCTGAGGCTTAATGTCCCGGTGGACAATGTGCTCCCGGTGGGCGGCCTCCAGGCCCCGGGCCACCTGCATGGCCACCTCGATGGACTCCCGGATTTCCAGTTTTTTCTTCCGCTCGATGTATTTCTTCAGGGTAATCCCATCGATCAGTTCCATAACGATGTAGTAGGTCCCGTTTTCCTCCCCCACATCGTAGATGCCTACGATATTGGGGTGGGACAGGCAGGCCGCCGACTGGGCCTCCATGCGGAATTTGGAAACGAAGCCCTGGTCGCTGGCATATTCCGGCTTCAGGACCTTGATGGCCACAAAGCGGTTCAGCTTATGGCATTTGGCCTTGTAGACATCCGACATGCCGCCGGAACCGATTTTGCTGATGATCTCATACCGATTGCCTAAAAACATTCCGATTCTTAGCATACACTCACCTCGTCTGATTCCGGTTCCACCAGGATCACCGAAATATTATCCCGTCCGCCGTTCTCCTTCCCTTTTTCGATCAGCACCGTCCCCAGCGTTTCCACCGGCTCCGGCCGGGAAAGGATCTCCTGGATTTCCCCGTCCTCCACCATGTTGGACAGGCCGTCCGAGCACAGGAGGATTTTTTCTCCCGGTTTTAATTCCGTCTCAAAGAAATCCGCGGTCACGGTATCCTCAATCCCTACGGCGCGGGTAATAATATTCTTATTTTCCCAATAGGTGACGCTGTCCCGCTGGAGCTTCCCGTCCGCCACCATCTCCTCCACCCAGGAATGGTCCCGGGTAATCTGGCGCAGGGTGGTTCCGTCCTCCAGCACATACAGGCGGCTGTCCCCAATGTTGGCGATGTAAAGGGTCCCGGCCTCCACCGTAGCCGCCACCAGGGTGGTCCCCATCTCGGCGTACTGCCAGTTCCGGCGCGCTTCCTCCCGCAGCCCCCGGTTGACCTGCTGGATGGAATCGTTCAGCACGGAAACCGGGTTGGTTTTCCGGCTGTTTTGGATTTCCTGGACCAGGCGCTCCGTCACATACCGGGACGCGTATTCGCCCCCTTGATAGCCTCCCATCCCATCCGCCACCAGGAACAGGTTTTTTAAAGGGCCTACCGGGCTGGCGGAGGCAAAGATATGGTCCTCGTTCTCTTTCCGGACTTTACCGGTGTCCGTCCCCGCGAAAAAATGCATCTCAATCCGCCTCCTCCCGGCCTTTCTCCTGCTGGATCCTGCGGCGCAGCTGGCCGCAGGCGCTGTCTATGTCCGCTCCCAGCTTCCTTCTTATAGTAACATGTATTCCACTTTTTTCAAGTTCTTTTTTGAACCGCTGGACCTCCGGCCCTTTGGTCTCCCGGTAATCCCGCTCCCGGATCGGGTTGACCGGGATCAGGTTCACATGGCAGTTTTTCCCCTTCAGCAGGGCCGCCAGCTGCCGGGCCTGCTCCGGCCGATCGTTGACGTCCTGCACCAGGCTGTACTCGTAGCTGATGCGGCGGCCTGTGGCCGCAAAGTACGCGTCGCAGGCCTCCAGGGCCTCCCGGATGGAATAGCGGTTGGCAATGGGCATCATGGTGCGCCGCAGCGCGTCCTCCGGGGCGTGGAGGGAAAGGGCTAAGGTAATCTGGAAGCGCTCCTGGGCCAGCCGGTACATTTCCGGCACCAGCCCGCAGGTGGAAACCGTAATGTTCCGCTGGCCGATGGCCGCCCCCTGTTCATCGGAAACCAGCCGCAGGAAGCGGATCAGGTTTTCCAGATTGTCCAAAGGCTCCCCGCTGCCCATGACCACCACATGGGAAACCCGCTCCCCGGCGTCCCGCTCCATGGCGTAAATCTGGCCCAGCATTTCCCCTGGCGTCAAGTTCCGCACCAGGCCCCCTAGGGTTGAGGCGCAGAACCGGCAGCCCATGCGGCAGCCCACCTGGGAGGAAATGCAGACGCTGACCCCGTAGTGGTATTTCATATACACGCTTTCGATGATGTTTCCATCCGGCAGCAGGAAGGCGTACTTCCGGGTGCCGTCCAGCCGGGAAACCTGAAGCTCCGCTATGGAAGGGGCGTCCAGCCGGCAGGTTTCCGCCAGCCTTTGGCGCAGGCTTCCAGGCAGGTTGGTCATGGAGGCAAAATCCTCCGCCTTTTTCTGGTGCAGCCACTGGTAAACCTGGGCCGCCCGGAAGGGTTTTTCCCCCATTTCCTGAAAAAAGGCTGTCAATTCCGTCCGATCCATGGATCGGATGTCCGCTTTCTCACTCATATAAATCTATTGTTTCCTTTTGCACTTGGAAATAAAGAAGCCATCGCAGGGGTGTGTCCCCGGCACCAGCTGCAGGTAACCTTCCGCCAGGGTGTCCTCCTGGGGGCCGTCCGGCAGGGCTTCTGCCAGCGATACAGGCTCCAGCGGGAACTGCGCCAGCAGCCAGCGGAAGTTCTCCAGATTTTCCTGCCGGTTCACCGTACAGGTGCTGTACACCAGCAGGCCGCCTGGACGCAGGTACCGCCAGGCATGGGTTAAGATTTCCCGCTGCAGGGCCGCCAGGCTGTCCAGCTCCTGCGGGGTCATCCGGTATTTGATCTCCGGCTTGTGGCCGATGGTGCCTAAGCCCGAGCAAGGCAGGTCCGCCATCACCAGGTCAAAGGCCCCCTCCCACTCCGGCCGGAATACCCGGGCGTCGGATACCTGGGCCGTGATCTGGGAGAAGCCGCAGCGCCGCCGGTTTTCCTCTATTTTCTCCACCTTCCGGGGCGTCAGGTCGCAGGCCGTTACCTGGCCCTTCTCCCCCACCTGGTCCGCCAGGTCCAGGCTTTTCCCTCCCGGCGCCGCGCACAGGTCCAATACCCGGCTGCCTGGCGCTGGGGCGGCGGCCCGGCCCGCCAGGATGGAGCTGACGTTCTGCACCTGCAGCCAGCCCCGCCGGAAGGCCTCCAGCCGGTCTACCCGGTCGAAGCCCTCCAGGTACGCGCCGGGCAGGCCGTAGGGCAAAGGCTCCGCCTCCACGCCCTGCGCCTTTAGGCTCCGGAGGATTTCCTCCGGGGCGGCCAGGGATTGGTTCCAGCGAACGGCCAGCCGCGCCGGTTCCAGGGAAGCCCGCAGAAAGGCTTCGGTTTTTTCCGCTCCCAACTCCGCCTCCCACCGTTCCAGCAGCCAGCCAGGCGTGGAATACAAAAGCTCCGGCCCGCCCTCTGGCAGGGAGGGATCCCGGGCAATATTCCGAAGCACTCCGTTGACAAAGCCTTTGAGGCCGGAGTACCCCCGTTTCTCCGCCAGCTTCACCGCCTGGCTGCACACCGCGGAGGCCGGGATGTTCTCCAGGAACAGCAGCTGGTATGTACCCACCCGGAGCAGGCTCCGGATCCAAGGCTTCATTTTTTTTACCGGCGTCCGGGACACCTGGCCCAGCTTAGCGTCCAACAGCAGCAGCCGCTCCAGGGTCCCCTGGACCAGGCGCTGTACAAACCGGCGGTCCCGGCCGTCCATGTCCGGATAGCGGCCCAGGGTTTCCCGCAGGGCCTGGTGGCTCTGGGCTCCCTGCTCCAGCACCGCCTCCACAATCCGGCAGGCCATTTCCCTTGTGTTTTCCATGGGTTAGTCCCGATCCCGGCTCCGGGCGATAAGCAGCAGACGCAGCAGCTGCAGCAGGCTGGCCGCCACGCTGGCCACATACGTCATCGCCGCCGCCGAGAGCACCTTTTTGGTCTTGGACGCTTCCTCCGGGTAAAGGATGCCGGTTTCCGTCAAAAGCCGAAGGCCCCGGCGGGAAGCGTCAAACTCCACCGGCAGGGTTACAATCTGGAACAGCACCACCGCGCAGAACAGCAGGATGCCCGCGTTGATAAAAAGCATGCCGCTGTCGCTGCGGATCAAAAGGCCAATGAGCACCAGCGGCCAGCTGAGGGTGGCGCCCAGGTTGGCCACCGGCACCAGGGCGCTGCGGATGGCCAGCGGAGCGTAGCCTCTGGCATGCTGCAGGGCATGGCCGCACTCATGGGCCGCCACGCCCACCGCCGCCACGCTGGAGGAGCCAAAGGTGGAGTCGGAAAGCCGCAGCACCTTGCTGCGGGGATCGTAGTGGTCCGTCAGGTTCCCGGCCACCCGCTCCACGCTCACATCGTAAACCCCCTGCATCTGCAGGATCCGCCGGGCCGCCTCCGCCCCGGACATGCCGGAAGCGCTCCGCACCCGGGCGTAGCGGGCGTAGGTGCTGTTCACCCGGGCGGAAGCCGCCAGGCTGATCAGCGCCGCGATGATTACCAGAATATATGTGGGATCCCACCAAAACATACGCTTCTTCCTCCTATTCCAGCCGGTCCCCCGGCTTTACCGGATAGCCCCGCAGATAGGCGTCCGCCGCCATCCGCTTTTTGCCCTCCGGCTGCAATTCCCGGATGACCAGCACCCCGTCCCCGGTCTGCACCCGGATGCCGTCCTTTCCGGCCCCCAGGATTTGCCCCGGCGCTTGGGACGCGATTTCCTCCTGCGCAGCCGCGCCTTCCGGCGTTTCGGACGTGCCTTCCGGCGTTTCCACCCGGGCAGACCAAATTTTCAGGGTTTTCCCGTTCCGGGTGGTGTAGGCGCTGGGCCAGGGATCCATCCCCCGCACCAGCCGCTCCAGTTCCGCCGCCGGCCGGTCCCAGCGGATGCGGCCCATGGACTTTTTCAGCATCCCCACGTAGCAGGTTTCCCCGGTCTGGGGCGTCCGCTTCAGGGTTCCGGCTTCCAGCTGCCGCAGGGTCTCGATGAGCAACGGCGCTCCTGCGGCGCTAAGCTTTTCCTGCAGGCTGCCGCCGGTATCTTCCGGGGAAATGGGCACCACCGCCTTCAGCAGCATATCGCCGGTATCCAAGCCCTCGTCCATAAACATGGTGGTTACACCGGTTTCCGCCTGCCCGTCCAGGATCACCTGCTGGATGGGGGCCGCCCCCCGGTACATAGGCAGTAAGGACGCATGGACATTGATGCAGCCTTTGGGCGGGATTTCCAGCACCTCCCGGGTTAGGATCTGCCCGAAAGCCACCACCACCATTACCTCTGGGCCCAGGGCCTTCAGCTGCTCCACAAACTCCGGCTCCCGGACCTTTACCGGCTGCAGCACCGGGATGCCCAGCTCCAGGGCTTTCTGCTTCACCGGCGAGGCCTGCAGCTCCTTGCTCCGGCCCTTGGGCTTATCCGGCTGCGTGACCGCCGCCGCCACGGTGTGGCCGGCTTCCGCCAGGGAAGTCAAAACCGGCACGCTGATCTCCGAAAAAAAAAAAAAAACTACTCGCATTGTATTTTGCTTCCTCCCTTATCCGCTTCTGCGTTGCTTGTAGTATACCGCAAATTTCCAGTTTTATCTATGCATTTTATACAAAATTAAGAAAATACCGTGAACAAGGCCGCCTCATTCCTTGATTCAGGCTTTTTCCTTTTTCCAGAAAAAGGGCTCGAACCGCCGCTTCAGCTCCCGGACCGTCCGGTTGGGCTGGCCGGCCGGCACCGGCACGTCCGCCTCCGGCTCCGGGCCGATGGTCACCAGCGGGAGGCCTCCGGTTTCCTCCTGCAGATACTCCAGCATATGGGAAATGGTGGCATTCTGGCTGTAAATCCGCAGGAACACGCTGCCAGGAAATTCCTTCGGCTCGCTCCAGGTCAGCTTCAGATTCCGGTCATAGCCTGCCTCCTCCAGAAGCCGCCGCAGGCGTTCCGCCTTTTCCTTCTCCTCCACAACCAGGAAGTACACCGCCGCGGCTCCTTCCGGCATCTCCCCGTGGACATAATTCCGGTAGGGGGAGGTGCGCAGGGTCTGATAAACCTGCT
>CALWEC010000239.1 GCA_944376945.1 uncultured Lachnospiraceae bacterium | reverse complement strand
TGGAGGCGTGCTTGCTCATCAGGTTTTCCAGCGTCCAGTTTTCCGGCAGGCATCCGCAGTTGGCAATATACAGCTTATCTTCGTATACGCTGATCTGGATCGGCACACCGGATTGATATTGCTTGTGGCACAGGGCGTTCAGCAAGGCTTCCCGCAGGGCTTCCTCCGGTACAAAGTACCGCTCGATCCGCTGCATTCCTTCATAAGTAATTTTGGCCCTCATGTACTTGAGATACACCAGCTCCACGATTTTGTCGATCTGCTCTAAAATGGAGCCGTGAATTTCATCCTGATACAGCAAATCCGCGTCTGTTTCAAAATAGCCTACTTTCACATACGCGCCCAGCTGCCATTTCTCCGGGTCTTTACTAAACAGAAGCATGGCTGCGTTGGTCAGATACGGACCGTTCATCAGATGCAGCTTTTCCATCAGCATGTCTTTTGGCTCGTCCAGTACGCTTTGGTCAATGCGGCCTTTTTTCGCAGCCCACTGCTTAAAGTGCGCTACCGTTTCATCATCCACATCGTCCAGCGAAAAAGCCGGGAGCGGTAAATTGTCCCAGGTCGCGCCACGCTTGCGCATCAGGAAGGCTTCCAGCGCCGTACCGGTCAAAATCTGCCGGGTGCTGCCGCTGCGGTAGTAGTAGACGCCCTTGCAGGAAATGCCGATGGGATACGGCGGTACGTCAATCTTGATATATTCCTTGCCGTCCTTCTCCAAAAGATTGACGCCGACAAGAATTCCCATCGCATCCCGGATTTTATTGGGAATGTCTTCCAACAGCCTGCGGGCATTGGGCAGGCCGACAACCCTTCCCTCGTCATAGCAGCCGATATAAATTTTTCCGCCCTGGGCGTTCGCGTAGCCGCAAATCCATTCCAGATATTCGTCCTTCCACTTGCTTTTCCATTCCGTGTTGTGGCTCTCAGGCATTTTCGTCACCGTCCTGTTCTTTATGTTTTCCCCAGCTTTTCTAAACATGATCCCGATTCTTGCGCCGTGCGCCGCAAAAGACAGCGTTGGCGCGGCTGCTCCTATATTTGATTTTATATTACTCGCCGTCCTTGCCGTCGTCAAGGGCGGCTTTTTCCCAATGGTCCCCTGCGCCTTACGGGTGCTGCCGCTGGCCCCGCCTCCAAAAACAGGGCCCCGCAGATCTCGCACACCGCCTGCTGGGTGCAGGTGGCCGTGCCGCCCGTATGTTCACAGCCGTAGCCGCAGACGGAGCAGACCCCGTTCTCCCAGGTGTGGGCCGTGGCTTCCTGGATCACCGCGCCGCAGCAGCTGTACACCTTGGTATGGTTCTCCCCGTCGGTCACCCAGGCTTCCTGTCCGGTGTGTTTGTCCGGATCCACTTCTCCGTAGGAGCTGCCGCATACGGCGCACACCGCCTTTTCCGTGCAGGTGGCCGTTCCACCGCTGCAGGGCTCCGGGCCGCTTTTCACCGCGCAGCCCGGATTTTGGCAGACGACGGTGTGGGTGCCGTCCCCGTTTCCGGTCCAGCCGCCAAAGTCATGGCTTTCCCGGGCGGCGGTGGTCTCATAGCCGCAGACGGCGCAGGTCACCGGCGTGGTGCAGTCGCCGTCGTCCGGGTTCGGGCTGTGGCCCTCCGTCTGGGTAACCGCGCCGCAGGCGCACTGCTGCCAATGGCCGGTTTCGCCGCCGTACCATTTCTCGCCAAAATCATGGGCGGCGAACACGGCGGTGACGGTCACATCCGCGGCGGGCATGGAAAAGCGGCCGTCCGTCACGGCGACGGTATCCGGTTCCACCTGCCATTCCACAAAGTGACAGCCCGCCCCTGCCTCGGCGGTCAGGGCGACGGTGTCCCCCATGCAGGCCGTGGCCCGGTCAGCCTCTGCCGTGCCGTTCCCTTGGGTCCGAACCGTCACGGTGTACTGGGTGGCCGTCCACTTAGCGTAATAGGTCTTATCCCCTTCGGCATCGGCCGGGATGGTCAGAACCGCCTGGCCGGTAAACTCTTCACTCTCATACCAGCCCTCAAAGGTATAGCCGGTCTTCGCGATGTGGTCCGCCGTCGGCAGCACCGCGCCCACGCCGTAAGTGTAGCTGGTCACGTTCTGACCCTCGGCGATGGTTCCGCCGTCGGTCTCCAGGGTCACGGCATATTCTTTGGCCGTCCACTTGGCGTAGTAGGTCTTATCCCCTTCGTCTTCAGCGGAAATGGCGGTTACCGGCTCCCCGTCGAAGGTTTCGCTTTCAAACCAGCCGGCGAAGGTATAGCCGGTCTTCGCGATGTCCTCCTCCGTCGGCAGCTTCACGCCTGTGCCGTAAAGGTAGCTGGTCACCTCTTTCCCCGGGACGATGGTTCCGCCGCCGGTCTCCAGGGTCACGGAGTAGGTGCACGTAAAGGTTCCCTCCCCGTCCTGCACCGCTCCCTGGCCCTTTTCATACTCGCCGCCGGGCTGGATGATGGTGCTGCCGTCTTCGTTGGTGGTAAGGGTCCCGTCGTTGACCAGGGTTCCCCCTTCCTCCACGGTCAGCGTCCCGTTGACGATAAGGACGCCCCCTTCCTCCACCGTCAGACGGCTGCCCTTCTTAACCGTCAGACTGCCGTCGATGGTGTAGGTGACTCCCTCCGGCACCACGATCTCATGGCCGGTGTCCCCCTGGCTGGGGATGGTCAGAGCCTTGCCCGCCGGCAGAAGGGTGTCCGCCGCCAGGGTCACGGAAGTTCGATAGAAGGTGACGCTTCCGTCTTTTGCCACGGTGACTACCGGAGCGCTGTCGTAATCGGCTTCCCACGCCTCAATGATCCCATGGCCCTCAAAGGCGAAGACGCTGGGGCCCTCCTTCGCCACGGTAAAGGAGCCGCACCCGCCGATGGCCGCCTCGTTGCCGCCGATGGCCGTGACGCTGCCGCCGGTGATGGAGAGCCTTTCCACGATGCCTTCATTCTCCACGCCGCCGATTCCCACGAGCGTTTCACCCTTTGCCGTGACACTGCCGCCGGTGATGGAGACGGTTTCCACGGTGCTTCCAGCAAGCCCGGTGCCGATTCCCGCTCCGTATCGGCCGCCGGTGGCGCAGACCGTGCCGCCGTAGAGGGTGATGGTCTGAATGCCGCTTTCCTCATCTATCAGGCCGTGTCCGCCGCCGATTCCCGCTCCGTCGTACCCGCCGGTGGCGGTGACATGTCCGCCGTGGATGGTGATGCTGCCTACCAGTCCCGACACCCCGTCGTCGCCGCCGATTCCCGCATTTTCTTTCGCCACCTCCTGGGCCGTCAGGGCTCCGGTGCCCTCTTCCTGGCCGTAGATGGTCAGGTTGGCGGTTTCCCCGTTCAGGCCGATGCCGCCGTTGACCGTAAGGGCCGCGCCGTCGGCCAGGATCAGGTGGACGTCGCCGTTGACCGCCACCCGCTGGGAGATGGTCACCGCTCCCTCCGCCACATACCAGCCTGCGTCCCAAACCGTGTCCTCGGCGGAAACCAGATATGCCTTAGCCGTATTAGACTCGGAGGTCAGGGTCTGGCTTTCCTCCTCCCAGGCGTAGGTGATATAGGAAACCTCCTTCTCCCAGGAATAGCCGCACAGGCTGCAGGTGAAGTTCTCCCCCTTCTGATCGCAGGCTTGGTTTTCCAGCTTCACCGTGCAGCCCGGGTTGGCGCAGGAAGCGCTATGGGTGCCGTTGCCGTTGGGAGTATAATTTTGATAGCTATGTTCTGTCTTCGCTTCTACCTTCTCGTCGCAGTAACTGCACTGTATCCCTTTCGTGCAGTCGGCGTTCTCCGGGTAGTGGTGGTCCCCTACACAGGTACGCTTGCCGTTTTCATTATACGTCACCCGAACAGTGTCGTTGACGAGGCCGGCATCATCCAAAGACACGCCCTCCGGATAATAAATCACCTCCAGCGAGCAGTTTAAAAACGCATTTGTACCGACCTCTGTTACGGCGGCTGGCAGGATGATCTTCTGAAGGCCGAGGCAGCCAGAAAACGCGTTCGCGCCGATGGTTGTTACGGATTCCGGCAGGATCAGCTCGGTAAGACCTTTACAGCCGGAAAATGCGTTTCCGCCGATGGTTGTTACGGATTCCGGCAATGTCAGCGCGGTGAGACCGCTGTTGCTGAAGGCATTCAGCTCAATGGTCGTCAGCGTATCCGGCAGTTCAATTTTCTGAAGGCTGGCGCAGTTTTGAAACGCGTACCCGCTGATTTTCGTCAGGTTTTCCGGCAGCTTGACCTCCTGAAGGCTGGTGCAGCCGTTAAACAGCATGCCGCCGAACGTCTCCAGGTTCTGAGGCAGGGTGACGCTGGTCAGGCTGGTGCAGTTGATAAACATGCCGCCCCCTATACTGGTCACGCTGTCGGGAAAGTGGATCTCTTTCAGACTGCTGCAGCCGTCAAAGACATTTCCCCCGATGGAGGTCAGGCTCCCGGACAGTTGGATCTCCTCCAGACTTTTGCAGTCCCGGAAAGAGAAGTCGCCGATGCTGGTCACCGACTCCGGCAGGGTTACCTTGGTCAAGTTCTTCGCGGTCGTTCCGCCGAGGGAGTAACCGGAGAAGGCGCTGGTGCCGACGTTGGTCACGCCTTCTTCTACCACCACCTCTCGGATCTGCTCCCCGTGTTCTTCCAGCCATGGCTTTCCGTTCATGGCCCCATTGCCGGAGATGGTCAGGACCCCCGCATCGTCCAGGGACCATTGGAGGTCACCGTCGGTGCCGGAGGCCACCACCTCCGCCCCGTAGGCCGGCAGAGCCGTCAGCCACAGGGCCGCCAGCAGTACCAGAGGCGCCAGCACCGCGCCGATTCCTTTTTTCCGCATATCTATTTCCTCCCTGCTTCTCTTTCCGTCTAATTTCTTTCGCTTTTTCCGACTGCCGCCGCGGCGGGGCGGGTGGTATGCCATGATCCTTTTTATTGTACCAGCCGGAGACCCCCTCTTGGACGCCAGTTAGGGGCGAAATGTGGTAAGTTAGGGGAGGACGCTCCCTCCCCCTTGCCCCGGGGCGGCAGATTTGGTACAGTGGAGGGAGAAATCCGCAGGGGAGGAAACCATTATGAATAAGCATCGGGCCCGGGCCTGCGCCCTGGCGTTTCTTTTTCTGTGCGCCGGGGCGCTGGCGTTTTTAGGGCGGTTTACCCGGGCGGAGCTGGACGCCCGGTACCTGAACTGGGAAACCGCCGCGGCCGCCGCCGGCGAGACGGAAATCCCCTTTGACCCTGCCGCCCTGCCCGCGGAGCTGCCGCCGCTGGAGGAGGGCGGCTGGTACCGCTATACCCTGACCCTTCCCCAGAACCGCGCGGACGGCGTCTGGCTGCTGTTTGAGACGGCCGGGCTGGAGACGCGGGTGTTTTTGGACGGGGCGGAGATCTGGTCCTCCGCAGCCCTCCAGAGCCCGGACACCGTCAGCCTGAGCCGGGTGCAGCTGCCTCTGCCTGCCGGCGGCGGGGAGACCCTGACCATGGACCTGCGCCTGCTGGGGGAAAGCGGGCTGTTCCCGCCTCTTCCCCGCCTGACCGCCGATCCCAGCGACCAGCAAAGCGCCATGAGCTACGCCGCCGGTTACGCCCTGCCGGCCGGGGCCACGGCTCTGGCCGCCCTGCTGCTGGCCGGGCTGTTTCTGTTGGGCCTGGCCCAGGGCCGGCCCGACGGACGGCTGCTGCTGCCGGCCTTGGCGGCGGCCCTGCTGACGGCCACCGTCTGGCCCTGGGCCTGGGAAGCCCGGTGCTGCCTCCGGCGGTGTGGAAGCTGCTGAGCTTCCACGGCATGGACGCGGCGGCGGCCCTGGCTCTGGCCCTGTGGCTGGCCCTGCACCGGGGGCGGGATTTTTGGCGGACCCTGGGGAAGCTTTCCGCCTGGAGCGCGGCCGGCGCGGCCCTAGCTGCCGCGGCGGCTCTGCTCCTCTGGCCGGACAGCCTGTTGGCCGTCGGCCTGGGCGCCCTGGCCGCGGAGATTTCCGCGGGCCAGTACGCCTCCCCCCTGTACTGGATCACCCTGTGGCTGGAGCTTGTGTGCGCGGCCCTGGCCGAGGCCGGGGATCTGGCGGGCCTGCGGCAGATGCTGGGCCAGATGCAGGCGGACAACGCCCGGGCCGCCGGCGTCCGCTACGCCAAAAACCCCATCGTCAACGCCATTGTGCAGAACGCCGCGGGCCGGGCCCAGGCGGCGGGCATCCGCTTCTCCTCCGTGATTTTCGCTCCGGAGGATCTGGCGATTCCGGCGGAGGACCTGTGCTCCCTGCTGATGAACCTGCTGGACAACGCCCTGGAAGGCCCGGCCAAGGTCGGCCCGGGGGCCTTCGTTCGGCTGCGGATCCAGGTGAACCAGGGTTTTCTGACCGTCCAGTGCGAGAACCGCTTTGACGGCGCGGTCCAAACCGACGGCCGCGGCTCCCTCCGCAGCACCAAAGCCGACCCGGACGCCCACGGCTTCGGCTTGGCCCAGATGCGCGCCGTGGCCGAAAAATACGGCAGCGTGCTGGATCTGTGCTGGACCGACACGGTCTTTACCGTCCGGACGGCCCTAAAGCTGCCGGAGGCTTGACGGGACGCCTTTCATGGGATAAAATAGTAGTAAACACGATTATACTAATCTAGTTTGCTACAACAGGAGGCGTCTATGTTTGTTGGCAGGCAAGAGGAACTGATGGAACTGCAGGAGGGCTACGACAGCGGAACCTTTCAATGCGTTGTCCTGTACGGAAGGCGGCGAATCGGAAAAACCTATTTGATTTCGCGATTGATGGAAGACAAGCCCGGGATTTTTTTTACCGCGCAGGAAGTGAACGATACGCTTAACCTTTCTCATTTTACAGAGAAAATCCTGGAATTTTTTCAGCTGACAGACTCCGGAATCCAGTTCCGAGACTGGGATTCGGCTTTCAAATTTCTGACGGACCGGGCGAAGGAACGGCAGTTTGTCCTGGCCTTTGATGAATTTCCCTATGCGTGCAGCGCCAACAAAGGCCTTCCCTCCATATTGCAGAACGCCATCGATCACCAGCTGAAGGACAGCAAGCTTTTCCTAATCCTGTGCGGCAGCCATGTGGCGTTTATGGAGCGCAGTGTTCTGGGGAGCAAAAGCCCGCTATTTGGGCGTCGGACCATGCAGCTGTGCTTAACCGGTTTTGATTATCTGGACGCGGCGCAAATGCTGGAGGGCTTTTCCGACGAGGATAAAATCCGCCTGTATTCCTGCATCGGCGGAACGCCCCATTATCTAGCGCAGGTAAATCCAAAGCTTTCCTTCGAAGAGAACCTGAAACGGCTTTTCTTCCGGAGTTCCGGCTATCTGTACAGTGAACCGTTTATGCTGCTTCAGCAGGAGTTGCGGGAACCGGCGGTCTATAACTCGATCATCTCTTCCGTGGCCGCCGGCGCCACACGTCTGAATGACATTATTCTAAAAATCGGGGAGGAGAAGACCAAGACCTTCCGATATCTGAAGGTGCTGGTAGACATGAAAATCCTGGAACGGATTACGCCCTTCGGCGAGGATGCGAGACGGAGCCGAAAAAGTATTTATCAAGTCAGCGATTTCTGTTACCGCTTCTGGTACCGCTTTGTCTTTAACAGCCAGGCAGAGATTGACGCCGGCATCGGCGGCTTGCTGGCAGAGAAAACCGTATTGGGAGAAGCCCTTTCCGCCTTTATCGGGAAGCCGGCGTTCGAACAGATCTGCCTGCAGTATATGATGCGGCTGAACAGGGAACAGAAGCTGCCCTTCCTCGCCACATCGTTTGGCAAATGGTGGGGAACAGACAGCGTAAGGCGGGAGGAAACCGATCTGGATCTGGTTATGGGGAATCCGGCGGAGAAAAAGCTGATTGTCGGAGAATGCAAGTGGCGGAAGGAAGCTGCCTCCAAAGCAGATATTGAGAACTGGATGGGAAAGGACTACCTGCTTCCCGGTTTTCGGGACCGATACTATGTGTATTTTTCAAAAGGCGGCTATACCAAGGCGGCAGAGGAACTGGCAAAGCAAAACGCCCGCCTGAAGCTGCTGAAGACGGAAGACCTGTTTCAGAGGAGAGAGCAGCCGCTGTTTGAGTAGAAGAGAACGTGCGCCGCCAGGCGCACCGCAAAGGAACGCCCCCTCTCCCGCCGGACGGGTCAGGGGGCGCTGTGGTTCAGCCAGCGGACCAGGGCGCTTTGGAAATCCCGGTAAAAGGTGCGGCTGGCCGGCAGGCGCGCGCCGTCCCGAAGGCGCACCTCGGTGCGGCCGCACTCCTCCACCCAGGCCAGGCTGACCAGATAGCTTTTATGGCAGCGGGCGAACATCCCCGCCGGCAGCAGGCGCTCCGCCTCCGCCAGGGGCATGGAGAAAAACCGTTCCTCCTGCTCTAGGTACACCGCCACCCCGTGGTCCCGGCTTTCCAGGAAGCGGATGCGGTCCACCGGCAGGCTGACGGTGCGGCCGCCCCGCTGAAACTGCACCGTCTGGGGCCGGACCGCCTCCCGGGCCAGGGCGATGGCGGCGGCCAGGGCCTCCCGGTCCACCGGCTTCAGCAGATAGTGGAGCGGGTGGGCGTCGTACCCGGCCAGCGCGTACTCGGCGCTGCCGGTGATGAAGATCACCCGGTTCCGCACGCCCTGGCCGTAGAGCCACCGGGCCAAATCCAGGCCGCTTTCCCCGGGCATCTGAATGTCCAGCAGAAACACGCCAAACTCTTCCCCGGACTCCGCCGCGGCCCGCAGGGCCTCCGCCGTGGAAAAGCAGACCACCTCCGGCTCGGCCGGAACCGGTTCGGCTCCGGAGGGTTCCGGTCCGGCCCCGCCGTCCTCCGATTCCGAGGCGGCAAAAATCCCGCGAAGCAGGCTTTTTAATTGTTCCTGGTCGTGAGGGTCGTCCTCACAGACGGCAATACGATACGGGTTCATGACAGACTCCTTGGGTGTTTCCTCAGCATTCCCACCGGCACCGCTTCAGGTCCACGTGGGTTTCATCCTTCATGGGCACCCCTTCCCGCCGCAGCAGCTCCCGCTGCTCCGGCCAGCCGGGGACCAGCCGTCCGGCGTGGTTCACCACCCGGTGACAGGGATAGCTTCCATAATATTCCGCCAGGCTCAGGACCCGGCCCACCAGCCGGGCGTTTTTCTCCCGGCCGATGAGCCGGGCGATCTGGCCGTAGGTGGCCACGCTCCCTTCCGGGATTTCCTCCACTGCCGAGAGAATCTCATAGACCAAATCTTCCTGCAAGCGTCCCGCCTCCCCCTAGCACAGAGAAAAAGGGAGCAGGAGAGCCCCTTGGGAAAGACGCCTCCTGCCCTGTCTCACCGGTTTATTCCTGGGAAAACTGATCCTTGCCGACGCCGCAGAGGGGGCAGGCAAAATCCTCCGGCAGATCCTCCCACTTGGTGCCCGGCTCGATGCCGTTTTCCGGGGAGCCCTGCTCCTCGTCATATTCCCAGCCGCAGACATCGCATACATATTTCATGTGTTTTTCCTCCTGATGATGATGGTGGGGTTTCCCGCCGCGCAGGGCCTGGGCGGCCGCCCGGCGGAGTTGGCGGATTTATCTTAGCACATTTTCCGAAAAAGCGCAACGTCCCGGCCTTCCCGTTTTCCCAAAGCCATGCTATAATGGGGATACCTCTGACGGCTCCGGCCCGGAGGCAACCAATGAACCGCAAAGGAGAATTCCATGACCAAACAAGAATTTGCCCAGTTGGCGGAAAGCGGCCTGATCCTCCTGGACGGCGCCACCGGTTCCAACCTGATGAAAGCCGGGATGCCCCGGGGCGTCTGCACCGAACAGTGGGTGCTGGAGCACCCGCAGGTGCTGGCCGGGCTGCAGCGGGCCTATGTGGAGGCCGGCAGCCAGATTGTGTACGCGCCCACCTTCAGCGCCAACCGCTTTAATATGGAAGGTTTTGGGCTGGCGGACCAGGTGCCGGACATGATTCCCCGGCTGGTGCGCATTTCCCAGGAAGCGGTGGAGGGCCGGGCCCTGGTGGCCGGGGATATTACCACCACCGGCCAGATGCTGGAACCGGCCGGCCCCATGACCTACGAAAAGCTGCTGGACATCTACCGGGAGCAGATTGCCCTGCTGAACCAAGCCGGGGTGGATCTGCTGGTGGCGGAGACCCTGTTGAGCGTGGACGAGGCCATGGCCATCCTGGACGCCGCCGCGGACGTCTGCGATCTGCCGGTTATGTGTTCGCTGACCCTGGAGGCCGACGGCTCCGCCCTGTACGGCGGAAGCGCGGTGGAAATGGTGGAGACCCTTCAGGCCATGGGGGCCGCCGCTGTGGGAGTCAACTGCTCCGTAGGGCCGGACCAGCTGGAGGCGGTGGTGGCCTCCATGCATTCCGTGGCCACCGTCCCCCTTCTTGCCAAGCCCAACGCCGGTATGCCGGTTATCTCCCCGGAGGGGGAGGCCGTTTACCCCATGTCCGCCGGGGATTTCGCCCGCCACATGCAGGTGCTGGTAAACGCCGGGGCCCGGGTCATCGGCGGCTGCTGCGGCACCACCCCCGCCTTTATCGAGGCGCTGGCCCGGCTGAAAACGGAGGCTGGCTGAAAACGGAGGCCGGGCCTCCCGACTAAACCGGGACCCGGCTGTATAAAATAGATAAAAACGGAAGGATTGGCTATGAAAAAACATCTATTTTCCCTGATTGCCTGCCTGCTTGCTTTCTGCCTGCTGCTGGGCGGCTGCCAAAGCGCCTCCCCGGCCGAATCCACCGCCGGTGAAAACCAGGCAGGTTCGGAGGGCCCGGACGGCGCTGCGGAGGATGCCACGAGCGGTTCCCCGGAGGGTTCCACGGGCGTGGACCCGGACGATGCCACCGGCGCTTCCCCGGAGGCGGAACAGACCCGGCAGGATTTTGACCGCTTTACCCAGGATCTGTTCCTGGATTCCGTGGTCTCCGATACCATCTCCCTCCACTATACCCTCTCCGAC
>CALWEC010000238.1 GCA_944376945.1 uncultured Lachnospiraceae bacterium | reverse complement strand
GAAGGTGTACCCCTTGCAGAGGATCTCCGCCATATCTGCCACCGCCTTTCCTTACATCCAACCGTATTTCTCCACGTCCTCCCGCTTTTCCTGGCTCACCTCGGACAGATGGTTTTCCAGGTAGCGTCCAAAGACCTCCTGCTGGGCCTCCCACAGCTCTTGGCTGCGGGCCAGTTCCCGGTCCTGCTCCAGCTGTCCGCGGATTCGCCGCTCCAGTTCCGGCGCTCCGTCTGCCAGCGTTCCCTGCTCCAGCAGCGCCGGCAGGTCTTCCGCCGCGTGTTCCTCCCAGTACTGGGCGGCAGCCTGCCGGAGGGCGGCTTCCTCCTCCTCCCGCAGCTGCCGGGCCTGCTCCCGCGCCTCCTGGTAACGCTCCGCCAGCCGCTCCAGGGCGATCCGCACAGAGGGGATGGTGGTCTCCGGAAACCGTCCCCGGGGGGCCTCCAGCCATTGGGATACCAGATCCATCGGCGAGGTGCTTCCCCCTCTGCGGAAATAGGCTTCCATGGCCTTCCGGTTTTCCGCGGCCCACTGGCTCTGGGCATCCGTAAGGCCCCGGCTGCGCTCCGCCATATCCTGAAGCCAGGCGCCCATCTGGCCGGCCATCTCCCGCACCTGCGCCTCGGTCCTGCGGGCCCATTCCAGGGAGGCCTGCTCCGCCGCCGCGTCCCAGCCCTGGAGGGGATCCCGGCGCACCGTCTCCACCGAAAGGCAGAGGGCGTCGCAGGTGTTTTTCAGCTGCCAGCGGAACTGCTCCAGGGCTTCCTCCCGGCAGGCAAAATCCCGCTGGTACGCCTGGCCCAGGCTCCGGGCCCGCTCCTGGGGCGTGTTGGCCCAGCCGCCCATCACCCGGGCCGCCAGGGAACGCCGGACCGGCTCCTGGGGGACGAAATCCAGAAAGTTTTCCTCCGCCAGCCGGTACAGCTTGTTCCGGATCTCCGCGCACTGCCGGTTCCGCTCCGCGATTTCCGCCTGGATCCGGACGGCCTTCCCGCCGTATTGGCTGCGGAAGCCAGGCTGCTCCACCTGCCTCCGGCAGTATTCCTGGACGGCCGGCAGCCGGTAGGCCTCCCCCAGCAGCGGGCTCAGGGCTTCCGCGGAGGCTTTCTGCCGCTGCCTGGCCCTCTCCTGATAGTCCTCCACCAGGAAATCCTCCGGCAGCCGGTCCAGGCCGTATTCCTGGTTCAGCCATTCCAGCCGCCGCCGGGCCGCTTCCCGGAAAGCCCCGTAGTCCTCATACCCAAAGGCGGTTAGGATCAGGCTGTTGCTGTCGTCCATCCGGCCCCGGGCGTCAAACACCGCCTGGAGCCGCTGCCGGGCCTCCTCCAGGGAGGACGCCTGGGCCCACAGGTTCATCAGGAACCCTTCCATATAGAGGGGGGTGGAGTGGAAACCATTCCGGCCTCCGAACGCGCCGTAGACCCCGTCCGTCATGCAGAGAAAAGCACAGGGCTTGGGGTACGTCTTTTTTTCCAGGGAAATCGCCGGGGCTTCCTTCCCCAGGCAGAAGCGGCTGGCCATGCCGCCTTTCCGCCCCTGGTCCTCGCCGGCCTGGCGGAACCCGCCGGCGTCCCAGACGTAGCTGCGGGAATCCCCGCAGTTTAAAAAGATGGCCTCCACCGAGTCCTCTTTTTCCCGGAAAAACGCCGCCGACAGGGTGGTGCCAAAGTAGTCGATTTTCTGGATGCTCACCCGGGCGCATTCCGCTCCCAGCAGGCGGATGGCCTGCTGGTACTGGTCAAACAGGGAATCCTTCAGACGGCGGATGTCCGCCTCCCAGGCCTCTTCGCTTCCCTCCTGCTTTTGCCGCTCCTCCAAAAGCAGCAGCCAGGCCGCCATCACAAAACCCAGGGCATGGGAGCCTACGTACCCGCTTTTTTTCAGGCGCAGGGTGTGGGCGGCCGGTTCCTGGTACAGCCGCTCCACCGCCGGGTCCGTCAGGCTGGCGAAATTTTCCTTTACGTAGGCGGCAAACTCCGGGCTGCCGTCCAGACGGGCGCTGGCCAGGATCCGGGAAAGCCGGGCCGCCAGCCGGTCCCCGTCGAAGCAGTCCGGGTGGAAGCGAAGGACGGCAACCCCCGCGCTGCCGCCCATGCCGTCCGCCACAAACATCCCCGCCCGGTTTCCATACGGAAGGGCATCCTCCCCGGTCCGGGTGACGATGCCGTCCTGATCCACGGTGCGCTCGCTGTACATCCGCATCTGAAGCATGAAATCCTTCTCCTTTCTTCCCTCTTACGCTGGTTTCGGGGCGGGCGCAGAGCCCGCCCCAGGCGCCTCCTCAGGCCACCGAGTTGACCAGCAGGTTGATGGCCAGGTCGATATCCACCTCCTCCAGGCCCTTGCCTGCCTTGGAGAAGGAGGTCCAGACGTTGTTCCAGACCTGCATATCGCTCCAGGGCTGCTCGTTGGGCACGAACAGCACCATCCGGGCGGCCCGCCCCTCCGGCATTCCTTCCATCTCCTGGCTGTACCCGCTCCACATGTCGCCCAGCTGGGCCAGGTTCGCGGGCATGTCCGCCGGGTAGTACTCGCTGGCCGTCCGCTTGGGATCCTGCAGCGGCACGGCGGAGGCGTCTGTGAACATCAGGATCACATGCCGGCGCTTGGAGCCGCTTTTGGTCCATTGGGAACGCATGGCCAGGGCCATGGCCTCCAGGGCGCTTTCCGGTGCGTCCCCGCCTCCCTCGGCGGTGATGCCGCTGACATAGGCCCGGAATTCCTTGTTCTGCTCCGGCAGGGAGAAGAACCCGGAGTCGTCCATGGCCTTAGCCCCGTCGTAGGCGTAGTCCCGGAAAGGGATCACCTTCACCCGCAGCTGGTCCACGTTTTTGCCGTTGGCCTCCATGGCCTTATGGAACTTGTCGCAGAAGGCCAGCGCGTTGTCCTTCACCTCATCGATGATGGGGCTCATGCTGCCGGTTCCGTCCAGGCAGATGCTGATGTCTACGCAGTAGCCCTGATTTTCCACGGGATCCAGAACGCCCTGTCCGATTTCTTCAAAGTTTGCCATGTTTGTTTCCTCCTTCTCACATTGGGAATGTTTGGTTTTGGTGTCTTGCCTTTCGGCTTCTGTCTGCATCCTAGCAGATTTTCCTCCCCCGGCGCATCCCGCAACCGGAAAAAACGGTTCCTCTTTTTTTACCGCCCCTGGGCCCCCTTCTTTTCCAGGATCCGCAGGTACCGGCGGTACTCCGGGCTGTGGAGGGTATCGTACCGGGGCACGATCACCGGCTTTTGGCCGGACCGCATGACAAAGACGCTGCCCACCGGCGCGTACAGCACGTCCGCCAGCGGAAGGTCGTAGCGGACGGAGATATTCCGGCAGGTGGCTAGATCCATGCCGCCGGGAAAGTAGGCGTAGGCGGAGCAGTTGTTAAGGATGGTGGTGGCCCCTTCCTCCCCGTACAGGCTCCGAAGCTGGCTTTCGCTTTGGATGCAGAGGATGGCGCTGATGCCGGCGGACCGGAAAATAGAGATCTGCTGAGGAAAATCTTGGATGGGCGCGGAGCAGGCAAAGTCGTCAAAGGCCAGCTTCACCGGCCGGAGAAGCCGCTGCCCCGGGCATTCCTCCGAAAATTCCAGCAATTCCTGCACCGCCTGGTGGCACATCAGGTTGGCGAAAAAGTGCAGGGAGGGGTTGACCGGGCTGGTGATCAAAAGCAGCGCGGCCTTTTTCTGGGCCAGCCAGCGGAAATCCAGCTGCTCCTTCCGCCGCATCAGCCTCCGGGTGGATTCGGGAAAGGTGGCGCTGAGGGCGGCGGACAGGGTGTCCAGCACGCAGGCGGCGGTGCGGTACGGAAGGGAGCGCCACTTGGAAAACTCCCGGGAGGCGTAGCTTTTGGGCGCCTGCTTTTTAAACTGGTCGAAATACCGGTCGATGGGGGTGGTAAAGCCGTCCCTCCCTTCCAGCACATCGCATTGGTCGATCCGCTCCAGCACATCCGTCATGGACGCGTCCTCCTTCTGGGCCATCAGCACCGACGCCATAAAGCCGCCCAGCAGCGCCTGGGCCTTCACATTCCAGTATTCGTCCCGGGTCTTCCCCACCGCAGATTGGACAATCTGGGAGGCCAGCCCTTTCAGATCGTCGTAGCTGCTCACATAGCGCAGAGGGTCAAAACCAATATCGCTGCCCTCCGGGCGCGCCAGGTCGCAGATTTTGGCGTCGTACCCGCGGGCCGACAGGTAGATCCCCTGCTTCCGCGCCTCCCCCTCCTTGGAATAGCTGCCCAGCAGGCTGCTTTCCGACAGATGAAGCAGGGTAGGCGTCAGGCTGGAAAGGCTTTTGCCGGAGCCGGTGGCCCCCACCAGCACCTGGTTGTCGTTGGGACGGGTGTGCCCCGGGTCGTCCTCCATATAGCAGCCCTGGCCTAAGATTACTTTATCCATTTCCGCTCCTTTCTTACTGTGCTGCCGCATGCCGCGGCGCTGGCCCTGGATCGCCCACCCTGGCAGGCTTTCCGTTGCGGCGTTCCCTCCCCGGCTTACGCCAGACGGGGAACCACCGCGTCGCAGAGGCCAAACTTTACCGCTTCCTCCGCGTTCATATAGTTGTCAAAGGAGATGGCCTGCTCCACCTGCTTGAGGGTGCGGCCGGTGTCCGCGGCCAGCAGCTCCACAGCCAGCCGCTTGGTCTCCAGGATGGATTCCGCCGTCCGCTGGATGGAGGTGGCGCTGCCGCTTACGCCCCCGGAGATCAGCGGCTCATGGATCATCACCTGGGCATGGGGCAGGATAAAACGCCGCCCTTTGGGACCGCCGGCCAGGAGGATGGCGGCCATGGAAGCCGCCATGCCGGTGCACCAGACGGTCAGCTCCAGGCCGGTTCCCTTGAGGATGTCGTAGATCCGCAGGCCGGCGCTGACCTGGCCGCCGTTGGAATTCAGGTACAGGTCCACCGGCTTGTGGGGGTCCTCCAAAGCCAGATACTGCATCTGCTGCTGGAAGGCCGCGGCGGAGGCTTCCTGGATCTCCCCCTCCAGATAGATTTTCCGCTCCAGCAGCAGCCGTGTCTCCAGCGGCACCAGGGTGATGCCGTTGGCGCTTTTCATGGGAATGTTCATGGTTCCGCTTCTCCTTTCCTTCCGGCCGCCCCAGGGCGGGGCAGGCGGTGTTCGTTAGCTTTATTCTGCCACAGCCAAACCTCCCTCCGCCTTTTCCAACCAGAAAAAAAGGTTCCGCCTTTTCCGGCGGAACCTTAGGAGGACCCAAACAGCGATTTCGTTTATCTTTCGTCAATGGTAGAAATCCCCAGCGTCACCTCCTCCAGCACATCCAGGAGCATCCGCACGGTATCCAGGGAGGTCAGCATGGCCACCCGGTTCTGGGCCGCGCACTGGCGGATGGCCATGCCGTCCCCAAAGTGTTTCCCGGAAAGGATGGCCCGGGTATTGATCACATAGCTGACATAGCCGGCGCGGATGGAATCCAGCACTTCCTGGCTGCCTTCGCTGGGCTTATGGCGGATCCGGGTGCGGATCCCATGTTCCTTTAAATACATCCCTGTCAGGGTGGTGGCTTCTATGTTGAATCCCATCTGGTAGAAGCGCCGGACGAGAGGCAGCGTTTCTTCCTTATCCTCATCGGCCACGCTGACCACCACCGTCCCGTAGCTGCGCAGCGTCAAGCCGGAAGCCACCAGGGCCTTATACACCGCCCGGTGCAGCTTTTTGTCGTAGCCGATGGCTTCCCCGGTGGATTTCATTTCAGGGGAAAGGTAGGCGTCCATCCCGCTTAGCTTGGAAAAAGAGAACACCGGAACCTTTACGTAATACCGCCTGGCTTCCCCTGGATAAAGTTCCTTTATCCCCTGTTCCCCAAGGGAGATCCCCAGGCTGCAGCGGGTGGCAATGTCCGCCAGGCTAAAGCCGGTGGCTTTGGACAGAAAGGGCACCGTCCGGGACGAGCGGGGATTTACCTCAATAATATACACGTTTTCCTTTTGATCCACAATAAACTGAATATTATAAAGGCCCACAATGCCAATGGCCAGCCCCAGCTGTTCCGTATAGCGGAGAATGGTTTCCTTTACCTTGTCCGAAAGGCTGTAGGGCGGATACACGCTGATGGAATCCCCTGAGTGGACGCCGGTCCGCTCCACCAGCTCCATAATCCCCGGGACAAAGACTCGGCTTCCGTCGCAGATGGCGTCCACCTCCACTTCTTTCCCCCGGATGTACTGATCCACCAAAACCGGCTTATCCGCATCCATTTCCACCGCGGTTTTCAGATAGCGGCAAAGATCCTCTTCCTTGGCCACAATCTGCATGGCCCTGCCGCCCAGCACAAAGCTGGGGCGGACCAGCACCGGATACCCGATTTCCCTGGCCGCCTGGATCCCGGCTTCCAGGCTGGTTACCGCCTGCCCTTGGGGCTGCGGGATCCCCAGGTCCATCAGCAGCTTTTCAAAGGTATCCCGGTTCTCCGCCCGCTGGATGGCCTGGCAGCCGGTGCCAACGATCTTTACCCCCCGGGCGGCCAAGGGCTCCGCCAGGTTGACGGCGGTCTGGCCTCCCAGGGTGGCAATCACCCCCTCCGGCTTTTCCCAGTGAAGGATATTCATTACATCCTCCACGCACAAGGGCTCAAAGTACAGCTTGTCGGAGCAGGTGTAGTCTGTGGACACCGTTTCCGGGTTATTGTTGACAATAATGGCCTCATACCCGGAGGCCTGGATGGTCTGCACCGCATGGACGGTAGAATAATCAAATTCCACCCCCTGGCCGATCCGGATGGGCCCGGAACCCAGGACCAGGATTTTCTTTTTCCCCGATACCACCGACTCGTTTTCCTCCTCGTAGGTGGAGTAAAAATACGGCACATAGGAGGAAAATTCCGAGGCGCAGGTGTCGATCATTTTGTAAACCGGAAAAATGCCGTTCCGCTCCCGCAGGTCAAACACCTGCTGTTCCGTCCAGTTCCAGAGCCGCGCGATTTCCCGGTCCGAAAAGCCCATCCGCTTGGCTTGGTAGAGAACGTCCCTATCGCCAGGATTTTCCCGCGCCTTTTCTTCTTCCTTCACAATGTTCCTCAGGGCGCGGATAAAGAAACGGTCGATCCCGGTGTCTTCCGCAAGGCGGTCCTCCTCCGTTCCCAGGCGAAGAAGCTGGGCCATGGCATAGATCCGGTCGTCCGTCCCCTTT
>CALWEC010000237.1 GCA_944376945.1 uncultured Lachnospiraceae bacterium | reverse complement strand
GTCCCATGCCCAAAAACCATTTGCTCCGCCGCCCCTTCCTTCTGTGCGGCGTCCTGCTTTTGCTGCTGGCCGGCTTTCTGTCCCAGGCCCGCTCCTACTGGCCTTCCCTGGCCGCCTCCGTCCCCCTGATCCGCAGCCGGGAGCTGCCGGTGTACTCGGTGGAAACAGAAAAGAAGCAGGTGGCCTTAAGTTTTGACGCCGCCTGGGGAGACGAACGGACCGCGGACATCCTGGAAATCCTGGAAAAGCATCAGATCCATGTGACCTTTTTTATGACCGGCGGATGGGTGGAGCAGTACCCGGAGGACGTGAAGCGGATTGCGGAGCTGGGCCACGACCTGGGCAACCACAGCCTGACCCACCCAGAGATGAGCCAGCTCTCAGAAGAAGAAATCCGCCTGGAAATCCAGACGGTGCACGATCGGGTAAAGGAGCTGACCGGAATCGAGATGACCCTGTTCCGTCCGCCCTACGGGGATTACGACGACGAGCTGATCACCACGGTGCGGGACATGGGGTATCAAGTGATCCAGTGGGATGTGGACAGTCTTGATTGGAAGGATTACGGCGCGGACGCCATCGTCCAAACCGTCTGCCATCACAAGAACCTGCGGAACGGTTCCATCATCCTGATGCACAACGGCGCCAAGTACACGCCCGAGGCCCTGGACGCCGTGATTACCAACCTGCAGGCCCAAGGCTACGAGCTGGTCCCCATCTCCCAGCTGCTGCTGAAAGGGGATTATACCCTCGACCACACCGGGCGGCAGATTCCACGGTGAAAGGGGCGGCAGCTCCTCCGCAAAAGGGCGGCAGCTCCTCCGCAAAAGGACGTCCGCCCCTCCCTTATGGGCGCTCTTTCCGGCCGGGATCCGCACCGGCCTGGCACGCCTCCAGCAAGCGCCCTACAATCTGATTCAACTGCCGAATGGTATCCCGCAGCCGCTGGTTTTCCTCCTTCAGCCGCTGATACTCCGTCTCCCGGTCCATGCCCCCGCCTCCTTGCGTTTTCCGACCTAATCATACCAAAAGCAGGGGATTTTTTCCAGCATTTTTCATCGACAGGTTTCGACGAACTTTATTTATCGTTTTCTTTCTTCCGCTGCGCCCGGACCGCCTTCCGGGCGTAAAGCAGGCCGCAGAGGATGCTGCCAAGCAGGGCCAGCGCCACGATCATCACCGCACAGTGGAGGAAAAACGTATCCGGCAGGATGGTAATCACCGGATCCTCAGCCGGATCAAAAATCCAAAGGTCGTTGCGAAACACCACCTGGTGGAACAGGACAAAAGCCCTGTCCCAGTTGGCCGCAATGGCCAGGCCCGCGGCCAGAGGCACCAGCACCGTCAGCAGCGCCCCGTATTTCAGATAGCGGAACTGGCCCCGGCGCCGGAAATAAAGGATACCGGCCGCCGCCAACACCAAGGACACTGGGATTAGGTACTCAAACACCAAAAACACCCGCTTTACTTCCTCAAAGTGGACGCGGCCGCCTTCGGACATAGGCAGATCCGGAAATTCCAGCGTATCCGGCCCCCAAAGGTTGTTGTAGTCAATCAGCACATCGTAATTGCGGCGGATCTGCTCCTCGGTCAGCCCGGAGGTTTCCGCCAGATCCATCCGCTCCATCTCCCAATAGTAGAGGGGGCGGAAATTCAGCGTGGCCACCACGGAAACCGAAAGGATCAGCAGCATCAGCACCAGTCCCAAAAGCAGCTGCCCCGCCCGGCAGGCCTTTCCCCCAGCCGCCGGTTTCCGAGCCGCCGGTTCCCTCTCCGCCGAGGATCTCCCGTCTATCGCAGGCTCCTTCTCTGTCGTTTGTCTCCCGTCTACCGCAGACTCCCGCTCCATCCTATGTCTCCCGTCTGCCGCAGGCCCTCGCTCCGTCCTATGCTCCATCTCTGTCCTACCTTTCTTCCGATGCCGCCCCGGAAGGAACGGTTTTCCCCAGCATATCACTCTCCAAAGATTTTGTCGAGTATCACGTCCCAAAGATTTTGCCGAGAGACTGGCGCGCCTTTAACGGTTATGGTATAATGTCCGCAGAGCGGACATTATACCGGCGCCGGTGCGGGTTCGAGCGGAGCGAGAACAAAATCCCTGGCCGCGCCGTGCGCATAAATGTAGCATGTGCGAGGCACATGGTATAATGTCCGCAAAGCGGACATTATACCCGCGCCGGTTCGCGTCCGACCGAAGGGAGGACAAGCTTCCAAAGCGAACCGTGCGCATCCGAGAAATTCACCGCCTTTTTGGAGCTTTCTTCCTAAAAAGCCGAACTGGCGCACAGGCACACGGCTTTTTTTGCCATCCCTACTGAAAAAACCGTATGTGACCGGGAAAATTTCGGCTTTTTGGGAGCTTTCCTCCCAAAAAGCCGGCCGGACACACAGACATACGGCTTTTTCTATCATTCCGGCAAAAAGAGCCGTGTGTGACCGGAAAAATTTCGGCTTTTTTGACACTTTCCCCCGAAAAAGCCGTTGAACCGCGGCGAACCGTGCACATAAACATACCATGTGCGTAGCACATGGTAGAATGACTGCGAAGCAGGCCGTATACCCGCGCTGGCGCGGGTTCCAGCGAAGCGAGAGCAAAATTCTTGTCCGCTCTGCGGACCATTACGCGCAGCACGGCCACAAAATCTAACATGGAGGTGACGCGATATGTTTCATCTGTTGCTGGGAACCGGCGTTTTCCTGGCGGACCAGGCGGCCAAGGCCCATGTGGAGGCCCAGCCGGACGGCCAGCTTCCCAAAGAACTCTTGGACGGCAAGGCCACCCTCTGCCGCAGCCACAACCAAGGCCTGATGCTGAACCTGCTGGAGGACAAGCCCCAGGCGGCCGCCTGGCTTTCCACCAGTGCCGGGGCACTGGCCCTGCTGAAATTCTTGCCCCTGCTGCTTCGCCGCCGTCCCGGCCGGAGGCTGGAAAAGCTGGGAGGCGCCCTAATCCTAGGCGGCGCTGCCAGCAACATCTTGGATCACTGGCGCCGGGGTTATGTGGTGGACTATCTGAAATTTCCCCTCAAGCCTATCGCCCGTATCGCCTTTAACCTGGGGGATCTGGCGATCTTTGCCGGCTGCCTGCTGGCCGCCTTGGGGGAGCCGGGAAAACCCCGAAAGAAAAGAGAAAACACAACGCCGGAGGCTCGTTCGTAACCGGGGGCATTCTGCTCCCGGCACTGACCTCCGGCGTCTCGCACAAAGCTTTCAATTTTTTGTAAGCCTGCTGTCAGGTATTCGCAAGCAGGCTGTCCATTTCCCGCTAGCCTGCTTTCAGGCTTTCGCAAGCAGGTTTTCCCTTTCCCGCAAGCCTGCTTTTAGGCTTTCGCAAGCAGGCTGTCCATTTCCCGTTAGCCTGCTTTTGGGTATTCGCAAGCAGGCTTGCGGATTTTTCTGTAAGCTTGTTTTCGGTTATTCGTAAGCCTGGATCTTCCTCTCCGCTCCCTGCATCAGCAGCCGGTACAGCAGGACGTCCAGCGCCGCCAGCAAAAGCAGCAGCCCGCCGCCCAGCAGGTAGGGGGAAATCTCGAACCGGCCGAACAGCCACACGGCCAGCGCTCCCAGGCCAAGGCCCAGCGCCCAGAGCACAAACAGGGTGATGGTGGCGTTTAGATTCTGCTTCACCGCCTGCTGTTCGTTTTCCCAGGTCAGCTTGGGGCGGCACAGGTCCCGCCACAGCTGGAAGCAGTTCATGCCCACGTTTAAGGCCACGCTTAAGGCCACGGCCAGAAGCGCCGCCGCCAGCGGCAGCCCCAGGGCCACGCCGATCAGGAGGAGCACCAGCAGATACCCCGAGATGCAGAGAAGCCCGGGAATCAGGCCGGAAAGCAGCTTGGCCTGCATTTGCTGCCGGTAGGACAAAGGGATGTACTTCATAAACATGTACCCTTCCCCCTCCCGGGAGATGGCGGTGGCGCAGATCAGGTTGGTGCTGCCGATAAATACCGTCACCCCATAGGCGGACAGCATCATAATACCGGCAACCAAAGCCGCTTCCTCCCCGGAGGACGGCAACTCCTGCAGCAGCCCGCGGACGATTCCCAACAGCTCTCCCACCTCCGACAGGGAACCCAGTTCCATCACCAGGGCGATGCCCATCGGCACCAGGAACAGAAAAGGCCAGATAGGCAGCATCAGCGCGCAGTTGAGGAAATAGGTGGGCGAACGGAACAGCAGCCGGAATTCCTTTTTCAGGTACGCGGCCCGGACGCCGCTCCGGCGCACCAGCTTCTCCTCCTCCTTGGCCGTAATCCGCTGCCGCTTGGAGGAGGTTTCGCTCATGGTCAGCACCCCGCCAAAGTACAGCCGGGAAGCCACCAGCAAAAACAGCGCCACAAAGCCGGCGGTAATCCCCGCGAAAATCAGCAGGTTCCAAGCCCCGCCGCCGGTCAGAGCCGCCACCAGGAAGCGCAGGTTGGGAAACAGGCGGCTGAGGATCCCCACCAGGGAGTTATGGCCCGCCAGCACCAGCGCCACCAGGCTTTCCTGATCCATGTTCCCCATCTGGCCGCTGAGCATGCCCACTCCCATGGCCACAATCAGCAGCAGGATGGTTCCCAGGGTGGTCAAAAGGCTCTTATTGTGGGCCGCCTTGCCCAGGCGCATAAAGATCATGGAGGCCAGCGCCGCGTAAGCCATCGGCACCGCCGGCACCAGCAGGATCCCGATCAGGGTGATCAGCCAAAATGAGAGCCCTGCGCCGGCCTCTATGCCAAAGCCCAAAAACAGAGGCAGGAAGATAACGGCGGTAGTCAGGATCTCGTAGACCCACACCACCACAAACTTGGCCCCCACAATCTGCGCCGGCCGCAGAGGCAAAGGCAGCAGGTTCTGGATGTCCCCGCTCATATAAAACACCGTCAGAATGTAAGGAAGGCCAAAGACCAGGGTCACCAGCCCTCCGGCAAAGCAGATCAGCTCCAGCAGCAGCCCTTCCTGGCCGGTTGCCGCCAGCATCCCATAGCCTGCGCGGCCTCCCTGGAACAGCATGGCGAGCATAGGAAGCAGGCAGACCGCTACCAGCAGCCACAGGGCCGCGCCGGAAAGATTCCGCTTCTTTTTCTTCTTCCCCGTCCCAGTGGACATGGCGTTTCCCATGCCGCACCGGAGCAGGGTCCAGGCCAACACAAAAAATTTACGCATCCTTCGTTATGCTCAGGAAGATTTCTTCCAGAGTCTCTCCTTCCTGGAATTGTCCTCTCAGTTCCTCCAGCGTCCCCTTGTACACAATCCGTCCCCGGTTGATGATGGCGATCTGGTCGCAGAGCTTTTCCGCCACCTCCAACACATGGGTGGAAAACAGCACGCTCCTGCCTGCGTCCGCGTGTTCCCGCATCATCTCCTTTAAGGCGAAGGCGGACTTGGGATCCAAGCCGGTCAAGGGTTCATCCAAAATCCAGATGGCCGGATTGTGGATCAGCGCCCCCATGACCATGATTTTCTGCCGCATACCATGAGAATAGCTGAGGATCCGGTCCTTCAGCGCGTCCTCCATCTCAAACCGGGCGGCGTAGGAGGCAATCCGCTCCTTCCGCTCCTGGGTAGGTACCTGGTAAATGTCCCCCATAAAGTTCAGGTACTCGATGCCCTTTAGGCGCAGGAAATTGTCCGGGCTGTCCGAGACAAAGCCGAACTGGCGCTTGGCCGCCAGCGGCTCCCGCCGTATGTCCTTCCCGTTTACCGTAATGCTCCCTCCGGCATCCGGCTCCAGGATCCCTGTGATCATCTTCAGCGTTGTAGTTTTTCCCGCCCCGTTGGGGCCGATAAAGCCGGTGATGGTCCCCTCCTGGATCTCCCAATTCATATCGTCCACGGCCTTGTGGGTTCCCGCATAGGTCTTGGAAATATGCTCCAGCCGAATCATCGACATCTTTTGCCTCCTGTCCGGGCCTGTGGCCAGGCCCTTGTTCTAGTTGTTTAATACAATAATACAGGCACCTGGATTTGTCAAGACATTTTCAGGATTTCAAACACGCCATATAAATCCAGCTCCCCGTAGCCCCACTCCCGGTTGGGATAGCTGTATACCGGCTTGCGCCGGGCCCCCAAGATCAAATACGCGCGCACCGCGTTGACGTCCATCCGCGGCTCGTTGCCTCGGACAATCCCCCAGTGAAGCAGATCCGCCGCCGCCCCGGCCGCGTGGGCCGCCGCCACGCTGGTGCCGGTGCCGGTGGTAAAGCCGCCGCCCGGCGCCGGCCCGTACACCGAAACCCCCGGCGCGGCCAATTCCGGCTTCACCGCCCCCAGCCGGGTGTAGCCCCGGCCGGAATGCAGGAAGATACTGTCCGCCCGGTGGTCGTAGGCCCCGGCCGCCAGCACCCCGCCGCCGGTCGCTGGGACCATCACCGTGGTGTCCGGGGACGGCTCCAGAAACAGGGTCTCTGGCTCCACCTGCCCCTCCGCCGGCAGCCACAGGTGGAAGCGCCCGTCAATCCGGTAGGAGTTATACACCCGGATCACCCAGATCCCCGGCGTGGGACGGCGGAACCCTATGGAAATCAGCTGGCTGCCGGAACGGTTCTCCACCAGCCGGTAGTCCACCGTAACCGTGGTATCCTCCAGCACAAAGCCAATCTCCTGGCTGCTTCCCACCCGCGGAGGGATCCGGGGGATCCGCTCTCCGCCGGGGGAAAGGAAGCCTACCGAATACAGCTCCGGAGCCTGGGACCAGAAATCCAGCCGGAAACCGCCCTCTCCCGGCGGCACCCGTATCTCCACGTCCCGGTATTCCTCCTCCTCGCCCAGCAGCCCGTAATAGTGGTGGGCCCGGTTCCCTTCGTTCCCGGCCGCCGCCACCGGCACCAGCCCTCCCAGGTCGGTGGGCCGGCTCAGTACCTCCTCCAGAGGCGTATAGCCATCGTGGCCGCCCCGGTTGGTGCCAAGCCCCAGGCAGATGACCAGCGGCATGGCCAGTTCTTCCCGCAGTTCCAGCAGATACCGCACCGCCAGCAGAATATCCGTCTCCTGGAACAGCGGCTGGTCCGTATCCGCAAAGTAATACGCCTTCAGGTTTTCCTTGGCTGGCTTCAGCTTGACCACCGCCAGGCTGGCCTCCGGGGCCGCGCCGATAAAGCTGCCGTCCGGTGTCTCGCCGCCGGCGGCGATGCCAGCCAGGAACGTGCCGTGCCCCAGCTCATCCCCCGTGGGGACCAACGCCCGGGGATCCGGCTGACGCAGCGCCTCGTCCAACTGCTCCTGCCGGTATTCGCTGCCGTAGGGGATCCCGGCCGGAGGTTCCCCGTCCTGGTCCGTCTGGTC
>CALWEC010000236.1 GCA_944376945.1 uncultured Lachnospiraceae bacterium | reverse complement strand
CATCTAAAGCACGCCCAGGTGGTGGAGGCGGTGATGCGCTACTGGGCCCAGGATTTGGGCTATGCTTCGGAGGAGGTGGATTTCTGGGGGATTGTGGGCCTGCTCCACGATCTGGACTTTGAACAATATCCGGAGGAGCACTGCGTCAAATCCCAGGAGCTGATGCGGGAGGCCGGGGTGGACGAGGCAATCATCCATGCCACGGCCAGTCACGGCTACGGCATGACCGGAGCGGATATAAAGCCGGAGCATCCTATGGAGAAGGTGCTGTTTACGGTGGACGAGCTGACCGGCCTCATCGGCGCGGTAGCCATTATGCGGCCTTCCAAGAGCATGATGGACCTGGAGGTTAAATCGGTGAAGAAAAAGTTCAAAACCCCCAGCTTTGCCGCCGGCTGCTCCCGGGAGACCATCAACCGGGGCGTGGAGATGATGGGAACTACTCTGGAGGACGTAATTCAGAAAACCATCCTGGCCCTGCGGCAGCTGGAGCAGGAAAAGGGGATTGTGTAAGCTACCTACGCGAAATTTTTCTTGCGCATTCCCACCACTTGTGTTAACATAAGGATTAGCTGTAACGCCGGGATTCCGTAGGTTTCCCGGCTTTCCGGCGGATATCCCCCTCTTTTTGGGGGAGGATTCATTCCATAAGTACAAAAAGCTGGAGGCAAACACGTGAAAAAATACGGCGTAAACGAACTGCGCAAGATGTTCCTGGACTTTTTCGCCAGCAAAGGGCATCTGTGCAAGAGCAGTTATTCTCTGATTCCCCACAACGACAACAGCGTCCTGCTGATTCCGGCGGGCATGGCCCCTCTGAAGCCTTATTTTACCGGCCAGGAGGTCCCTCCCTGCACCCGGATGGCCACCTGCCAGAAGTGCATCCGCACCGGCGATATTGAAAACGTAGGAAAAACCGCCCGCCACGGCACCTTCTTTGAGATGCTGGGCAACTTTTCCTTCGGGGACTATTTTAAGAAGGAAGCCCTCACCTGGTCCTGGGAGTTTCTGACCCAGGTGGTGGGCCTGGATCCGGAGCGGCTGTACCCTTCGGTGTACCAGGACGACGACGAGGCCTTTGAGATCTGGAACAAGGTCATCGGCGTGCCGGCGGAGAAGATCTTCCGCTTCGGCAAGGAGGACAATTTCTGGGAGCACGGCGCCGGCCCCTGCGGTCCCTGCTCGGAGATCTACTACGACCGGGGCGAAAAGTACGGCTGCGGCAAGCCGGACTGCACCGTAGGCTGCGACTGCGACCGGTATATGGAAGTGTGGAACGACGTGTTCACCCAGTTTGACGGGGACGGCCACGGCCACTACACGGAGCTGGAGCACAAGAACATCGACACCGGCATGGGCCTGGAGCGGCTGGCGGTGGTGGTCCAGGACGTGGACTCCATCTTCAACATCGACACCATCCGGGCGCTGCTGGACAATGTGTGCCAGCTGGCCGGCACCGAATACAACGCGGACCATCAGAAGGATATTTCCCTGCGGCTGATTACGGACCACATCCGCTCCGTCACCTTCATGGTGTCCGACGGCATCCTGCCCTCCAACGAGGGCCGGGGCTACGTGCTGCGCCGCCTGCTGCGCCGGGCCGCCCGCCACGGCCGCCTGCTGGGCATCCAGGGAAAATTCCTGACCACCCTCAGCAAGAAGGTTATCGAGGTGTCCCGGGACGGCTATCCGGAGCTGGCGGAGAAGGAGCACTTTATCTGCAGCGTCATCGACGAGGAAGAGGAAAAGTTTAATAAGACCATCGACCAGGGCTTAAGCATCCTGGCGGAGCTGGAGGCGGGCCTGGTCCAGGAGGGGAAGAAAACCCTGGCCGGGGCGGACGCCTTTAAGCTCTACGACACCTACGGCTTCCCCCTGGATCTGACCAAGGAGATCCTGGAGGAGAAGGGCTTTCAGGTGGACGCGGAGGGCTTTGCCGCCTGCATGAAGGAGCAGAAGGAAAAGGCCCGGGCCGCCCGGAAGACCACCAACTACATGGGGGCGGACGTGACGGTGTACCAGTCCATCGACCCGGCCCTGACCACGGAGTTTACCGGCTATGAGAAGCTGGAGGACGACTCGGAGATTCTGGTGCTGACCACGGAGGAGGAGCTGGTGCAGGCCCTGACCGACGGCCAGACCGGCACCATTCTGACCAAGGCGAGCCCCTTCTACGCCACCAGCGGCGGCCAGCAGGCGGACACCGGCGTCATCACCGGGCCGAACGGAGCGGCCTTCGCGGTGGAGGACACCGTCAAGCTGGCAGGTGGGAAAATCGGCCATGTGGGCCGGGTTACCGCCGGCATGTTTAAGATCGGGGATCCGGTGCGCCTGACGGTGGACCGGGAGAAGCGGCAGGCGGCGGCCCGAAACCACAGCGCCACCCACCTGCTCCAGAAGGCCCTGCGGCTGATCCTGGGCACCCACGTGGAGCAGGCCGGCTCCTACGTGGACGCGGAGCGGCTGCGCTTTGACTTTACCCATTTCTCCGCCATGACGCCGGAGGAGCTGGCCCAGGTGGAAGAACTGGTAAACCAGAAAATCCGGGAGGATCTGCCGGTGGTGACCCAGGTGATGAGCCTGGAGGAGGCCAAGAAAACCGGGGCCATGGCCCTGTTTGGGGAGAAATACGGCGACCAGGTCCGGGTGGTGACCATGGGAGACTTTTCCACGGAGCTGTGCGGCGGCACCCATGTGCCCCACACCGGCGCCATTCACTGCTTTAAGATCCTGTCGGAGACCGGCATCGCCGCGGGAGTCCGCCGGATCGAGGCTCTGACCTCCACGGGCCTCATGGCCCACTTCGCGGAGGTGGAGCGGCAGTTCCACCAGGCGGCCCAGGCGGCCAAGACCACCCCGGCCAACCTGGAGGCCCGGATCGCCCAGATGAACGAGGAGATGAAGGCCCTCCAGTCGGAGAACGAGAAGCTAAAGAGCCAGCTGGCCAAGGAAGCCCTGGGAGATGTGATGGACCAGGTAAAGGAGATTGCCGGAGTGAAGGTCCTGGCCTCCAAGGTGGAGGGCGTGGACATGAACGAGCTCCGGGGCCTGGGCGACCAGCTGAAGGAAAAGCTGGGAGAAGGCGTGGTGGTCCTGGCCTCCGCCCAGGAAGGCAAGGTCAGCCTGATCGCCATGGCCACCGAGGGGGCCCAGAAGCAGGGAGCCCACGCGGGCAACCTGATCAAGGCCATCGCCTCCCTGGTGGGCGGCGGCGGCGGCGGACGCCCGGGTATGGCCCAGGCCGGCGGCAAAAATCCGGCCGGAATCGACGAAGCCCTGGCGAAAGCCTTGGATACGGCGGCGGCACAGCTTACAAAATAACAGAAATTTCATTTTCCATGAATTTTTTGTTGACGAAACGAAATAATATGCTATAATTTAAGATGTGCTAAAAAGTACCCAAACAGTTGCACAATTTTACAACTGGAGGGAGGTTAGGTGTGAGTCATGGCGAACGTAATCGTGAAAGAAAATGAATCGTTGGACAGCGCTCTCCGCA
>CALWEC010000235.1 GCA_944376945.1 uncultured Lachnospiraceae bacterium | reverse complement strand
GGCGCCGTTTTCATAGTGGGACAAAAGCGCCTGGCTGATGTGCAGGTCCGCGGCCACCTTCCGCTGGCTCAGGCCCCGCTGCCGGCGCAGCTCGGACATGATCTCCGAAAAACGCGTTTCCACCGCTGTTCTCCTCTCTCTGGGCACCCCTTGGGCGGGGCGCCCATCCCCAGTTTGACTGATAACTAATTGTATATTATATCGTTGTTTCCGCCCTTTGTAAAGCGGATTTTCCCCGTCTTTTTCCCGGTTCTTCCCGGTTGAACCCTTGACTTTTCCGGGAAACATGATAAAGTGAACTGGGCAATCAAAAACCGCCCCGGACCCCGCCTGGGCGGGGCGGACGCGATACTTTGAGAAAAGGGAGAGTTTATCATGGCAAATCAAGTCATCATCGAGGGCTCCGGCCGGCATATCCACCTGAAGCAGGAGACCCTGGAGAAGCTGTTCGGCGCTGGCTTCCAGCTCCAGGTGAAGAAGATGCTCAGCCAGCCCGGCCAGTTCGCCAGCGACTCCAAGGTGGAGGTCACCGGACCCAAGGGCAGCCTGAAGATGTCCGTCCTGGGCCCCTGCCGCAACGCCGACCAGGTGGAGCTGAGCTTCACCGACGCCCGCGTCCTGGGCCTTTCCTGCCCCGTCCGGGAGAGCGGCGACCTGGCCGGTACCCCCGGCTGCACCCTCACCGGCCCTGCCGGCTCCGTAGAGATCTCCGAGGGCTGCATCATCGCCAAGCGCCACATCCACTTCACCCCGGAGGATGCCGAGAAGTTCGGCGTCAAGGACAAGGACATCGTCCAGGTTGCCGTGGAGGGCGACCGGGCCCTGATCTTTGACGAGGTGGTCTGCCGGGTCAACGCCAGCTACGCCACTTTCATGCACGTGGACTACGACGAGATCAACGCCGGCAGCATCTTCGGCAAGGATCCCGTGGGCACCGTCATCAAAAAGTAAGCAGAGGGACTTACAAAACAAAAAGGGAAGCGGAACATTTCGTTCCGCTTCCCTTTTTCCGTTTTTCCGGGTCCGTCAACGGACACCGGCCATATCTTCAAAGCAGCAGGCGTCTCCGTAAGGGTATACGGCAACCCGGCGCGGGGCGGGCCCCAGCTCCGCCATCACCTCCTGCCAGCTGCGGCAGAAAATGTTTCCGTCCTCATTGAGATGGTATGAGGAACTGGTACCCAGATCCGGGTATTGGGTAAACACCAGGAAGCGGTTGAGCTTCTCCGGGAACCGGTACTGCTTGCGGTACATGGGCCCGCCCACACCGGAGCTTCCCCACTTGCCCCAGACGTAGTGGCACGCGCACCCCAGGGGCGTATGGTAGGACAAGAGGACGTCCCCGCCCGGGCGGACAGTCTCCACCATCCCCATCTGGATCAGGGCGCAATTTGGCTCAGAGGGTTTGAAATAGTTGTTGGAGACGAGCAGGTCTATGTCCGGAATCCTTCGAGTGGCAAAAAACTGTTGGATCTCGCTGTAGTGTTGCTGCAAGGTCGTCTCAGGATCTCCCGCGTACAGCCGGGCGATCTCCCCGCGGCCGTTCATCAGCACGTCGATCTTCATGTCCAGGCCCAGCATCCGGACGGTTTCCGCCACGGCCCCGCGGCATGTGCCGTCGATTTTCCAGATGCCCGAGTCGGTCTTGTGCCACTGGGAAATGGTTTCAAAAGAGGCGATTCCCGGCAGGAGGATCTTCCCCCCGCCGCCGACGCCGGTGGAGACATGGGGAAAGAGGGAGCCGATGGCCACCTTGTAGTCGGCGCGGACACACTCGGTATTCAGCGCGATGGGGATCCCCTGGCTGGTGCGGCCCAGCTCCGTGCAGTTGAAAAAAGGGTTGTGAGACCAGACGCGGAACTCGTTTACGATATCTTCCCCCAGCTTCCGCACAAAGTCCTCCCGGTCCATGGCCCGGTGAGCGCCTGTCGCGGCCACGAACTCGATTTGCTCCCGGGGTACGCCGGCCTCCTCCAGCTGGGCGATTACCGCCCGGGCAATCGGGGCTATGGGGGTGGCGCGGGTGATATCATCGAAGATGATCACCGCGTTCCGGCAGCCCTTGGCCCCCTGCCGGATGGGCTTGCCGTGATTGGGGCACGAGATGGCTTCCGCGATTTCCGCCTCCCCCATGGCTGGCTCCTCCGCTCCGGCAAAGGCCGATACTTCCACGTCCCAGCTGTCCGGGAACTCCGCCGTGACAGGTTGATTCCCATACAGGCTGTGCGCCGGCAACGCAATACGCATAGGGTGTTCCCACCTTTCATTAAAGACTTATATTTTTAGGGTTTGCGTCCATTCCATTGTCAAGACGCATTTTTCGGATACAGCAGGAAGCGTTACAGAGTGCTTTCCGTAACGCTTCCATTTCGCTTGCTGCAGGGATATTCTGAAGGGAACTCAGGCCTCCTGCCGGAACCGGGCGGTTTCCTCCACCTGGGGATTCAGGCTGTTCCGGGGCAGGCGCTTGTCCTCCAGCACGTCCAGGATGTTCTCCATGTTGATGATCCGGCAGTCCTGCTCGGCCTCGAAAGAGCTGTAGGCCGTGTGGGGCGTGATGACCACCTGGGGCATACCCCGGAGGACGCTCT
>CALWEC010000234.1 GCA_944376945.1 uncultured Lachnospiraceae bacterium | reverse complement strand
CCGCGTCCGCGGTTTCCCGCACAATCGTCCGCTTCTCTTTGCTCATAAAACCCCCTGTCGGTTTCCAGTCCAATTTACGTAGAGTGTATCAACCTTTCCCGGGAATTGCAAGACCCATTGGCCAATCATCAGAATTCCTTAAGATCCGCTGGATCCCGGGCAAGAAAAAAGGCTCCCGCCGCTGCGGAAAGCCTTTGCTTTTCTTATTCCTCTACCGGAATCACTTCTTTTTTGTTATAAGATCCGCAAGCCTTGCAGACTCTATGAGGTACCATCAAAGCGCCGCATTTGCTGCATTTGACCAAGGTCGGTTTGCTCATCTTCCAATTTGCTCTGCGGCTGTCTCTTCTTGCCTTAGAGGATTTATTTTTGGGACAAATAGACATGTGATTCTACCTCCTATCTTTCCATATTTCCCGAACATTTCAAACCGTACCTACCGATTATAACCACTGTCCCCCGGTTTGTCAACACCTTTTTCCGGAAAACACTGGTCGCCGGAAGCCCGCCATGGTATAATGTCCGCAGAGCGGACATTATACCTGCGCCGGTTCGCGTCCGAGCGAAGCGAGGACAAATTCCTTTTGCGAACCGTGTGCGTCAACGTAGCATGTGCGAAGCACATGCTATAATGACTGCGAAGCAGGATTGTATCCCCGCGCCGGTTCGCGTCCTGGTTCCAGACCGGATTGCCGCCCAGGCGAACGTTTCTCTCCGCTCTTTCTCCCCAGGATTGGCTTCCCCAGGGAAATTCACCGCTTTTTCTCAGCATTCTTCCTAAAAAACCGTCCTGGCGTACAGACATACGGATTTTTCTTCCATTCCTGCGAAAAAAGCGGTGTACGCTGAGAAAGTTTTCGGCTTTTTCGAGGCTTTCCTCCTAAAAAGCCGACCTGGCGCACGGACGTACGGCTTTTTCTTCCATTTCCGCTGAAAAAGCCGTTAGTTTGTGGCAAGCAGATCGAGACCCATCGGCTTGAGGGATAATATGTCCGGAGAACCGGGTATAGTGTCCATTCTGCGGACATTATCCCCGCGCCGGTTCGCGTCCGACCGCAGGGCGGACAAATTTCCTGGGCGAACCGTGCGCACAGATGCAGTATGTATGAGAGGAGCAATTTCTATGAAGATTACCGCGCTGATTACTGAATACAATCCATTTCACAACGGCCATCTATACCACCTGCAAAAGGCCCGGGAACTGACCGGGACGGATCAAGTGCTGGTTCTGATGAGCGGAAATTTTGTCCAGCGGGGCCTGCCGGCCTTGGTGGATAAATACCGGCGGGCGGAGATGGCCCTGCGGGCCGGGGCCGGAGCGGTGCTGGAGCTGCCGGTGGCCGCCGCCACAGCCAGCGCAGAAGGCTTTGCCCTAGGCGCAGTAACCATCCTCCACCAGCTGGGAGCGGTAACAGACCTGGTTTACGGCTGCGAAACCGCGGATCCCCAGGGAATCCAGGAACTGGCGGATTTTTTGGTGGAATATCCAGCCTCATACCGGCAGGCCCTTCAGGCCGGGCTGCGCCGAGGCCTTAGCTTTCCTGCCGCCCGTTGGGAAGCGGTGCAGGCATGGCGGCCGAAGGCCGCCTCCCTGCTCCAATCCCCCAACAACATCCTGGCGGTAGAATACCACAAGGCGCTGCGGCGGCTCCAGTCCCCCATCCGCCCCCACGCCCTGCAGCGTGCCGGCGCCGGCTACTACGAATCTGCCACCTTGCTGCGGCAGCGCCTGGAGGACGGGGCGGAAAGCCGCGCCGGACAGAAGCCGGCGGCGGGCCGGGCCGCCGCCCTGGCCGGGCTGGTGCCGGACTTTCTGCCGCCCCTTCTTCCTTATACCATAGACGCGGACGATTTTACCGCCCCGCTGCTATACCGGCTGTACGCCTTGGCCCCGGAGGAGCTGTCCTCCTTTGCGGACGTTACCCCGGAGCTGGCTGCCCGGATCACCCGCTTCCTCTCCCCGGACCAAACCTTCCGGCGGCTGGCCTCCCAGGTGAAAACCCCCGCCTACACCCTAACTCGGGTTCAGCGGACCCTGCTCCACATTCTTCTGGACATAAAAAGCGGGGAGCCGCTGCCCCCCGCCGTGCGCCTGCTGGGCCTCCGCCGGGATACCCAGGTGCTGGCCGCGGTCAAGCAGCGCTCCCAGATCCCGGTGGTGGCCAAATACGCGGATTTCCCGGCGGAGCTTACCGCCGCAGAGCGGCGGGCCGCCGATTTTTACCGGCTGGCGGTGTGGAACCGCCGGGGGCTGCTGCTCCCGGACGAGTACCACGCCGGGCCGGTGGTCCTTAGCTGTTGACGTTGGACCGGATCGTCAGTTCTGCCTTTACGTACTGATACACCTTGGTGGACACCGGCAGCTCCGCCCGGTAAATCTTAGGCTTCTTGCCAAAGATAATCTTGGCCCGGTAGTCCTTGACGCTTTGCAGGAAGCGCCAGTTGACAATCACGCCGCAGCTGATGCGGCAGAACATAGACTCCGGCAGCAGCTCCTGGTACTTGTACACCGGCCGGTAGGAGCGGTACACCATCCCATCGGTGGCGTGCACCTCCGTCACCCGCCCACACCGCTCAATGTAGGCAATCTTGTCCATGTGCACATGGTAGTGGCCGTTCTGGTGGATAATGTCCAAAAACGGGTTGAAGCTAATGGCCAGATAGTCCCGCAGCATCTTCTCCAGATTTTTCTGCAGCTCCTGCAGGTTCCTGGAAAAAGGAATGTTAAAAAGCATGGATGGTTTCCTCCCGAATCATAGCAAAATAGTAAAATGGTAGCTGGTTCTGTGTATGGGTTGCATTGAAAATATGGAACGCCGCCAAAGAATTATAAAACGGAAACGGCTGCCTCCACAAACACGTCAAAGGTGTTCTGGTTGTCCACAAAGTAGCGGTAGGTGCCGGTCTGATCTAAGGCAAAGGTATGAGAAAAGGCGCCCGATTTGTACACTGCCCGGAGGGTGCCGTCCGGCTCAATGATCCCGGTCAAAATAGGGCCTTCATCGCATCGGACATGAATTGCTAGACTGTCCCCGGCGCTGGCCTCAAACCCAAAGGAGCGGCAGAAGGTTTCCGCCGGCATGTCCCACTCGTACTCTTTTACCACCTTGGCTCTGGTTCCGCTGGAACTAGTCGTGCCTCTTTCCAACGCCTCCTCCCAGTTGTAGGCGCCTGCCGGGATCTCAATCTCCCCGGCCTCGTTGATGGTGTAGCCCACCGAAGCCGCTGCCGGCGTTTCCGGTTCCGCCGCCTCCAGCTCCAGACGGACCGTGCCCCGGTACAGCTGGTTGTAGCCTTCCGCCATGGCATAGCTGGCGGCAAAGGCCGGCAGGCTGTTGGTCATAAGAAACGCTACGGACAGCAGCGCCGCCAGCGCCTTGGGCAGAGGTTTTCTCATGTTTTTCAGATTGCGCATTCTCTCAATTCTCCTTTCCAAATGGCTTTTGGTCCCGTAGAGGGAACGGGAGTAGGTGGTGGGTCCTTCCTCCTCCTCCCATCTTACATGTGCCAGCAGAACCTCCGCATACTCCCGGGGACGGAAGCAGGCTCTGCCCGTCCGGCATACCGCCAGATCGCAGGCGGTTTCCGACCAGTCCTCGTAATACTCCACCAGCTTCCGGGCCGCCGGGTTAAACCAGTGGAGCAGCTGGATCAGAAAGCAGGCGATTTTCACGCCCAAATCCCGGTGCAGGTAATGGAACAGTTCGTGAAGGAAAATCATGCGAAGCTCTTTCTCTGGGTAGGTCACCCCGTAGGGCAGCAGGATCGCCGGCCGGACAATCCCAATGCGCAGCGGCGTGGCGCAGGAGTCGTTGGCTGCCAGGCGGATATGCCTCCGGATCCCCAGTTCCCGGCAGATCTCCCGGAACAATTCTTCCGCTCCTTCCTGCTCTACCGGCACATCGCCACGGCGGATCCCAATGTCCCGGATCAGCTGGAAAACCCGCCTGGGCAGCTGGCAGAGCACTGCCAAAAGCCACAGGATGGACAGTCCTTTGAGCGCTGTGGAAATTATGTTTGTAGTTAAGAAAAGAGCGCTAAAGAAGCGTTCGTGCCGCGAGTCCAGCAAGCCGTAATACAGCGGTACATAGCTAAGCGGGCACGCGTACAGGAGTCCGTTTCAACATAGGAAGAATCCAGTCTGGCCTGCGGCGCTCCAGCCAAGGAAGCAAAAGCCGCCACTCCAGCAGGCCCAGCGTACCCGCTACCGAGCAAAG
>CALWEC010000233.1 GCA_944376945.1 uncultured Lachnospiraceae bacterium | reverse complement strand
GCCGCACCGGGCTGCCGGAGGATCTGATGGGAGCCGCTGTGTTCCTGGCCTCCCCTGCCTCCGACTATGTGACCGGGCAGATCCTGTACGTGGATGGCGGCTGGCTGGTCAACTAAAGAAGGAGCCCGGTGGACTTACCTGCCGCCGGGCTCCTTCCCGATTTCCGCCTGCTTTTGTCCCTTGGCTTACGCCTTATAGACCACCCTGCGGAAATTCTTTTTGCCTTTCTTTACCATCTTTCCTTCTCCCTGCAGTTCCTCCGCGGAGAAGGCCTTCTGGATGTCCGTTACCTTTTCCCCGTCTACGCTGACGCCGCCCTGATCCACGGCCCGCCGGGCCTCGGACTTGGTAGGCACCAGCTCCGCCTTCAGCAGGAGATTCAGAATGTCGATGGTCCCGTCCGTCAAATCGGCCGCTGTCAGTTCCGTGGTCGGGACGTTGGCGCTGTCCCCGCCGCCTACAAACAGCGACTTGGCCGCGCTTTCCGCCTTCTGGGCCTCCTCTTTTCCGTGCACCAGGCTGGTCAGCTCATAAGCCAGGATCTCCTTGGCCTTGTTCAGCTGGCTGCCCTCCCACTTGTCCATCTCGTCGATCTGCTCAAGCGGCAGGAAAGTAAGCATCCGCAGGCACTTCAGCACATCCGCGTCCCCTACGTTCCGCCAGTACTGATAGAAATCGTACGGGGAGGTTTTGTCCGGATCCAGCCACACGGCGCCGGACTGGGTTTTGCCCATCTTCTTGCCCTCGGAATTTAAGAGCAGGGTGATGGTCATGGCGTAGGCGTCCTTCCCCAGCTTGCGGCGGATCAGCTCCGTACCGCCCAGCATGTTGCTCCACTGGTCGTCGCCGCCAAACTGCATGTTGCAGCCGTATTTCTGGTACAGGGTATAGAAATCGTAGCTCTGCATGATCATGTAGTTAAATTCCAGGAAGCTTAAGCCCTTTTCCATCCGCTGCTTGTAGCACTCGGCGGTCAGCATCCGGTTGACGCTGAAGCAGGCCCCCACCTCCCGCAGCAGCTGCACATAGTTCAGATCCAGCAGCCAGTCCGCGTTGTTGACCATCAGGGCCTTGCCCTCGGAAAAGTCGATAAAACGGCTCATCTGCTTTTTAAAGCAATCGCAGTTGTGCTGGATGGTCTCCACCGTCATCATCTGCCGCATGTCCGACCGGCCGGAAGGGTCGCCGATCATGCCGGTGCCGCCGCCTACCAGGGCGATGGGCCGGTTGCCCGCCTCCTGCAGCCGCTTCATCAGGCACAGGGCCATAAAGTGGCCTACGTGCAGGCTGTCCGCCGTGGGATCGAAGCCAATGTAAAAGGTCGCTTTTCCGTTGTTGACCAGCTCGCGGATCTCCGCCTCGTCCGTCACCTGGGCGATCAGGCCCCGGGCCTGCAGTTCCTCGTAAATCTGCATCGTTCTGTTCTCCTTTTTTATTTCTGGTTTCTCATAAAAATACCCTCGTCCTTGTGAAAGGACGAGGGTTGAAGCGCTCGTGGTACCACCTTACTTTACCTGCTGCTCGCGCAGCTGGCCTTACCGAGTACGAGGGGAAATCCCGGATACTCTGGCGCTGTAACGCGCGCCCCGCGGCTCAGCCTACTGGTTTCCGTTCGGTGAGCGGCTCCCGGATGTATTCACAAAAATGGCTTCCCGCGCCTCTCACCTTCCGGCTGCTCTCTGTGGGGCCTGTTTCTGCTACTGGTTCCGATCTTCGCCGTAGCTTTTGCAGTTATGAGGCCATTATAGCAAGGTTTCCCAATTTGTCAAGGCATTTTTCCCGCTCCTAGTTTTCTGCATCCTGCAGCATAATCTTCAAAATCTCTTTGTCCGTTCCGCTCATGCCTACCCGGCCCAAGCGTCCTACGTTTTCCAGGGTGGCCTCCACACCCTTGGACAGGATCCCGTCCCCGCCGTAGAACTGCTGCCCTTCCTGGTACATATGGTAGCCTAGGATGCCAGCGTCCACCGCCTCGGCAATCTTGGCCGCGCAGGAAGCTTTGGCCCCATCGCAGATCATGCCGGAGACAATGGCCAGGGCGTTGACCACCGTATGGATAATATCCTGGTATCCGCCGCCGTTTAGGTAGGCAATGCCGGCTCCCGCCGCCGCGCCGGCGCAGACCGCACCGCAGTAGGCGGACAGCCGTCCGATCCCGGTTTTTTCGTGGATGGCAATCAGGTTGGAAAGCACCAAGGCCCGGTACATTTTTTCCTGGCTGACCCCCAGCTCCTCCGCATAAACCACCACCGGCACAGAGGCGGTAATCCCCTGGTTGCCGCTGCCGGAATTGATGACCACCGGCATTTCGCAGCCTCCCATCCGGGCGTCCGAGCCGGCGGCAGCCGCCGCTTTCGCCCGGATTACCACATCCTCGGAGCCATAGGTATTCCGCAGCACTTTGCCAATATTGGCTCCGTAATTTCCTGTAAGCCCCTCCTGGGAAATCGCCATGTTATAGGAAATCTGCCGGCCAATCACCTGCTGGACGTCCGCCAGGTCCACCGTCTCCGCAAAATCAAAAATGTCCCATACATTCAGCAAAGACCGGTCTGTCAGGCCGTTTTCCGAATCTCCCTCCACCGGCAGGTCCAGCAGTACCTGGCCGTTCTTTTCCAGATATACAATGTTGGTATGATAATTCACAATCCGCAGCTTTACCTGGTCGCTGCCTGCGGACAGGATGACCCACAGGTCAAAAACCAGATTTCCCTCCAGCCCTTCCACATGGATGGTATGGCTTTCCAGGTATTGGCGGATCTCTTTCTGATCCGTCTCATCCACCTGGGAGATTACCTCCAGGGCCCGGGCCGCGTCTCCCGCCACAATCCCAGCTGCCGCCGCCGCCTCGATTCCCCGCAGGCCGCCGGTGTTGGGGACAATCACGCTCTTTACATTTTTAACGATATTGCCGCTGGCCTTAATCCACACCGTTTCCGGCAAGGCTTCCAGCGTCTCCCGGGCTTTGGCCGCCCCGTAGGCAATGGCAATGGGTTCGGTGCAGCCCATGGCAGGCACCAGCTCCTCCTCTAAGATCTGCACATAGGCACGGTATTTTTCACTTGTTTTCCGCATAATAGTTCCCCTTTTCCACCGGAATGCTGCGTGCACTTTACGGTATGGAATTACTGGCATACACTCATCTTATAGCAAGGATCTCATAAAAGCAAGTCCTTTTCTTGCAGCTTCCTCCCCGCTTGGTTCCGGCCGGCATTCCAGGGAAAGATAGCCTTGATAATCGATTTCTTTCAAAGTATCCGTGGTTAGGCGCATATTGCAGTGACGGCCATCCGGATACCGGCGGTTTCGGTCTGAAATCTGGGCATAGGCAATCACGTCTGCCGCGCCGCGGATTGCGGAAGAAATATCGGTTTCCTCCAAATCCATGTGATAGGTATCGATATAAATCCGCAGGGCGTCTGAGTGAAAGCTTCGGACAAAATCCGCGCACTGGGCAATGGTATTGAACGCGTCCCCTTCCTTGTGGTTTACGCATTCCATCGCAATGATAACCCCTCTCTCTTGGGCATAGGCCACGCACTCTTCCAGGCTTTCCCGGTAATTGGCCTCAAATTCCTCCCAGCTTCCGCACTCCGAAGCAAAGCCCTTCAGAACGCCAATGGTAGCCAGAGCGCCTAGTTTCTGCGCCAGCCGGATGTGCCCCTTCATGCGCTCCACCGCCAGCCGGCGCTTTTCCGGATCCCGATGGCTCAGGCTGATCCCCTCTGCCAAGTAGGCGCTGCCGCTGGCCAGGGAGGCTACCCAAACCTGGTATTTTTCGCAAACCCTTTTCCATTCTTCCACATTTACCAGGTCTGGATATTGTACATGTACTTCCACCGCATCATAGCCAATTTCCGCAACCTTTGGTATAATTTTAGAAAATTCCCCTTGAAACAAGACAGGCGTTCCCGCCGGTACCGATTCCGCCACCGCCACTCCCAGTCCAATCATTCTTTTGTTCCTCTTTCTTACGGTTGTTTTATACGTTGATCCAGGTCCCCTGCTCCTGGGATTTCCGAAGCGCGTCCACCAGCCTCATGGCAGCCAGCCCGTCCTCCCCGGAAATAGCCGGTTCTGTGTCTTGTTCGATACAGTCGCAGAACAACTTATGTATCGGCGTGATCTCCAGCTTTTTTTGTTCTTCCATGGGGAAGTCAAACACTTCCACGGTTCCGTCCCGCCGCTCTAAGCGCAGAGCCTCCTGCTCCCCATACAGAACCAACGCCCCTTTGGTTCCA
>CALWEC010000232.1 GCA_944376945.1 uncultured Lachnospiraceae bacterium | reverse complement strand
GGTCAATCTCCTGGATCTCCTTGCGGTGCATGGCTGTGGTCTGCCAGTCATTGATAGCCCCTGCAATGGTGCGGTTCTGGGAATCCAGGTAACGCATGACAAGATCCCGGTCTTTTTCTGATATCCAGAAGGTATTTTCGTAGCGCTTTGTGAAATCATACGCACCCATGCTGATGTTCTGCAGCTTTGCGCTGCTCCATTTCCCTTCCTGCGGGAGATAGGTGGCATACTTATGCTCTTTTGCCGACAGGAAAAGGATATACGCCGGCTCCTCGTTGCTGTTCCGGAGGTCTTCCCCACGGTAAATCTCTATTTTTAAAATTCCATTCAGGACGCCGGCCCGGAGGTAGCTGTGGATCTTGTATTGGGTATAATGATCCCCATACCAGCGCTGTTCCGTTTTCCTGATTTCTCCCCGATCTGCGTAGGCCAGTTCCCAGATTTCATCTGTCACGCCCAGGGTATCCAGCTCCAATAAATCCTTCCTTTTCATTTCTTCTTGCCTCCCAGGTAATACTCCCGAATGATCTTTTTTGCCGTCCCGGCGCCGGGGATCCCCAGGGTAACCTTTGCATTGCTGATGCCGGCAGCCTTTACGATCTCCGGATCGATCTTCTGCTGATGCCCAAACGACCATTTCAGCAGTTCCCCGACGCAGCCTTTCAGGGTTTTCCCCTGTCGGCGGACGGCCAGGGCAAGAGATTCTGATTCCATGCAGCGCCCCTTGATGTATTCGACCCAGTCTGCCATGATCTCCTGGGGTTTCAATTCCCGGCACTCCACCTCCAGTTTTCCCAGGGCCGCGGTCAGCGGATCGCACAGCTGCGGCACTTCCCCGCGGATGTACAGATCGGTGTATTCCTCCGGGATGCCGTTTTCTTTGGCCAGCAGGCGCAGGCTGTCCATGTCTCCCTCATTAAACAGTCCCTCTGCCGCCTGGTTGATTCCTTCGCAGTCCATTTCTCCGAATTTATCGAACATCCTGTTCGCCTCCTTCTTTCCGTTTTTTCATCTCGTTTCTGAGCCAGCCGGTGTAGGAATGATCTCCCAGGGCAAATTCCAGGGGGCGCTCCCGGGTTTCCCGGTAAACCCGCTGCCACAGTTCCTTGTATTTTACCGGCTCACCCGTGCTGGTAACCCATCCGCTTTCTTCGTAATGCTCCATTCTGCCGTAGCCGCCGGCCAGGTATGCCTCCTCTGTATGTACGATAATCCGGCAGGGCGTACAGTGCCCCAGCGCATCCAGCAGCATTTCAAGGTCCCGCTTCTGCCGGCTGCCCTCTGCCTTCCCGAAATGTTCCCGGGTATGCAGCCGGATTCCCTGGTACTCCAACACATAACCATACCAGCCCTGGCACGGGTGTACGGACTTCGCTCCGTTCTCCAGATACATATGTACGGTTTTCTGACTTTTTTCAAGTGTTTTCTCTTCCGGCACTTCCGGTTCAAAATCCTCTTTTCCATTAAGCGTTTTCTTAAACGCATCTTCTTTTCTATCCATTTCCCGTTATTCCCTTTTTTTGATTTTTACCATCGTGTAATGCTGGTACAGGCAGCCGGTCACCGGGTTGATGCCGGTATGGATGGAGTCCTTGTCCAGGTAATATCCTTTCCGGGGCCGCGGCTCCCGCATCCGTACCAGGTAATCTACTACCGGCTCCGGTTTTGCGAGGTTCCGGGAATGTGAGTAGGCCGATTCCTCCGCCTCTTCTTCCTGCTTCTGCAGGTACTCCGCTAGGTCCAGGCACCCGCCCTCTTCATAGAGCAGTTCCATCCATACTTTCCCCGCCTTCCAGCAGTCCGCAATCATCCGGTCCCCCTCCGGAATCCGGTTGATGACCAGGTGGTGGTGAATGCCTCCCCGGCTTCCCCGTTCCGTGACGCCTATCCATTTCAGTTCCTGTCCGGCGGCCCGGTAAGCTTTCCGGAGCTTGTCCAGAAACTTCGCCCTCTGCTTCACCGCCTCTTTCAGGGTTTCCGGCCGCTGATCCGGGCGGCAGGTAAGGGTGATCCAGTAATCCCCCGGCAGGAAATTCAGTTTCAGATACCGGCGGATGGAATTCACCTTGTTCGTCCGGTTCTGCCGGCGGATCTGCTCCGGTGTGGGTTTCTGCCTCTTTGCCCTCTTCTTTCCCGGAGCCCCATAATTTCCGGTCACATATTCTTCCACCTCGATATCCCAAGGCGTATAGTAGGACTTCCTCTTGATCCGTTTCTTTTTCATCTCTGATACCTAAGTCTAATATTCTAATCGAGTGATAAAACGGCGGGAAATCCGCCGTTTTGCTTGATTTCCCGCCGCCCGCATGGTATGATGATTATGGTTAATTTTTAAGGCGGACAGCGGTTCGTCTGGCACATACTTTTGTGGTATGTGCCTATTTTTTTGTCAGTTCTATCCACTCTTCCAACGGGCGAATGTCCTCCAGCCGCCCGATCAGATCCACGAGGGTTCCGAAAATGGTAGGATAGCCCATGCTCATTTCGATCCGGAGGTTGTCCTCCTGATGGATACAGGGCAAACGGTACGTTTTCCCATCCGGATTTTTTATGGTCCTTCTCTGCTTTTTCATCAATCCTTGTCTCCTTGTGCACATAATGGGTTGGGTTCTCTGGATAAGGTTTCCCAGCTCTTCGGGTTCCCCGGTTCATGATAGTCCGCTGCCAGAAAATCCGTGGCAAGCACAAGGCTGTAGTTTCCTGCACTCAGCGATGCTTTTGTCTCACTGAAAGCAGCGATTGATATGTACTGTCCCAGCTCCGCACTCTTCCGGGCAACCGCCAGAAGCAGCGGCTTCAACTCCTCAATCATCATCTTCTGTTCCTTCGTCATCGTACTCACCCCCTTCCATTCCCCGGAACCAATCGATGTTGGCCACCAGCAGTAACGCCGCAAACAGGGCAACCGCCACCAGGCAGCCAATCCATCCGTCCCCGGGAGTGTCCAGGCCGGATCCGGCCATCAAAATCCCCAGAAATGCCACGATGTTCACCGCCTTCCGTACCATGTCAACCTCCTACCTCTCCAGCTGGAAGACCGCCCACCGTAAGGCGGCAGCGGCCCCCGCGTCATGTTCTTTTTCTGCGCGCTCCAGCAGCTCATAAAGCTTTTCAATTTTCTTTTCATTCATAAGCCTGTCCTCCCGTCTCCGCCTATTCAGGCGGATCTTTCCTTTTCTTTCTGTACTTCTTCGTACCCTACTTTTGCCGCCGCTCTCCGTGTTAGTTCTTCCATGAGGCGTCTGCGGTCCTTTTCATCCAGTTCACTCAATTCTTTTTTTACCCCATTGATTACCGTCACATTTCTAAAAGCCACTTTATCGCCTCCCTTTCTACAGGTTATGTATTACAGATTGTCCGTCTTTCCTATTTTGTCGATTGCTGGCTTGTCTTTTTCTGGTATTCCTCCTATACTGTACTTAACAATTTTTCAGGAGGAATTACTTATGGATAACAATTTACTGCTTACCGTTGGAACGCAATTATTACCTCTTTACGAAAAATATTTTTTAGTAAAATTGGATGGTTATCGTTTCACAAACGACCGTTCGTTTTCCCGCGCTCCCATTACTTTCAAAAGTAAAAAACATATTATTTTAAACTGTGATCCGGACTGCGATTGTCAAATTGCTTTTCAGCTTTCGCATGAATTGTGTCATGCTGCTATTCCAGAAAGCGTTCCCAATAATCTTCGTTGGCTGGAAGAAACTTTTGCTGTAATGGCTTCTTACATATTTCCCCGTCAAATCCCAGTTATTGATACTATGCGGTATGATTCTTATTTCCAAAGATTTTCTGATTCCTTGAAACCGCTTTGCATCAAAACGCCTAATGTACCCACTCCAGAGACATTATCCATTCTTGAAACCGGATCCGGAACTTCAAATTTTAACGACTATGGCAGCTACTGGATGATTGCTCAAGCGCTTCTCTCATCTGTCAAGCAATGTCCTGCCATATGGTGTGCGATTCCTTTGTTATGCGAAATCCCAGAGCATCTGAGTTTCACTGATTCTATGGAATTCTGGAAAAATATCGCCCCTTCAGACATAAACGATGTTATTTCTGTAATCGTAAGTGCCTTTTAAATTATCATCCTTAATATGGTGCATATAGCTTTTGCACACCCAACGTCCTGATGGTTTAAGATCCTTCCGGATATACTCTGTACAGGAACCATTCGGCGCTATCGAAAGATACACCAGGCATTCCGGGATGTTGGGTGGTGTTTCGCTCCGCCCTGCCAGAATTTCTTCCTCATCAACATTGTGTGTCTCCCTCATCTCAAAAATCAGATCCAGGAAACTATCCATTCCTTCCACTCGCCGCGGACCAGGAATATCAAACGGAGATGTGATCACCAGGGATCTCTTATCCAGTTGAGATCCCCGTGAATCTTCTGGATAGTCTGTTGGTATTTTCATGTTTTCATTTTCCTTTCTTTCCGCCGGCAGAATATTTATTGATATGAATCCGCCTGCTTTTTACTTTCTTTTTCCGTTTTATAGTCCGAAACGGTCTCTTTTTCCCTGTAAAATGATTACAGTTATTTGACTGGGCCATTATTTTTCTTTCTCACTCTCCTTCCTTTTCTCTGTGCAAAAAAATCCGATTCACTATTCACCTTTTCCTGAATATTTGATATTATCTTCTTATCTCATAAGAAAGGAACGATGCCTATGTCAAAATACTTAATAAAAGGTGCAAGTATCTTTGGAAGTTATTCGCACAATTTCAAAAAGCCTTCTATATGTCCGTATTGCCATATCAGTATTGATGTCCAAAAAAAAAAAAAAAACGAACACTCTTTCAATGGACACCAGTTATTTATTGCTACATGCAAATGTACCGCCTGTAGAAAAAACTTTTTCTTTGCGTGTGAATATGATTCCGGGAAAACGGATTATGACCCTATTATTTATCCTGCTGTAGAGTTTGTTCCGTATTCAAATGACACCTTGAAAGCAATATCTCCCCGATTTATTGATATATATAATCAGGCTTTACAATCTGAATTTCACAATAATTTGGAATTAGCAGCTATTGGATACCGTTCAGCTCTTGAAATTCTAGTGAAGGATTATGCTATTAATGAGCTTAAAAAGGATCCAGAAGAAGTCAGATCAAAAAAACTTTACGATGCCATTGAAATATACCTCAATCAAGATGGGCTTTTTAAAACAGCTGATGTTGTCCGTATTCTTGGTAATGACCACACCCATTATGATCGTAAATATCCTCAATATGATTTTGGGCTTCTCAAATGTTACATGGATATTTTTCTAAAGAACATCGAAGCTCTGTATTTAATTAATCATCCCCCTGTATCACGGACTCTGTAATGCAGGGGTCGTTTTCTGCCAGAAGATTTCCATCAAAATCCCAATACTGCGTAACAATCCGGCTTAAATCCTCTGGCGTCCCCTTTCCTCTTGCTGATTCTGTCTTAATAACCTGAATAACCTTTGCTGAATCCGTTCCTCGCGGCCTTATCATTTCTCACTCTCCTTCCTTATTGGTTTTATAAATTTCATTGATATCCCTCTTAATTAAAGTTTATTTTGTATTCTTCATCAGCGGAAATAATCAGGCTGCATTCACGATCGTTGCATTTCATCTCAAATCCACGCAGCCTGTCTATCCTCCGCCCGTTTACCCAAAGTCCTCCCGGAATTCCCGCCTCGAAATGCAGGGTTTCTAATTCAAAAGATTTCATTGTCACATCTTTTTCTATCGGATACCCACATCTTCGGCAAAATCTATCATCTTCATATTCTTCGATCTCAGTTCCGCATTTCGGACATTTCATTTCAAACCACCTCCTTTTTCTCAATAGGTTCATCTGCCTGAAATAATTTTTCCATTTCAAGAGAAGGATTCACAATATCTCTAACCCGCAAAGCTTCTGTCCATGTAAAATCTGTGTCCCCATTGATCTTGTTACGCATGGTTTTTTCTGTCACACCAATTTTTTGAGCAAGAGAGGTAATTGTGATATTTGCCTTTATCATTTCTCCTCTTAAAAAACTGTACATTGCTATCTCCTTTCTACCGTTAACGGTTAATTTATTTTATATTACATCCGTTAACGGTTTATGTCAATAGTTTTTTACCGTTAATGGAAAAATATTATTGACTATGCTTATAAATAGCGGTAAAATATTTCCATAATCAGGAGGTGCACACATGGGACTTGAAAAAATATCTGAATATAAGAAAAAATTAAATTTAACTACAGAAGAACTTTCCTTTCGATCAGGCGTCCCCGTAGGAACCTTAAATAAAATCCTGAGTGGTGCCACAAAAGATCCCAAATTGGAAACCTTAAAAGCTATTGCTAGAGTTTTGGGATTGTCTTTGAATGATTTTGATGATTCACCAAGTGTTCCTGCGCAGACCGTTGCCGCTCATAAAGAAGGCGAAAATTTTACAGAGGAAGAATTAAAAAAAATCGAAGAATATAAAAAGCTGCTTTTGGCAGCTCGCCCGAGGAAGTGATAATTTGACTTACGATGAACTGCAAGGAAAATATCCATCCATAAATATCATAGAAATGGATCTTTCAGATATCAGAGATTTAAAAGGTTTGTGTATAGGTGATAATATTGCTATTGAAAAATCAATGATGCCCGCTGAGAAATCCTGCATCCTCGCCGAAGAATTAGGACATTATCACACCACCTATGGCGATATTTTAGACCAAACGGATATCTGTAACCGAAAACAAGAACTCCGGGCCCGGATGTGGGCTTATGACAGGCAGATCGGGTTACTGGGAATCATCAGATGCTTTGAGGCCGGCTGCCAGTCTCAATCGGAAATGGCAGAGTTTTTGGATGTGACAGAAGAATTCTTAAAAGAAGCGTTGGAACGGTACCGCCAGAAATACGGCATATGTGCCAGCGTAGATCAGTATATCGTTTATTTTGAGCCATCTTTGGCCGTAGCAAGAATTGATGAACCTTGACAATATAATATGCTTACCCAGGCAGCCGGGAGGGCGTGCATACCATCCGTCCTGAGTCTTGACAGGAGGATGATGCTTATGAGTACATATGAGGAAATGCAGATTTTACTCACATTCGCATTACTTGTAGTTGCAATTCTGAATTTGAAAAATAAGTAAGCCGCCCTGTCCCTGGAAAAGATAGGCGGCTTACTCAGCTAATTATTTTCGCCGGGGCGGATAGGTGTCCTCTATCTTCCGGCTGTCTTGTTAAGTATATTATATGTCAAGCTTTGAAATTTGTCAAACTGAAAACCGGCCCCTGCGCCAACAGAGACCGGCTGTGATACCTCCGGGGAGATACCTATGTTTAGGAACAAACATATTGTATCATCTCCGAAGGCAGCCCGCAAGCGGAACATCCGTTCACGCTGGCTGTTATTTTTGTACCCAAATTGCATATTATGAAATGAGGTGATACGATGAGCAAAGAACTCTATGGCGCTGCCTACATCCGTGTCAGTACCCATATGCAGGAAGAACTCTCTCCTGATGCTCAGAAAAAGCTGATCCTTGAACGGGCCAAAGCGGATAACATCCTGATCCCTCCGGAATACATCTACCTGGAGAAAGGAATATCCGGGAAGCGCGCGGACCGGCGGCCGGAATTTCAAAGGATGATCGCCACAGCCAAACAAAAGCCATCCCCTTTTTCCGCCATTTACGTCTGGAAATTCAGCCGCTTTGCCCGGAATCAAGAGGAATCTATCCTGTATAAAGGGCTTCTGCGGAAACAGTGCGGCGTGGAAGTGATTTCTGTCTCTGAACCATTGATAGATGGTCCTTTCGGCAGCCTGATCGAGCGGATCATCGAATGGATGGATGAATATTACTCCATCCGTCTCTCCGGTGAGGTTACTCGCGGAATGATGGAAAAAGCTCAGCGGGGCGGATATCTGGCACGACCTCCACTGGGCTACCGTATTGAGCAGTCAAAGCAGCCGCCGGTTGTCGTGGAGGACGAGGCCAGGATTGTCCGACTGATCTTTGACAAATATGTCAATGACGGCATGAGCCTTTTTCAGTTGGCACGTTTTTTAAATGCCCGCGGTCTAAAAACTTCTCATGGAAAATCCTTTGAGCCACGGGGTCTGGAATACATAATACAAAATCCCGTATATTGCGGATATGTAAGGTGGAACAGAACCTGTAATGAAACTAAAGAGGTAAAAGATCAGGAAGAATGGATTGTCCGGAAGGGATCCCATCAGCCGATCATCTCAGAGGAAATCTTCCAGGCGGCGCAAAAACGGTGGGAATCCGAATATCACCCGCGGGGCGCCCGACCTTCGGCTACATACAAGCACTGGCTTTCCGGTCTGGTAAAATGTCCATACTGCGGCCGCACAATGATTGTCAAAAAGGTCAATAACTATACTTATTTTGTCTGTTATGGGTATTCGAAAGGAAAATGCCAGAAATCTACTTTGGTAAATTCTAAGGTTCTGGAACCGGAAGTGCTGAAGGCCATCCAGGCTGCCAGTCAGGAAACCTTTCTGGATTTCCAGATCCGTCCATCTATCCAGGCGGAAACTGACAGTGAGCTGGCGCTGCTGCAGTCCCAGTTGGACAAACTCGATGTCAAAGAGCAACGCATAAAAGAGGCTTACCGGAATGGAATTGATACTTTGAAAGAATACAAAGAGAATAAGGAGATACTGGCGAAAGAGCGGGACGATCTGAGGGAACGGTTGGAAAATCTGCAGAAAACTCCCGATCCCGATGCGCTTGCCCCGGTGATGCAGGAACGTCTCCACAATGTTTATGAAATCCTTTCCTCCAATTCCTTCTCTGATCAGCAAAAAAGCGAAGCCCTTCGGAGCGTGGTGGAAAAAATCGTCTGGCATAGAGAAGAGCAGCTTGCGGAAGTGTTTTATTACTATGTTGATTTCTTCCAGCCGGTTTCCCCCGGAAAGAAAAAACGGCGAGAATCCCCATAAATAAGGGATTCTCACCGTTGTATGTTGTTACTACTGGGTCATCCAAACAGTAATAACATACAAATAATAAGGAAAGTTTTTATATCGATGATGCAATATGTTTACTTCCCCCGGAAAATACCGGGGGGATTTTTTTCAGTCTCGTTTAACATACTGACTGGAAATCCAGGCGATCCTGTCTTTCCCGTTGAGCCGGACTTTGATGTGAGTCCAAGATCCGGATGTTTTTCCGTCCACCTCAAACCGGTTGCCCTTCCCCAGCTTGCCGTAACTGTCATAGCTTTTCCCCGGGCCCTTTCGGACGTTGACATTGGATCCGGTACAAGTGGCGGTGCCGATAGCTTTCCAGCCGCCGGCGGATGCTGTGGGCTGGTCATACACCACATAATCCTTGTGCATATAGCCGATGCCGATACCGGCAACCTTGACGTGCACCCACTCACCGGAATCATTACCGTCTATTTCAAAGCGCTGCCCCTTATTGAGCTGTCCCAGAGGATCATGGGATTTCCCGGGGCCGGAGCGGACGTATACCCCGTTGCCGCCACAGACTGCCGTGCCGGTGGCTTTCCAGGTCTCAGCTTTGCTGTATACCGCCTTGCCGTCCTTATCATAGACGGTATATCCCGCTTCACAGGCTGCTTTGGCGTTTTCCAGGCTCTCATACGCTCCGATCTGGCTGCCTGCGTCACTCCAGGACTTCCGGATCCGGTACATCTGACCAGAGGATGCGCCTACGCTGTACACTGCCTTACCATCCTTGTCATATACCGTATATCCGGCTTTGCAGGCTGCTTTGGCATTGTCCAGATTTTCGTAGGCTCCGATCTGACTTGCAGCGTCCGCCCAGCTTTTCCGAATCCGGTACATCTGACCGGTTCCGCCGGCGGAACCGCCTCCGGAGCCGCTGGATCCATCGGAGAGCCTTGCCTTGAACTCCTCCCAGGTCCAGCTGGTCTTATATTTATTGTTGTTGACATACGGCGCCGGGCAGTGCTTATTGACAATATCATAATGCCGCAGCACATGACTGGCCGGGATGCCCAGATCTTTCATGAGTTTCTGTACGAGCCACACGCACGCTTCCTGCGTTTCTTTTGTAAAATACCACCGCGGATCCGAAGGATTGCTGGCATTACCATCACATTTCGGGCACAATTCGATGCCGATGGTGTTGCTGTTGCGGGCTTCCGGATGCTTCTGAGTATAGTATCCGGCCGTCCCTACCTGCCACAGGACGGCATCGTGTTTGGCCGCCTGGTAGATGGTACCATCCCAATAGATGTAATAATGGGCTCCGTAGCCGCCGGCCTCCACCTTGTTATTCTGGCCGACCACGCCCAGATAGTGGATGGCGATAAATTTCTTCCCATTTCCCCACTGCGGGACGTTTTTATCGCTGATTACATTGATAATATTCATAGCCTGCTCCTTTCTGTGCGGTGTCGCACAAAGAGGGCGATCACTCGCCCTCCGCTGAATCTTTATTTACGATTTTATCTGCCACTTCCAGTCCCTTGACCAGAATCTGCGGGACGTTAAATCCGGCCTCTACAAAATTTTCGCAGATGGAACGGATCTCATTAATTAACAAGCTGGCCATCACAAACCATCCCAGCAGGGTGGTGATCCCCAAATCAATACCGATTACCTTGCCAATCTCAATAAATACCGCACTGGCCCCAAAGGCTACCATAATCATAATCCAGTACCCCAGTTTCTTCAGGACGCCTTTCCATCCAGCCACGGAGTTTTCCTTTTTCAGCAGCCGGCTTTTCATCCAGCCCGTAAGCCAGTCAGCAACGTTTAAAAGTGCGAAAGCCAGGAACAGCCACCAGTGCTCCCCAAAAATATATGAGAGCACTGCCACGATGGTTCCAACGACAACATTGTAGGTGTCGATGATCTTATCCGCGTACATTTTCTTCATTTCCCTCACTTTCCTTCCCTGTTATGTTTCCTGGTCTAAGACTGCATAGACCATTTCCTGCAGGTTGCTTAGGGCTGGTACCTGCTCCCGCTGATAAGTACCGGCTTTTACAAGGCGTGCCCAGCTCCGCACCAGAGCGCTGTTTTCATTAAACATTCTCCTCACCTCCCTCTGCTGCCATGGATGTTGCGATCAGCATCGTCATCTCTGCCACCGCCATGTCCATGTTGGTCTGCATGGTATCCATCCGTTCCTCCATGCCATCCATTCTCTTTTCCACATCGTTGGGACGGTACAGTTTTACGCGAATTGCAGTGCCGGTCACCGGTATCTTCTGCTGGTCCTCGTCCTCTGTATAATCCACGATGGCGTCATACTCTTTTGCCACCTCCTGCAGCTGAGTAAAACCGGTATAGGACTGGAACAATTCGCCCAGATAATCCACTACCCAAATTTTTTCTGTATTTTCCGGATTGGAAAAGAGCTGATCCGCCTGCTCAAGCGTCATATTGTCCGCGGCCAGCATCAGGGTAAGGTGATCCCCTGCCGGCAGGACACCGTCTGTAATAATAGTTACTTCCTGGTCATTGTTTAATTTGATTTTTCCCATGGTCAATCTCCTTTTTTATGATAATTTCTGCGTGTTACGAATTACTGAGGTCTTGATCGGATCTCCTTCATGCGGTCACCCCTTTCTAAAAAATAAAAGCGCATAATAAAAAGCATCTGTGGAAGATGCCCTTTAGGATACGTTTTTATTAAGTTGTTGTGCCAAACTCCGCTTCTATTCCCGGAAATCTTACAGAAATTAAAGATCCAAACAAAGACACTGGGCTCACGGTGCAGTATCGAATTGGATTTTACAGTACAGAAGTCTTTATTTTTGGAAATCTAAAAGGTTCTTTTACAGCATGGCAGCCGAAAGATCTGGGATGGATACCAAGACCCAACAGACCAGCGCTGGCAATTATTCAGTATAGCATCGAACCGTATTATATACAGATACAACCTGACGGTATGGTACAGATTGTATCAAGAATAGATACAACTGCAGATGGAACATACATTGGGGAGCATTGTATGTTTTTGAATGCAACTATTTGATTTATTTCAATGTAAGATGGATATCTAAACTGCGAAGCCTGAAACACGGATGTTAAAGAAATACATCAAAGATTGTGTGGTTTTTGCTTCAAAAACAATATTTGTTTTATTTATAACAGTTGATACACCTTCTTCTCCGTAATTATTGTAATAGTTTGCAACGTTCCATCCGTTTTTTCCTGCAGTGATCTGGATCATCGGGTTCCTAATCTGTATACCATCCGGAAACATGAATTCCTGAACGTATTGTTCCGTTGATGCGCGAGGGATGATTGCTTTAATAAGCAATTCAACCCATCCGTTTGAAGATCTCACAACAGTCCACTGTCCATTATTACTGGTTTCGTATGCGGAAATCTTCGACAAAGCGGAGTTACGCACTCCTGCCCCGCTCTCACTCTGCACCTATTTCCGGGCACGACAAATAAGCCCGCGCCGGCGGGCGTTTTAAAATCTCAAATACTATGCTGCGTAACGCTCAAAGGCCGCCTTTACGTTACCTTGGGACGTATACACATATACCTGCGTTGTCCGGATGTCCTCATGCCCCAGGATCCGCTGCACATCCAGCAGTGATGCTCCCCGGTCAATCATACTTGTGGCCAACGTCCTGCGGAATCGGTGTGGGTGGACGGTATCTACCCCTGCCCGCTGGCCAATCTGCCGGACGATAGCCTCAATCGCATTTTTCTTGATTCGCTGGCTTCCCCTGCCCTGGAACAGCGCTGGGCTGGAATCATCCCGGCTGGACAGATACTCCCACAGGTACATAGCCGCCACATCGGTCAGGTATACTGTCCGCTCTTTGCCACCTTTTCCATAAACCACCAGTTCGCGGGTTTTAAAATTAATGTCAGCAGTGTCAACAGATACTACCTCTGATACACGGCAACCGGTGCTTTGCAAAAATCCCACTAAAGCCAATTCCCGCGGTGTCCGGCAGGCGTTCTTGATCTTTTCCATCTCTTCCGGAGAGAATGGCTTCCTCATAACCTTATCGTACTTGATATTCTTTAATCCCCGGCATGGATTCCGTGGAATAAATCCCTCATCCGCCAGCCATGAGAAGAAAGAGGAGAGGCATTTCCGGATGTTCTCCAGCGTCCGGTTGCTCACGCCCCTTTCCTCCTTGTATAGTGACAGATATAAGCGCAAATCAAACGTTCCTACCTCATACAGTCGGCGGTCCAGCTTTAACAGGAATCCCTGCAGGATCCTCTCATAATGCTGGATCGTATTCTCCGACTTGCCTTCAATCCTCTTTGTGGCCAGATATTTACGCAACAGCCCCTCTGCTGTCCCATCCCTCACTACAATCTCTGTACTGCGCTCCTGGATCTCATAGTCCTCCAGACTCTGCAGCACTGCCGCCTCCAACTGATCCATGACGGCCGCCGGGATCACCCCGGTCATGGCCGACAGGATGCGGTTTGTCACCTCCGATCTTGCATCCATGACACATCCTCCTTTTTTCTGACAGTGTATCAGATTTTTAATTCTTCGGTGTGCCAAACTCCGCTTTAAATAATAAAAGCAATTTGAAAGAAAATGGTGGTGAATTCCACTTTGTTACTGTGCGTACTGATTATGGCGATAGGATAGAAGGAATAAAAAATTCGCTTCAAAATAATCCCAGTGCATGGCCGGAAGGCGCTATTATCGCTTATGTGATATCAAATGCCTCTGACGATCGTGGTATTGCTATGGTAATAAAAAAAACCAATAAAAATCGCTGTGCCTTCCACTATATTGACTATTGGGGCGAAAATGAGTTCTGGACATTGACTGACGCCGGTTGGGAACAGAAAGGTTAAAGTTGATACTCAGCAATATATAAAACGGATCGTGCTACAGCGGTTCCACCAACGGCTGATAAAAAGCCATCTTGAGACGCCCATCCAGGTCGTACATCTATAATATTACTGTTAGCTCTTGTTGAGATGCAAAGACATGGAGCACTTGTTTTTGGCTTATATTCCGCCGGAATTCGGAAGGTGTTCTGTAAGGTGTTATCTGCGGAAAAATTGCATTGAGCATAAATGCGCACGGTTTTTGATGTTTTATCGTAGATCCCAAATGCTCTTCGGGAGCCATCATCAATAACGGTGCTACTATTGTTTGTTAAATCAAATTTTACCGATCCCAAAGCGGAGTTTAGCCCATCCAGCTGCTCCTTAACCGTTGACGCCTGCCCGTCTGTTTTGGTATGCACCACCTGGTCACTGCTTGTTTTAAAATAATGTTCATTCCAGGCACCATTTTTCATGACTTTAAAAATACTTTTAATTATACTCATGCCCTACCTCCATTAAGTGTCAATCCAGACAGTCCCATCCGCCACACCACTGGGGGCTGATGTCTGGGTATAAATCTTCGTCCCATCCGCGCCCCTGGGCCCCTGGGGTCCCTGCGGCCCTTGCGGCCCGGTCGCTCCAGTCGCTCCTTTGGCTCCGGTTGCTCCCTGGGGCCCCTGGGGACCGGTTGCGCCTCTGGATGGTTTTCCTGTATCGGTACTTCCTAAATACCAATTCCCGTTACCTCCAATCGTTGGAGTTGTACCGGCAGGTCCCTGGGGGCCAGTCGCCCCGGTAGCTCCCTTCTGTCCCTGCGGCCCTTGCGGGCCAGTCGCTCCAGTGTCGCCCTTATCGCCTTTGGGACCGGTCGCTCCCGTGTCACCTTTTGCCCCCTGCGGCCCGGTGGCGCCCCGGGAAGGCTTCCCGGTGTCTGTACTCCCCAGGTACCAGTTCCCATTACTCCCGATGGTCGGCGTAGTTCCCGCAGGCCCCTGTGCCCCAGTGTCTCCTTTGGGTCCGGTCGCTCCGGTATCTCCTTTCGGACCAGCAGGCCCCGTATCCCCTTTGGGTCCGGTCGGACCGGTCTCACCCTTTTCGCCCTGGATCCCCTGCGGCCCCCGCTCTCCCTGGGGCCCCTGTTTTCCTTCCGGGCCCTGGGGCCCGATTACGAGCCCCAGATCTGTCTCTCTTGTTGCCATATGGCATCCCTCCTACTCCTCGTAGATTGCAAACAGGTGGCCTTCCCGGATCTCAAAGTTGGGGGTCTGGCCGTCCGCGCCAGGATCTCCTTTCGGCCCCTGCGCGCCAGTATCTCCCTTCAGTCCCTGGGGGCCCTGCTCTCCCTGGGGGCCAGTCGCCCCGGTATCTCCCTTCTGTCCCTGCGGCCCCTGCGGGCCCTGCTCTCCGGTGTCGCCCTTGATGCCCTGGATCCCCTGGGGGCCTGCCGGGCCGGTAAGTCCAGTGGCTCCGGAAAGGTCGGTGATGTAAGTGTAAGAGGTGCTTCCTTTCACATACAGTTTCGCGTTATCCGCATCCTCCACGTTCCCGGTATCGATCATGACAAACTGGCCTTCTTTCACGCCGTCTGTCGCAAACCCGGCGTTCATGGCTTCCACAGACGCGAAGGTTTTCGCAATGGCAAAGGGATCCCCTTTCTCACCCTGCGGGCCCTGAGGCCCGGTCGCTCCCGTGTCACCTTTTGCCCCCTGCGGCCCGGTGGCGCCGGTATCTCCTTTCGCTCCGGCAGCGCCGGTATCGCCTTTATCACCCTTTGCGCCTTTCAGGCTGGCCAGGAATTCCTCTTCACTCTTCCCAGCGTTTCCCTCCTGCTCCAGCCAGATCTGGTAGGCGGATTTTCCATCCGCGCCGGCGGGGCCTGCCGGGCCGGTCTCGCCCTGGTCACCCTTATCGCCTTTGGCGCCGGTGGGGCCAGTCTCTCCCTGGTCACCCTTGTCTCCCTTAAACTCGCCATCCCGGATGGCTTCATCCAGGCCTTTTCCGTTGTATTCGATGTCCTCCACATCGACCAGCTTAAAATCACCGTTGTTCTTCGGTTTGATTTTGGAAATTAATTCAATTGCCATCTCTTATCCCTTCCTTTCCGCTTACGCTACCACTACTGTCGTATTTCCCAGTCCGGCGTTATCGGATTTCCAGATATCATAGGATTCCGTATAACCGGAGGCGTTGGTAAAATCAATGGTACCTGCTTTGGCAAAACCGCCGTCAAATCCGCCCACCTTGAATCCCGGTGTGCCGTACCTGGTGGGGATCGCGTAATAAATGTGCTGGCCGGCAGCCGCGTTGACCGTGAAGGTCTTTGCTTTGCTTCCCTGCAGCCCTTTGGTCAGGCCCAGGATGAAGGCGCTGTCAAAGGATGCCTGGTCAGCGGCAACGCCCCAGTATACGCCGTTCAGGAAGGTGATTGCCGTGGTCTTTGTGGCCTCCGCGTCTCGCTCATCCTTTGCTTTCAGGGTGAAGGTCTTGTTCGCCTTAATACCGGCTCCTTCCATGGTTTTCGTAGTCAGCCCGGTATCAATGCCCTGGCCGTCCAGGGTCAGTTCCGCCGGGGTCTTGTTGGTTTTCCAGTTCAGTACCACCGTATCCACGGTACTTCCCATTTCCACGGTACCCACGTTGTTGGTAAAGGATGTAATCGCGATTGCCTCATACATCAGGTCGGCCAGTTTCTGGTTGATGTCATCCAGCTCCGCCTCTACATTGGTATCCCCGTAGGATACGCCGTCCGCCGTGGTGGCTCCCGGATCCCCCTTATCTCCTTTGGGTCCCTGTTCTCCCTGGGGTCCCATCGGCCCCTGCTCGCCCTGCGGTCCCATCGGCCCTACAATGCTTCCCAGATCCACTTCTCTTGCCATAACTCATCTCTCCTTTTCATTCATTTTGATATATTGCAAACAAGTGTCCGTCACGGACTTCAAACTCCGGACATTCCCCGGCCGGTCCCCGTAAATCCTCCAGGGATACCAGGTCTGTCCAGTCGTTGCTGTCCGTATACCGCCACTGGATTGCCGTGCCATTGTTTCTCAGCTCCACTTCCCTGCCGCCGGATGTCCCGGACGGCAGCCGGATCTTTGTCCCGATGCCCTGGCCGTTGGCCGTCAGCTGCAGCAGTCCGTCCACAAGGGACAGGTCATCCGCCTTCAGGGCCAGCTGATCCAATACCTGCCGCAGCAGGCTTTTCTCTGCCGGGCTGTCATAATCCTGTGGCTTTGCCCGGCGGGTTACCGGCATCTTGATGGTCCGGATGGTCTCCCCGGACGTCTGGTCCGTCACATAGACATAAGCCACGATGCTCCGCCCGGTCTCCAGCAGGCAGTCCGGGATCGGCACGGTCACCGCGCCGTTTTCCTCAATCTCTGCCAGCTGGATTAATGCCGGGCCGCCTCCATCCAGAGCGAAATGTACTTCCGTCCGTTTCAGGCCGCACAGTCCCAGGATCCGCAGCGTCTGGCCATAATCCCACTGGGTAAGCCCAGTAGCCGTTACAATGGAATCCTGGTTCTGAAACACTGCCATAATCATGTGTCATCCACCTCCTCACTCATAATCAGATGTCCCTCCTCATTGATCCGGAAGCTTACTGCCGGCGTTTTCCCCGGAAGCCCCTGGATCCCCTGCTCCCCCTGTTCTCCCCGCGGGCCCTTCAGGTCCGTGTACTGGTAGGATGCTTCATCCTCCCGCTTAATCCCCAGCTGTGTCCCCTGCCAGCGGTACTGCAGGCTGATCCCCTGGGGGCCAGGTTCCCCCTGGCTTCCCGGATCGCCGGTATCTCCTTTGATCCCCTCGATGATCGGCTCATTCTTCCCCACATCCTGCACTTTTTCCAGGATGGTCTTCTGGGCCGTCCCGAAGGTCGGGGATACGGTATAGCCATTTTCGTCAAAGGCTTCCGTCACCTCCACCACCCGCTCATCCATGTCCACTCCGTACTCCCGGTCGATGGTGGCCACGATATCCCCCAGATCCCATTTAGTCTGATACTGGCTGGCGTCCACGGTGCTGGAGTAGCTGTCCACAGAGGCGTACTCCGCCAGGCTCACTTTTCCACGGTCGGGCAGCTGGCTTTCATCTTCCAGGTCCCTGGCATCCACAAACAGTTCATACCGGTCCACCCCCTCCGCCTCATTCCCCACCACAACGATCTTCCGGTCCGCGCCCTCCCCCTGCCCGGCAGTGATGGCGCAGTTTTTGTACTCTGAGATATCAGAGACGTATTCCCGGTTGGTCACGTTGTCGTACTCCACGTTAAAGATCATCGGCGGGCGGTCCGTCTGCCGGGAGGACCGGTCCACGCCTTCCAGTACCGAAAACACCAGCTTCTTCCGGTCCGGATCCAGCTCCACGGCAATCCCCAGGCCGGACGCCTCGCACAACTCCTGGACGGCATCCTCCAGCTTGTCATACCGGGTCTGGTAATGGATCCGGTCCCCCCGTCCCCGGGAGGCCTGCACCTCCAGAAGCGGGATGCTCCGCCGGGGATCCGCGGTGTCTGCCGCGTTGGCCCGCACCAGGGCGCAGATGATATCCTCCGCCGGGGCGTTGAATTCGTGGTAGGCCCTGCCCGCCGGCGGGTAGGTGATCCGCTGGGTCAGCAGGTGGGCCAGCGTAAAGCCATCAATCTCCGCCGGGATATCCTGGTCATCCCCGTTCTGGATCCGCTTGATGATCCCGGTTTTCCGGCGGTCATTATCCAGCATGATGTAATGGCCCTTCTGCATCCGCTTCTGGTCAATCCCGTACACAAAGATCTTAAATTCCCCATACCGGGTCCACCGGCTGATAAATTCCAGGCCGGCATAAGCGTCCAGCTCCCCGATAAAGTTTAATTCCCGGTCAAAAAACCGGACATTTATGTGTCGATCCATATGCTTCCATCCACCGCCTCCCCGGGGCCGTCCGCCTGGATAAAGATGCTCCGGCCGGCTTCCCCCTGGATGGACGCGAACCATTCCTCAAATCTCCGCTGGAATTCCTTCATGGCTGCGTCATAATCGTTCAGGTTCCGCGGCCGGATGGCCCCGCAGACGGATACATCTGTCCGTTCATCCTTTACAAGCTTCACCGCGCCGGTGGTCTCCACCCGGTACTGCGCCAGTGACAGCTCATAGTAGCTGCCATCCCGTGTCAGGGCCGGGGGCTGCGGGCTGGCCGCCGGCGTGCCGTTTTTTACCAGCAGCGCCGTTTTCTTCAGGCCCAGATCCAGCTGGATCACCACCCGGCTGATCCGCGGGTTATTGCCAGCCGCGAAGGACAGCACCCGGGCGGAATCGTTGTAATGGTAAAACCCTTTCAGGATCGCAAACCCTACGCCCACGGATACCTGGTTTGCGGACAGGCTCAGCGGGTACTGCATGGAGTTGTCTGTATTCATGGCGATCCCGCTCTCATACAGGTTGTCGAAGTAACGGTTAAACTCGTCCTGTCCGTATTCCGCGTCCCCGTTAAAAAATCCATAATATTCCATGTGTCACACTCCTAAATATCGGTTACAGTAGCGGATCTCCACAGACTGGGGATCCAGACCGTTCTCGCTTTCATACCGGATCACATTCTCCCCCACCTCCAGGGAAAAGAATTCAGATGCCAGGTCGATATAATCATACGCATCCTCCCGCACACCATTGCGCTCAATTTCCACGGTCTTTTTCCTGAAAGCGGTGTTGATGTACAGCGTATCGTCACTGGTCAGACTCTGTTTGATCCGGATCATCTGACCGGTGGTCAGGTTGATTACTTTGGGATTTACCGCGGGGCCGTGGAAAATGATCTCCACCGGAGTCTCCACATGGCCCTCATTGAGGATGCTTTTCTGGGGTTCCCCCCGTTCTTTCATCTTGAATGGCAGTTTAAACTTCCATTTCCAGCCACGGATCCAGGTGGAGATCGTTTCCCCGGTCTGCAGCAGATCCTTAAAGGTAGGATCCAGGCAGTCCAGTTCTACCAGGCAGGATAGTGGGTCATAAATCGTCTGGCTGGGGCTTTCAAATCCCGCAACCTCATATTCAATTCTCCGTTCCACACCCAGATAATTCACGGTCAGCTCTCCCGTCCGAAAGGGTGAAAAGAACCGGATCAGCTTCTGCCGTTTGTCGGCTTTCTGGCTGTCCGGTCCCAGGTAATCAAACTCAATGGAGATTGGCCGGGAAAGTACCTTTTTCCTTTTCATCCGTTCCCCGATGTAATTGACATTGACATTTTTCTCAAGCTCATAGTCTGTCGCCTCCAGGCCGGAGTAGGCAGTCACACCATACTCCGGTTCCTGAAGTACCAATGTCTCCCCGTTACGGGTCAAGGTAAATATGATTGGTTTCATTGATAGGCAAGCCTCCGTCCTTCTCTTCTCAGTATCCGGGCCGTTTCCACTGGGGATTGTGCCGGCTGATAGAAATTAATTTCCTGGTGTATTTCAGTTTTCTTCGTTTCTTCCTGTGGTCTTTTATCAATTTCTCTTTTTTGAGGTTCTGCGTAGGAGAATATTCTGTTTGCCACTACGTCATCCGCCTTTTTTATGGCTGCCGAAACATCAAAATCATATTCCATAGTAAATGATCGTTTTTTCAAAGTATCCAGCGCACTTTGAGCCATTTGAGATGCCGCCTTAGACACCTTGTCTTTCAGTTTCACAATTCCATTTATATATCCCTGGCCATAATCGTTTCCGATTTTTTCTGCTTTTTTGGACGGCGAATGGCTGTCCAGGGCTTTTCTGGCCTGCGCAAGGGCGGAACTTGCCAGGCTTGCGGCGGCCCTCCCAGCGGCCCCTGAATTGGCGCTGATTCCTCTGGCAAAACCTGACGCGAATTCCGATCCGGCTCCATATCCACTGACAGTTCTCGCTCCTGAATCCGCACTTGATGCAATCGAGTTTCCAGACGAATAGGATTCTCCGGTTTTTCCTGCCACTCCAGAAGCGTATGTGCTTCCATATCCTTCTCCTGCAGATTTGCCAGATACAGCGGCTGCCGCCTGATTTGCCGCATCGGCAATCGTTCTTCCTGCCGATCCCGATACGCTGCTTTGGCTTTTTACGCCTGCTGCAAATTCTCCTCCCAGTTCCCGCCCTTCGGGGGTCGCGTCTGCTTTTTTCATTGTCGACTTTGTATTTGTTGTTACCTCCGTGGCCGCATCTACCGCTTTTTGCGTATTATTCCGTATTCCGGTTGCGTATTCCTGTGAGGTATCCATTCCCACTTCTTTCATTGCACCACTGTTTATCAGGTAATCCTGCAGCGCAGTTAAAACTTCGTCTGATGTCATCGACATAACGCCGTCAAATTCCGGTATTTTGTCCGACATTCCATCCATCATCATCTGCATCATGACAATGGCGGATTCGCGTGCTTCCGGTGATAATTCCGAAAACTTCCCAATCGCGCTTACCAGGGCGGTTTGCAGGGATTCCGGTATCTTTCCCCCGCTTACTTCAATTTGGTTAAAGGCCAGCTGAAATCCTTCCACCATTTTGGTGGGATCTGTCGAATCCAACGCCTTCTGAATCTGATCCAGGGATACCGTAACCTTACCGCGGGCTTTTTCGGCTTCTGTAGGCAATTTGGCGTAGGCGTCTATCGCCTTCCCAATGCTTTCTTCCGTGCCTTCGCCCAAAAGGTCGATCACTTCATCCAGTCCTTCTATTTCGGCACTTGCTTCTTCTGTCGCGCCCGTAGTCTCCATTAATGCTTCCCGGGTTTTATCCAGATTTTTCTGGGCTTCCTCCAGCGCTTTCATGTCATGGATTCCATTTTGCCAATCTTCCTGTACCTTTGTGTAGGCATCCAGAGCGTCATTATATTCTTTTTGTGCTTTTGTAAGATTTTCCTGCGCCTCCTGCTGTTTCTGAATGAGATCCGCATACTGCGATTCCGCAGCTTCGGCAATCGCTTTCTTTTTTAACTGCAGCACATAGGTGTCAATGGATTCTGTGATATCATCCAGAGATTGTTTTGCGCCTTCGTTGTTTTGAATAAACCCGTCCGCTGTGAGGCTATATTCCGTTCCCATGGCCTGGTTTAATTGGTTCAGGATAGACTGTGCCAGATCTTCCGCACCTTCTTTCACCTTTCCGGCGGAATCAAAAGCTTCGTCCAGCTTCCCCTTCAGACGTTCCAGTGGCGCTGCGGACGCTTCTGCAGATGCAAAGGCGGTTTTCATGGATTCCGCCGCCGCATCCAGTCCCTCCTGGGTATTTTCGATCTTCTGGTTCAGTTCATCCATCCGCCGGTTAAACGCTTCCTGCGAAGGATCTGCTTCCTCTGTGGCCAGCTTGTATGCCACCAGCGCCGCCCCCAGGGCTACTACGCCGCTCACTACCAGAGCCACCGGATTCAGATTCAATACCGTGTTCCATGCCTTTGTAGCTGCCGTGGAGAGGGTGATCTGCCCGGTCAGTACCTGTACGGCGCCTCCTGCCACTTTTGAGGTACTGGCAAACCGTTCTATCGCCTGGTACCCTTTGAAAGCCGTATACACGCCGGTTACTGCCGGAACCAGGAGATCCAGATGCTCACCCGCCTCATCCACGATTTTCACAAATGGTGGCAGGACGGTTTTTGTAACTGTTGTCACTACTTTAAATCCGTTTTCAAACATCCGCCCGAAGGTGGTTAATCCCTTCTTGATCCCTCCACCGGTGATGCTGTCCACGATATCCTCAACAGCGTCCTCTACCGGATCTCTCAGCTCTTTGGGGAGCAGTTTCACCACTGCTCTTGCCGCAGACTTTACCAGGTCACCGCCGGCTTTTGTAAGGCGGCCTTCGTTGTCCTTCAGGCCTTCCACCATCTGTTCCACAAATTCACCGGCTGCCTCCACCATATCCGGTGCTGCTTCCGCGGCACTGACAGCGATCTGGGAAAAGACTTTCCCACTTTCTTCTACCAGTCCCTTCACGCCATTGGTTTCGTAGGCTTCCGCCATCTGGTCGATATACCCGATGGCCGCCTCTGTGGCTTCGGATATGGCCGGAAGGATGTCTTCTGAGATGGGGAGGAGCAGAGATACCTCTGCCTTCCTTTTCAGGGCCTCCAGGGCGCTTTCCGCATCGTCATAACGTACCTGGTTGATTTCATCCATGGTTCCTTTTACATTGCTGTACTCGCCTTCCATGGCTGCCAGCTGTGCAATCACCTCTGGCCCCAAGTCTTCCCACATGGTCCCGAACAGGTTGACGCCGGCGATATTCTGCGCCTGCTTATCATCCATCTCAGCCAGTTTGGTAATGACTTCCGCATAGGTCTGTTTGGCAGTTTCCCCACCATTCGACATCTTCTTTGCCACTTCATCTGCGTTCAGGCCGATTGCTTCCAGTCCGGCCGCTGTCGTATCCGACCCATCCACCAGACGGATATTCAGTTCTTTTACCGCATCTCCGATTTTATCCAGGTTCCAGGCCCCTTCTTCATATCCGGCGGCCATGATATTGAACATATCCTCCGCCGATAGACCGGCTTTGGCAAACTGTACGGAATACTCATTGATGTTATCAATCAGTTCCCCGGAAAAATCCAGTCCATTCTGTGCGCCTTTGGCCATTAAATCATAGGCGTCTTTGGCTGTTCCGCCAAAGTTTTTCATGATGGCGCTGGCTGCCCGGGTGCTTTCCGGGATCTCGTATCCGAAGGTATCCCGGAACCCGAAAGCGGCCTCTGTGGCTTCCTGGATCTCCTGGTCTGTCCCGCCCAGATTCTTTTTTACGTTCGCCACTGCCTCCGCGACATCGTTCATGTCTTCGCCAAAATTATCGGCATAAACGGACGCCATTACATTGTTCAGGCCTTCTATTTCTGCCTTTGTGGCTCCTGTGGACGTCTGGATTACGTTAGATGCTTTCTGGTATTCCATCCCAAAGGAAACCGCCGCTCCTGCCCCCGCTGCCATGCCGGCGGCCAGGGCGCCGGATACAACAACCACGCCTTTCACCGCTGTTTGAGCGATATTTCCCCAGTTCAGGAAGCTTTCCCTTGACTTTTCCACATTCTGGCGGGCTTCTTCGGTTTTCCCTGCCAGTTCTTCCTGCCCTCCGGCCGCGCCGCGACTACTGTTTTCCAACTCTCCCACGGAAGCAGAAAGGGCTTCCGTGCTGGCCGCTGCCCCGTTTGCTGCCTTTTCCATGCCGTCTGCTGCCTGAGAATATTCCTTCCCTGCCGTCTGCGCCCCGCTTCCGGTTTTGGCCATGGCAGAGCTCATCTGGTCTACCGCCTTTACCACCGACTTCGTCCCGGATTTTGCTTTCTTTTCCAGTTCGTCAAAATCCTTTCCCAGTCCTTCGGTATTCAACCCCACTTCGATCTCTATCTTATGGTCTGCCACGGCGTTTCACCTCCTCAAAGCGTTTCTTTACATACTCCTTCATCTTCTGGTTCCGCTGGGCCAGCGTGACTTTGGCCTTGCAGGAAAGATCATCCTTCAGTTCATACCGTTTCCGCAGTTCATTGATTCTCCGTACCTCCTTACTGGGAAGGCCGGAGGTATCGCAGGTCCTCCAGTACATGATCTGTTTGATCTTATGGCGTTCCCCCAGCGCGTCAAACAGAGCGATAAATTCCCACCAGTGCAGATCCTTGCTGGGGATTGTCTGCAGGTTAATACCATATTCCGCCCGGAACGCAGCGTAAATATAGGGAGCGTCCTGGTTAAAACTGTAGGATACCCGGTTTTCCCGGAACTGCCTGCTGGTCTGGTTTTTTTCTTCCTGTTCCTCCTCCATCTTCCCGCAGTTGTAAAACCACAGTGCCTGATGGATTGCCTCCTGGCAGTTCTCCGGGATCACTGGATAATACAGCTGGAGCATCTGCCGGAGTTTCTCCCAATCGTCAAGGGAACTGCGCATCATGGTCTCAAACAGCATGGAGGTTCGGAAGTCTGCGTAAATCCGGTATTCTTTCCCGTCAACGATCACATGCTGCGGGAGGCGGTCCAGGATGATATTAGCGTCCATTCAAGCGGGCGCGGCTGTAACGCTCTGCCCGCTTTTCAATCATTGGGGTCACCTGCTTGTCGTAAATGTTGACGTATTCATCAAAGGCATCCATGCACCGGAGAATATCCAATTCCTCCGGCTTCCCCAAAACCACCTGTGCGCCTTCCGTTCCGAAGATCTGCTCCATGGCGTCATAAACCGCCTGGCACTGCATCTTCATCCCATCCGATCCCCTGGGCTCTGCTTCCGCTTCCCGCATTTTCAACAGTGCCTGTTCCACGCTGTCCTCAAAGCGCCTTGCTGTCTGCGGGTTCCCCAGGTTCGCTTCCAGGCTCACGCCCAATATCTTCACTTTCATGGTCTGCCGCCTCCTTCACTGTCCTTCAAGCTCCTGCCGAATAGGTGTATTCCTCCGGCACATCTCCCGACTTCTTCAATTCGATATCCAGTGCGGAGGATTCCCCTGCGTTTCCGGATCCATCAGAATTGACGATAATGGTAGCCTTTCCCTTCTCTCCCTTGCCGTTTAAGATACAGAAGTACACATAAGGCACTACCACCGCATTTCCTGTCCCGTATTTAATACCGTGCTGCAGCATATAATCCTGTGCAGGATCTCCTACATAACGGTCTCCGGAAAGCTTAAAACTTCTCTGGGTTCCTGTTTTCATGGTAGACTGTCCTGCACGGATATACGTCTTGTCCTGCGTAATCGGGTTCATCTGGGAATCCAGTCCGGAAATTCCCATCTGCACCACTTCGTAGTCATCTTCGCTGGCCGCCTCTCCTACAGCAATGGCCAGCACATAATCATCATTGGTCACCCATCCCTCGTAATCTGCTTCCGGGATGTTGTTTGCCATTAATTCGCTTAATTTCATCTTGTTCTCCTTTCCAGCCAACCGGCATTTTAAAAACATATCTTGCAGTTTACAATACAGGAGTACAGTACCTGTCCATCCTCTCTGCGTCCGATTTTATTCGGTTCCGCTGCCACCGTGCAGCTCCTCCAGGAGTAGGTGGATCCTTTCGGCATCGCCCTGGCTGGCGTCCGCTTCAGGTAATTGGTGATCTTTCCCAGGCGGTCAATACACGCCGGCTCATCCGCGCCAATCGTCAGGAACATCACCGGGCAGACAATGAGCCCCGGTCCGTTCATGTACTTCTTTTCCGTATAGCCTGCTCCCAGCTCCGCATAAACTTCTCCATCGGAAGATAATTCTTCCAGTGAGATGGGAAGATCCAGTTTTTCCTCGATCAGTGTTTTTAATATCAGCATTAATTCTTTCTGTGGTTCCATCGCCACCTCCTAAAGATATTGGTGCATGGCCTTCTCCTGCATTTCGGCCCATTTTTCCCCGTATACCTGCGCCGCGTGTTTCGCCCATTCGGATCTGGCCACGGAGCTGGTATACTTTAGCCGTTCCGGTCCATAGGTACGGTTTTTCGGGGTCCCGTGCATCACAAGGCCGCCCCACTGATAACGGGCGTATGGCTTCGTATAGCGCACGGTCAACTTCCCATCGTGTGCCTGTTGGTCACTGTTTAGCCTGGCGCTGTCCTGCAGGCTTCCTCCGCCGCCGTTTCTTGCCGCTCCGCCTCCCACGGGGGCGAATTCATTCATATCTTCGATGATATCATCCCGGATCCGGGTCAGCCCCTTATCTCCAGCGGCTTTGATTCGGGCCTGGGCGGTATCTTTCCGGATTTTCACCGTCACTTTTGTCGGCATACCTTATCATCCCCATTTCATAGTGGTGGAGTTTCTTCCCGTCATAAAGAGGCTCCACCGATACAATCCGGTGAAGCGCTCCATGGAAATCTACAATCTGGTCTTCCGCAAATTCCTGGTCTTTGGGACAGCTGTTCCTGCAATCGTAGATCAGGGTAGCCGCAAGCTGGATTTCCCGGTTATTTTTATCCCGGACAACCTTGCTGGACGGTTCAATGCGGACATGGGAAAGGGAAGCTAAGGGTTCTGTCCCATCGCTTCCCCAATCTCCTTTTTTCTCTTTTCTCAGCTCCGCGCTGTGGATCAGTAACTGTCTGGGTATTGCCCTCATCTGCAGATCCCTCCCCGATACAAAAGGCCTGTCGGCGCTAAAAGCCGCAGGGCCCGCGGCGCATAAATTCCAGGTTTCCCCTCGCTGGCCATGGTGTAAGAAAATTTCCCCAGGCTGGCGCTGGCCAGCGCTGCGCCATTGTCCAGATCCGGGCCTCCATTGGAATCCAGATACTCCATCTGCGCGCAGATTGCTTTCTTTACGGCGGTCTGCACACATTCCGGCATGGCTTCATAGGTCAGTTCCGTAAGCCGGTACATGGTCATCTCCTCCACAATCTCCGCTGCCCGAAGCTGCAGAGCATCAAACGCATCCACCGGTTCCCCTTTGTATACATTCAGATAATAATCTTCCGTCACATACAAAAAGATCATCCCTTTCTGTGCAAATTAAGCAGTCTTGACCACCTGAATGCCATGCAGGACCGCAGCGGATCTGGTGGCTTTCACTGCCATGGCCGCTACCATCTCCACCTCTCCGGTTTTTACCGCGCCCGGGCGGGTCATATCCGGCAGATAGATTTTCGGCTCTTTTGTGCCTTCCGGCGTCACTCCGTGTACTGCATCCAATCCAATACGGAACAGGTACATATCTGTGGTGCCGGCAGCTGCATCCGTGGGAATAATGGGATCCGATGTTCCCGGCTTGTCCCCAATCTTCATGATGGTGGCGTTGCCGTATTTTACGATCTGGGTTCCCAGCTCACTTCTGGTCTGCTGGAACTGTGTGGAAAGATCCGCCACCGACTGGAACACCGCAAACAGATCCCGGTTTACCAGGATTACCCCGGGGTCTCCATCCAGCAGTTTTTCCACCTGCCGCAGTTCATACAGGAAGGACTGCCAGTTTGCCTTTACGTTCTCTGCAGAATCCAGTTTCAGAAGAGAATTGTCCTCCAGGGTTACTTCTGTAGAAGATCCTTTCAGTGCTTTTGCCAGCCCGTCAAAGGGGACCCCGCCGTCCTGCTCACTGTCTCCATTGATAAACCAGTCAGAGAACAGCGCACGGGTTGCCGTGGTCTTCTGCTCCAGCTGGAACTTCACCAGATCCAGAACCTGCCGCTCATAATTGGCAATCACCCGGTCAATCTGGAAGGAGCCACCGAACACTTTCAGGTCTACCTTCACCTGTTTGGTATCTGCCTGCTGCGGAACATATTCCGTATTCAGGGCCCTTCCGGCGGCGGTTGCCAGGGTATTTACCCGGTTGTAAACATAAGTCATGGTATTCCCGCCCTGGGGTTTTACCGTATCGTCAAATACCATCGCGTCCAGAAGCGGAGACTTCCGGAATTCATCAATTACATAGTTGGTCAACTTGTCCTGCGACAGTTCTTTTGCCTGTGCCAGTGTAAATGCTGCCATCTCTTATCTCCTTCCTATTTCTCACCAAATAACTGCGCTTTCAGTTCATCATCCAGGGTCCGTTTGTTTTTCGCGCCTTTTCCCTGGCGCTGGCCCCAGCCTTTCTTCTTCCCGGAATCCTCCGGATCTTCCGTATCCTCTGCGCTCTCTTTAAACTGGGGATACTTCTCCAGCACCTTGTCAATGGCGTCCTCTACGTCCAGATCCTTATCCTTTTCCGCGTATACTTTCGCAAGAGCCAGCACATCATCTACGCAGTCTTTTTTTACATCGTGTTCCAGGCAGGCCCATTTCATTTCCAGGTGCGCGCTCTTTTCCCGCTCTTTTTTCAGTGCTTCGCTTTCACCCTTCCCGTCATCTCCTGCCGCTCCAGCCTTATTCCCGCTGTCGGATCCTTCCCTCTGCTCTGACTGCTGCCGTTTCCATTTCCTCCGTTCCCGGTTCAGGCGCTTCTCAACGGCTGCCTCCATCTCTGCTTCGGTATATTTCTTTTCTTCGGAAGATTCTTCCTCCTCACCGTCTTCGTCCGCATCCTGGTTATCCTGTGCGTCCTGGTCGTCACCGCCGGCTTCCTGGCCGTCCTCTCCTGCACCCGCAAAAAACTGAATGTCCATAGGGAGCAGACTGTTCAAATTCTTGTACTTCATGGTAAATCTCCTTTCATTTTCCGCTTAACGCCCGTGCGGCGCCGGATGCCAACCCGTATTCTATGGCGTGGGTTCCTTCCCAGAATCCTTTTCATGCTTTTTGTTTGCCGCGATTGCCCTGGCGCTCGTCCCCCTGCTGTAGCCTATGACTTTTTCCCGGTCTCTCCGTCTTATAAGCTTCGGGTGGGTTTCCATGTAATGGTCCAGCTGTTTCTCCTTTGCTTTCAGCTTTACTGCCGCCCGCTGGAATGCTTCCTCCTGCCCGGCTTCATCCAGCAGCATACATTCCCGTTTGCGTTTACGGATCTCCCGCTCAAAGAAACGCTGGGTCTGCATCTGCCGGTACAGCTTGTCATTTTCTTCAAAATTTTCGGTGGGAAAGTAGCGTTCCCGGCTGATGCCAGGAATGAACGGGACGCCATGATGCCCGCAGTTGATCCCCAGGATCCCGTCCGGCTCTCCATAGGAGGATTCCCGCCACGGGTAAAACGGGATCTTCTTCCCGTTTGTATCCGTGGTATAGCCGCTCCCATTGTTCCGGTCAAAGATCTTCCCCTGGTCTTTGGCGCATTTGGGCCGCGCTCCGGGATGGGTGCTGATCTGGATCAGGGATAACCCCCGATCATTCATCCTGGCCATCATGGCTTCCGTGGAGACACTTCCTGCTGTTGCCCGTAGTGTCATCCCTACATAGGCTTCCGGGCTCCACTTGCGCCCCTTTTTATCCACAAAAGCTGGGATCCCTTTTTCATTAAATTCCCGGATTGCGCTCTCCAGGGCCTGCTGGCGGCTTTCCGCCCCTGCCGCTTCTGCCACCGCGTGTCTCCCCAGGGCATCCAGGAATTCCTGTTTTTGCTCAATCTCCTTCGCTTTCTGGACCACATTCCTGGCCAATTCCTTATAGGATTCCTGGGCCATGTAAAGCATATTGGTATTGCACAGGTTCATGGTGTCCTGGGCCTGCGCAAAAACTGTCTGGATAGCATTTTCCAGATGTTTGCTCCGTTTGGCCGGCACGGCCTTTTTAATGATCCCTTCCCGCTCCAGTTCGTCAAGCCCTGGTTCCACCCGGGATAATGCCAGGTCTGCCGCTGACCGGAGCATCCGCTCGATTGCTTTGGGCTGTACGGAGTTTCTCGCAATCAGTTTCAGGTTTTCCTGGTTCAGTCTTCCCAGCTGTCCCATCATTTCCAGGAGCCAGTCATCGGAATCAATGGGCTGGTCATACGCCTTAATATGACGGATGATGTTCCGCATCAGTAGGGATTCCAGGTCTTCATAGCCCATGGTGATCTGTTCCGCCAGATCCTGTTTCTCCAGTCGGGTAATCATTCCTCATCATCCTTCTCTTCATTCTCCGGTGGATTCTCTCTTTCCTCCGTGTCGTCACCTTCCATATCCGTCCAGTCAACATTCTGGCCGGTGATCTGGCTTTCTTCGGCGATCCGCTCCAGCTCCTTTTTGGCTTCCGCCTCCGTGCATTTATTGATCTCCATAATAGCCGTAAGCTTTGAGCGCAGACCGCCGGTAACCAGGCGGATGTTCCGGTCTACCGTGGTGTTAGTATCTTCGATGATGGAATCGTCCAGATCTACGGTAACTTCCAGCGTATCGGCGCCGGTTTCCAGGAAGTACAGGGCCTTCACCATCCCAATCAGGGCCGCGCTTACAGGAATCTTGTGCTTCTGCAGGTTCTGGTACAGATCATCCTTATCTGAAATTACCTCCGTGGCAGTCTTCACCCCGCCTTTCTCAAATTTGTACCGCCCAGTTCCCATTCCGCATTTTAAGGACATCAGATCCAGGGCTTTGTTCAGCCCCTGCTCATGTTCTTCTGACCGTATGCTCATATCCACTTCGGTAAGCTTCATGTCCTCCTGCCGGTCCCCGGGAAGCGCAAAGTATACCGAATCATTCGCGTCAAATACGGGGGCGGTCACCCCATCCTTCTGCATCTGCATCTTCGCCTGTGAGTACGGGACCAGGATCCGTTTCCTTCCCAGGACAAACTCATTCATGTAGCTGTCATAAATCAGGTCGCAGCCTTTTACCTGGTCGATTGCGTTGGCATATACGGATATTCCCATGGGGCTGTCCAGTTCCAGGTTGTTCACCACATTGGGGATAAGGATCTGGAACAGCGGTTTTTCGTATCCAGTGGGGATCAGTTCCTGGATATCCTCCGGAAGCTCCACCTCGTCCCCGGTTTCCGCGTCCAGATATTTATTTTCAATGTAGTAAGCCCCCGGATCCTCCCCATCTTCCTCTATGCCCTTCCGATGGATCTGCAGGTAAATCCTCTCTTTTTCATTGACTGCTTTCACGGAGCCGAAAGCACATTCCGTAATATCTCCATTGTCCCAGGAAAGCGGGTAAATCATATCGGCCCGGATGTAATCAATCATCTTCTCCCCCTGTGGATCCAGGTACTCAACGAAAGCTCCGGTTCCCAGGGCAAAGGTCAGCTCAATCAGCTGATTGGCACGGGTGCGGAAGTTGTTTGCTTCCAGGATCTCCTGCAGGCGTCCGTCAAAGTTTCCTGCCTTGATGGACACTTTCTCGTTCATCAACAGGTTCGCCCAGTCTTCACATATCTTTTTAGCCATCCCCAGCTTATACCGCTTCTGTTTTTTTGTCTGGATTCCATCATAGATCCAGTAGGTGTGAAATTTTTTTACGGTTCCCTGATACCAGGAAAGCCATTCGGAAATGTGGGTATAGGTGGAATCCGCTACCACGCCATACCGTTTCCGTTTCTGCAAATAATTCTGTATCGCTCCCATGTGTCCCTCCTATGCCGTGATATATAAGATCTCATCCTGAATGGATTCCGTGGAATATTCCGTAGAATCCAGGCTGTCCACATTCATCAGGCCATCATCCAGCCGGACGTCCTGGTTCTTTTTTGTATCATCGTATACCGCCTGTTCAAAGGCGGAAATGATATTGCTGCAATGTTTCATGACTTTCCATCGGTTCTGTGCGATCAGGCTGTTATAGAAAGCGATCCGGTCATTGATGGGGCCTTTAATCGCATTCTTGATATCAATGGCCACATGTGCCTGTACACAGGCCACTTCCAGCCCGGCAATCAATGTCTGTTCCGCGCTGTCGCAGTACGCCTCGTATACTTTGTATTTTTTCTGCGCCCTTTTAACAAAATCCACAAAGGATTCCTGGAGCTGCTTCGGCGTGATCCGCTTCTTCTGGTAAAATTCGTCCAGGACAACCACCTGTTTGAATCCTTTGGTGAATCCTGTCAGGGTAAAGGAATGTGCCGACTTTGTTCCTCCGAAATCAACGCCAATCACTGCGTACAGGATTTCCTGGTTTTTCAGCCAGTCCGCCGTTATGATGTAATCTTTCGGGTTATCGGCAAATTGCTGGTAGATCAGGCCATCTGCAGCCACCCACTGGCCCAGGATAAAGCGCTTGTAAAATACGCTCCCATGCGGCCAGGCGTTTTTGTACTCCTCTTTCCGCTTTTTGGATATGGACAGGTTATCATCCATGGTAAAATGCAGATGGTAAACCTTTTTCTTTTTCCTCTCCTCCGGCATCAGGTATTCTTCCCGGATAAAATGGTGCGGCCCTTCCGGGTTGCAGTTCATCCAGAACTTCCAGCCATCCACGGAACACCGGGCCACCGCCTGGTCTACAAAGGATTTGGGGAACAGTGCTGCTTCATCCAGGTAGGCCCCTGCCGCCGTCAGTCCCTGGAGGGCATCCTGGCTGGCTTCTGTATTGGCTCCATACAGGTAGTATGTATTGGTTCCGATTTCCAGGCGGGCGTCCGTTCCTGACCGGACATATTCATATGGCCATCCCCACGCTTCCAGCATCTGCAACATAGGGCGGACCACGTTCTTTTTCAGGGCTCCCATAGTCTTTCCTGCCAGGATGAAGGACTGTCCGGAGAACATCTCCTGTGACCAGGTTAAAAATCCGATGATGCACGCGATTGTCTTTCCTGAACGAATCGATCCATCGGCAACAATGTAATTGTTTTCGGATGCGCGGACCATTGGCCTCCACCAGTGGATCAGGCGCCTCTGCTGTTCGGAAAACGGTTTAAATTCAAACTTCGCCGGTTTCTTCTTCTTCGCTGCCATCGTCATCCTCCTGGTCAAACAGGTGTTCCATTTCCTCTTCAGTTGGCCGCATGGCCTTCAGGAATGACTGGATATTTTCGTTTCCCTGATCCGTATCACCCACTTCCTGATCTCTGGCACGTTTTGCCCGGTCTGTACGGATCTGCTGTTCTTCCAGGTCGGCTTCGGACTTATCAGTCTGGCCGATTGTGGCTTTTATGGCATTGTACGCCTTCACATCTCCCATGGCCGCCTTCTCCACCATGGCCATGCAGATGATCTCTTCATAGGTGCTTTCTCCGCCATCTGCCAGCAGGATGTCGGATAGCCCCTCCACCTCTGCTTTCATGGTCAGGATCCGATTCATCGTCTCCCTCATGCGGGCTTTTCTACGCCGAGTTTCTCCGCTTGCTTTTCCCCCTGCCGACTGGATTCTTCTTTGTTCGCTCTTTGTTCGTTTATGAATCGGGACTAAGTTTTCATTGTTTGCCATCACCTCACCTTCCTATCGTCTGGGGTATTTTAGTTCATGAGAAAAGCACCCGGGTGGGGGTGCCTTATATTTTAAAATAAAAGAAAAAGAGATTATTATCAAAATAACCTCTCTTTCCCTAAATAATATTTCATTTTGTCCATCGGTTATCATAGAAACAATGTTCAATCAACTTCCATTTCTTTTCCTCCTTGTTTTTGTGAAGTCATTATATCATATGCTTCTATATAATACAATAATTTCACAAAAAATTCATACCTTAATGAATTCCCAATCCAGACGATAGGTATATAGAAGATATGGTCTATTTATTTCATAACCATATGTTTCTAAATTTCCAATATTTTTAGCCTCAACTAATTTAGGAGTCGAGAGTGGTATTTCACCTAAATTATCAGCAAACAAAGAAAATTTAACATTTTTTATAAGTCCAACCGGTGCAGTAACTCTAATTTCTAGTATATCTGTAGGACTTTTGATTGTATGTGACAAGAATGGTTTCATGTCATGGCTTTTATCTTCAACTTCTGTTTTTGTTTTAAACCATATCTTATCCCCTCTGGTCTTGGTAGAATCAAATTTCACTTCGTATCCATGGGGTGGTTTTTTTCGTTGGTAATCTACAATTGTATAATTCCCCTTCATTTTTTCTAATGTTGTACCTTTATATTCTGATCCAGTCCACGTAAATTGTTTTTTAATAGATGGCAACTGTTCACACACCACTTCAAATCTAACTTCTCTTGTGCATATAATTTCTTCTCGATTTTTAAAAAACAACTCCGTTTTTGCCGTTTCATACCGAACATCAGAAACCAACTTAGGGAAATTAGGCCTGTTTCTTTTTTTTACCAACCGAATAATTGTACATATTATGCATAAAATTGAAACAAAAATCCCACCACAAAATATAATCCAATATTGCAATGGAATACTTCTCTCCTCTAAATAAAGTAATAAGCTCTTCAACGAAGACCATACTACTAAAAGCGGAGTACCAAAACCAAGCAAAATACCCAAAATAATTTCTGTTACAATATTTGAAATTACATTCTCGATAAAATTCTTAATTTTATCTTTCCATTTCATCCCATCCTCCTCCAATACATGAAATAAATTTTAACACAATATGTTACTTTATTCAACAATAAAACACCCCATATTTCTACAGGGTGTTTCAAAAAATGTATTGGGGAATGCCAGATCAGCTCCGGCGGGCTCCCTCCGCACTCCACAGAGGGTTGGTGCTGTACTGCGCAGCAATCGGATCGGCAGGACTCGAACCTGCGACACCACGGGTATAAGCCGTGTGCTCTCCCAACTGAGCTACGATCCAAGAGGGGGGAATGACGGTCTTTTGGGGCACTGCCCCGAGGCGGTACCGTCTGAGCCTAAAATATAGCCGCCGGATCATGGCGCCCGGCGGCCAACAGGAGGTTTCTGAGCTGCCTGCTCTTTTTCCTAGAATAAACATTATCATATTTCGGGCGAACGTGAGCGAACGTTTTTTATTTTTTTTCATTTTCTTTTTCCAAATAGCGGTTATGCTTCATCCTGCAGCTGTCTGCTGTGTACGGTGTTTTCTTCTTCGGATACCGTATATTCATGGCGTTCGCCACCTGAAACCACTTCATATCGTCAAGATAATACATCTGGTATATCTGCCGGATTTCACTTTTAGGAATCCTGGCAATAAAATCATCCACCATGGCCAGGGCCTCTGAAAGATCATCCTCCCGGATTTTTAACTTTTCCGCTCTTCGTTTTATCATCGTTTTTACCTTCATGTGTTCCGGCACCGGGTAGCCTGTGATCTTGATCGGTCCAATGGTTCCATCCCTGCGGGTCCCCCGTACCGTATCTGACACCACCCCTTCCTCTTCGATGCATCGAAGGCGTTCCTGGTCCCGATCGATCCGGCGGCGCAGGTCAGCTACCTCCTGCCGGATCTGGCAGTATTGTGCAAGTGCTTCAGTCAGTTTCATGGCCCCGTCTCCTTTTTCTTCGCTTAAACTTGTCGCACCGGTCCACCGGGCAGCCCCTCCGGTGCCTGGTGATCAAGATGTAATCGCAGGTAATCCGGTCAATGTTCCCTCCTGGTGTAAGCCCACTGTATATGCAATGCCGACACTGTTCCGCTTTTATCCGTCTCCGCTCCGCCTCTGTCATCCTCCGCCTCCTTCTCCGGGCCCATGAGCCAGGCCCGGAAGTATTCGTGATATATTACTGCCAATAGCCTTATAAATAGTTTCTGCCGAATTTCTCCCGGAACTCCTCCGGGGTGTGGTTCTGCTCCCAGGCGGCTTCCGCATAGCCTTTTACGATCAGATCCGTCTTCCGGCTGTTATGTACCCCTGTCGGCCCTGTCCTATGATGCCGCGGGCACAAGTACACCGTCAGTCCCTCCTCCTCGCTGGCTGTCCGGTTTGGCCCGCCAAATACATGATGGCGTTCCAGATCCGGCCAGTAGATGTTATTATCATCCAATAACATACACAGGAAGCACCGCCCGTCCTTTTCCTGGAGGATACTGGGCGGGTGCCGGATCCGGCGTTTCTTTTTTGCCCCTGCCTTCGGAAACAGAAGGCCGCTGGTTTTTCTCATGACATTCGCAACTGCCTGGTCTGCAGTCGGGTCTTTAATTCCTTCTCCATTCATTTTCCTATTCCTTCCTCACCATTGCGCCCACAGGGCTGAACCAAACATAATCCAGATAACCGCCAGTATTGCGGCAATTCCCAGGGCAGCCCCTGCCCCTTCCAAAATTCCCAGCCAAAGGGTTTCCCGGAAATACTTCGGGATTTCTTTTTCCTCCTGATGAATAATTTCCAGCGCATCCGCATATGCACGCAGCTCCCCCTTCTCTTCTTCTGTCAGGTAGGTATGTTCCTGGATTTGATGGGCTTTCCAGGCGATTCTGCCGCGGATCCTCTCGTATCCTGTCACTCTTCTCCCTCCCTTCTGGCCCGTTTGGGCCGGAATTCATAGCCTGTCAGCCGGACGGCCCGAACGCATCCGGGGTGGTCCGTAGCCAACAGCCCCCTGTCCATCAGGGATGTCACATGGGTTTGTACCGTCCGGCGGCTGATATTCAGTGCCTCTCCAATCTCCTCATAGGATGGGCTGTACCCGTGTTTCCGGAAATACCGGACAAAATACAGATAGATCTCCTTTTCTGTCTGCTGCCCCTGCCGGCAGCGGTATACTTTATTCATGGTCGCCTTCCCCTCTTTCTTCTTTCATCCATGTAGCCCGCCCCTTATACGGTTCCGGCATGGGGCGCCAGGCCAGGATCTCCACCACCGGCTGTGAGATATCCGGCGCCGGCGCAATGCTGGCGGTGTCCTCAAACAGATCCATATCATTCAGAAACTGATACCTCCATCCGGATTCTTCCCCCAGATAAATCGCTTCGCAGGTCTCTATGTACTCCGGGTGTTCGATAAGATCCTCCTCCATCACCCAGTCTTCATGTACATCTGTTATCCAGCGGTGATGAAGAATTGTCACTTCCACCCGGGTCCGTTCCGGCGGGAGTTCTCCCCCTGCCACCGGAATCCATTCCATTTCATTCTTCTGTGCCATGGTACGGATCAGAGCTGCCGCTTCTGCTAAGGCCTGCCGGTCCTCTCTCCTGAGTGTGTTTCCTCTATACCGCAATGTTTCCAAAATCGCTGCTATGGTATCTTTTCTCATATTCACACCTCCCTCTACGCCTCCAGTTCTCTCCCTTTATCATCCACCAGTAGTTTCAGCCACGCCTCCAGGCGGTTAGCATCCCCCAAAATTCCCCCTGCCTCAGAATTCTCCTTGTACCAGCCGGACAGGTAAAGGGCTGCACCCCATGCCGTACATCCTTCCAAAAACTCTTTCCGGGTCTGCATCGGCGGATTAATCGGCGGGATGGAGGATGTTCCCTTTTCTTCCGTATTTTCTTCCTCACTTTCCACCATCACTTCCGTTTTCCCCGTGGCAGCTTCTCCCGATGGTTCCTGGGGCTCTTCCGGTTCCTCCATCCGGGTATCCTTCCCTGTATTTACAGGCTTTTCCGGTTCCGCCGGCGGAACTTTTTTGGGCGGGGTGATCGTGGTCGTTGTGGTGCTGGTCTCCCTTGTTACCGTCTTTACCTCCGGCGCCCCATAATAGGCCTCATGGGTCCGGCTGCCAGAAATGGCGTCTGCATAGATCTCCTGCATCAGGGCAAAAAATTCTGTGTATGTCATCTGGTGAGTCTGTTTTTCTCCGAATACTTTATATTTGATCCCCTGATCCAGCCCGTAGAAAAACAGCATATATCGCCCCCTGCGGTAGCTTAGATTTCCGGAAGGATTGAGAATGTCCACCAGTTCCTCCATGTCGCCGGTCACATAGCCCTCCGAAGAGTAAAAATCATTCAGCAGTTTCGGGCGCTCCCGGAAAAACTCAATCACCACTCCCTTCAGATCGTTATCCTCCTGCGGTTCCTGCCTTTCGAACTGCTTCAGCTCCCGGATCTGGGCCCGGGTAGTATCCATGGTTACCAGTTCCCTGTCTTCCTGGGATAATTTGAGCATTTCGGCCAGTACGGAACTTCCCAGGCCCTGATACCGATCCTGTAGCTCCATGCTGTATCCGTCTTTGGAAAATTCCTCATTAATGGCGATAAAGGTGCTGGTGGTGCTCTTTTCCAAGCCAAATTCCACTTTGGCAAACTCCCCAAGACTCTTGTACCCGTCCCGTTCATACAGCTTCCCGTCCCGGATTTTCCGGAGCCGGTATCCGATCCGCACAAACGCACCCACTGCCACGTTCAGTTCTTGCCGCAGCGCTTCTTTTTCTCTCATCCAGTCATCCAGTGTCATCTGCACATATTCCATGGTTCTTCCTCCCCTAAAATTTTTATATTCTTCAAATTTACGAAATCAGTGATTCCCGGATATAATGAGGATTCCGCCGATGCGCAGTAAACCACTCCATCTTTTACCACCGCTGTACCATAGATTATGGTTCCTTTCGGAAAGGCGGTAACCATCTTTCCCCAATCATCCCATTTCTCGCTTTTTACAAACTCCATCCGGATCTTCTTTGTATAGATCCTGCAATCCACTCCTTCTCTGCATAATTTACATTTTCCACATCCTTGCCAGTTATCCACCTTTTTCATCAATCTCACATCCAAACAATTTCTTTTATTTCAAAGTCTTTCCAATAGCGATAACATCTCCCGCACAGAACATCGATAGCGTATTCCTCAATCTCCTCCTCTTTTCTCAGCCATGCGCAATGTATTCTGCAATATTCCTTGAGATTTTCCAGAAGTTCCATTTCACCCTCTGCCTCTATAGCGGACAACGCTTGTTTTTTCCATTTTTCCGGAAGGAACACCCCTGCAGGTGTCCTGTACCTTTCCACGAACCGGGTAATTTCTCTTCTGGTTCCACGTGCAGTAATTTCATATTTACCGGTTCTCTCTGCTCTCCCTTCCCTGATCTGAATCCGATAATCCTCTACCATTCGTATCTCCCTATGCGCCGATTCCAACACGCACTCTCTGCTGTTTCAGACTCTTTTTAAACCGTTCCAATACTTTTTCAATCTTATTCCGGTCAGGCTGCCGGTCATATTCCGAATACCACTGCCGGATCCGGTCTGTCTCCATCTCAATCTCAATGGTGTAATAGGGCTTTTCCAGCTCTTCTTTCTTCCGCAGGAAGAGAATCCAGCTTTCTCCTGCTGCCATCCGGCGCATATACGTATCACTGGCACCTACACAGTGATGCAAGGTTCTTCCCTCCCGCATCAGCTCCTCGCATTTCGCCGCCGGCACAATCATGTATTCTTTATCCTGCCAGTAATATCTGGCTGCCTCTGGAATATGTCTTTGAATCTTCTGATCTAACTTCCGGTATCCCTTCAGACGTTCCTGTTCTTTTCGGGTATTGGCCAGCTCTGCCAATTCATCATGCCGGGCCTTCAAATCCCTGGGGAACCGCACGATATCGTCCTGCAGATTTAACCGTTCCTTTTCCGCCATTTCCAGGTAATCCTTCCACTCAATCAGGGCTTTCTCCTGGTTTTTCTGTTTTCCCAGATAATTCAGGGCCCGTTCCGGGGTGATGCCGTATTTCAGGATCTCTCTCAGATCTTCGTGGTAAATCTCGGTCGTATCCAGCCGGATCAACAAATCCTGGCGGAGCTTCTTCCCTGTCTTCTGCTCATACTGCAGCCAGCCCAGGATCCGCATTCCTCCGTTCATCTGCCGCAGACGGCCAATCCGGTCGCTGTTGATCCCCAGCACTTCCGCCGCGTTCTTCCCGCTCCTTTTGACATATCCGTAGGAATCCATATAATCCAGGGCCAGCCGGGTCAGACCGGCATTGGCAAGATATCCTGTAACTTTTTGCGGCCGGAGCAGATGCTCCAGGTATACCGGGCATCCCGGGGATTGTGCCAGTATCTTTTCCAACGGGACGTCCCGCAGGGATGGAATACCGCGGCGTAGGGATGCCAGGTTCCGTTGGTATACCACTGCCCGGCTGTTGTGGTTGATATATTGGGATTTGCACCATCGGATTTTTCCGCTCTGTTTAAAATTGGTGTAATCATAATCACGAATACTCCTCATATCCTTGTCCCGCAGCTGCCTGCTGTCCTCCGATAAAGAAAGACGTTCCTGCCATCCGTTCTCCTGCTTGTGCACTTTCCGGCAGTAAAAGCTGCGGATCATATATCCGCCCTGTATCCGCTGGATCAGGGCAGCCCGTCCATAATCATGGATCTCTTTTTGCTTGTTCCAGGATTTTCCCGTAACCGCCCGGCCACATTCCGGGCAGTAAATCCTCTGATTATGAACGGATATTATTCTGGTTTTTATAAGCTTTCTGCAGGCGGTGCAGTATGCTTCTCCCTTTTTGGCATTGTAAAAGAGATATTGTTTCCTCCAGAAAACTTCCTCCTGCACCCACCGGCCAAAGTCTGCCGGGGACTGAGACACCCGATCCATCACCCGGTCAATCTCCTGGATCTCCTTGCGGTGCATGGCTGTGGTCTGCCATTCATTGACGGCCCCTTCAACGGTATATTTTTTAGAATCCAGATAACGCATGACAATCTCCTGGTCTTTTTCTGATATCCAGAAGGTATTTTCGTAACGCTTTGTGAAATCATATGCACCCATGCTGAGGTTCTGCAGCTTTGCGCTGCTCCATTTCCCTTCCTGCGGGAGATAGGTGGCATACTTATGCTCTTTTGCCGACAGGAAAAGGATATAC
>CALWEC010000231.1 GCA_944376945.1 uncultured Lachnospiraceae bacterium | reverse complement strand
CATCGACACCATGGTTTCCATGACTACCATTGCGGAGAAGGAAAACGCGGCGGAAACCCTTTTAAAAACCAAAGGGTTTGAAAATTCCGTGGTCAGCATTACCGATGGCTCGGTGGACGTGGTAATCGGCCGCACCTCCCTCAGCGACGCGGAGCGGGCCCAGGTGGAGGATATCGTCAAGCGGAAGACGGATATCCCGGTGGAAAACATTACCATTTCCCTGATGGATATCGGCGGGGAGGCGTCCGCTTCCTCCGGAACCCAGGAAACCGCGCCGGAGGAGAGCCTGCCGGAGGCCGGGGCCCAGTCGGAGGCCAGCGCTGGGGCAGAGTCTGGCGCTCAGGCAGAGGCTGGGGACCAAGCGGAGGGGCAGGAGGAAACGGCGGCGGAAAGCCAGCCGGCAAGTGAAAACTCTTAAGAATTTCCCTGGGAATTGGCAGGGCCGCGGCGGCGGCCCTGTTTTTCCGATTGCCGGTGGGTCCCCAGCACCGGGGGCGTCTGGTTCCGCTCCCGGAATTGGCTGGGCGTGCAGCCGATACGGGCCGCGAAAAGGTGGGAAAAGTGGGTGACGTTTTCGTACCCTACCTGGCGGGCGACTTCCGTTACCGACAGGTCTGTTTTCAGCAGGTAGTCGGTGGCGATGGCAATCCGCCGCTTAATCAGATAGGTAATGGGAGAGATTTCATATACTTGCTTGAAAATCCGCCGCAGGTGGGAGGCGCTGATATGGAATTGCCGGGCCAGGCTTTCCAGGGACAGGTCTTCCTGATAGTGCTGGTTGATATACCACAGGACATCGCTGGCATAGGAAGAGGGGCCTACCGGAACCACCATGGCACGGTGCTGGTAAATCTTCCGGATCAGCATAAACAACCCAAGACAGATGGATTGGTAGGTTTCTTCGATAACGCCTCCGTTAATCTGATGAAGCTCCGCCAGGATCCGGAAAACGGACAGGATATAGTTTAGGTATTTATGGGCGGAAACCAGAACCGGTTCCTCCCGGATTTCATCTAAAAATTGAGCCAGCATGCCGCGGCAGCCGCGGATGTCCACCCAAAGGGAATAGTAATGCATATATTCTTGGTTCTGGCACGCATAGCAGTGGAGGGTCTGGGGCGGCATGATCACAATATCCCCTGCTTCCAGACGTATCTTATCGTTTTCCAGGCACAGCATGCCGCTGCCCTCAACAATAAAGGTCAGCTCATAGATGGATTCGTGGTGGTGATAGGAGTAGGACCAGGCGGGCAGGTTGTCGGTAAAGGAAAGATAGGTGATTTTGACAAACGGGACTTCCTGGACCAAGTGATCCGGATCGGAATGGTAATTGTACACCCACATGTGTATTTTGGCCTCCCTGCGGCCAAGGGGCCGCTTATTTCTCGTGATAGCTGCATTTTACCAGAACCAAAGAAAATGTAAAGACGTTCCGGGAAAATTCCGGCAAGACGGTTGAAAAGACAGGAGGGGTGAGCAGATTGTTAGGTGGATTGCTTCAAAAGCACATATATTCCGCACATAAAAAGGAAGTTTATGAGCAGATACGGAGTAAGAAAAAGCAGAATCCAAGTTGGTTTCCGGCGTTTCCCTTCCTATAATGAAAGGCAAGGTACCGAAGGAGGAGACATCATGGAGAAATCGGAAAAACCAATTGTCATTGGAACAATAGGGGCCGGCTACGCGGCATATCTTCACGGAGACGGCTACCGGCACGTAAGCGGCGTCCCGGTTCGTCTGAAAACCGTCTGTGACCTAAACCTGGAGCTGGCCTCCAAGGTGAAGGAACGTTTCGGCTATGAGCAGGTGACCGGCAGCTACGCGGATATGCTGGCGGATCCGGAAATTGACGTGATTGATATTGTAACGCCCCCGTTCCTCCACTGTCCCATGGCCATCCAGGCTATGCGGGCCGGAAAGCACGTGATCTGCGAAAAACCCCTGACCGGTTATTTTGGGGAGCCTGGCCAGGAGCGCGTAGGCGACGTGCCGAAGAGGGAGATGTACCGGAAAATCCTGGAGACCATGGATCAGCTGAAACAGGTGGTGGAAGAAACCGGGAAGCGGTTCCTGTACGCGGAAAATTTTGTTTACGCCACCCCCATCCGCAAGGCGGCCCGGCTGATCCAGGCTAAGAAAAGCAAAATCCTGTTTCTCCAGGGCTTTGTGGGCCTGAAGGGCTCCAGCTCCCCGGCTGCCGGCCAGTGGAACAAAACAGGAGGCGGCCAGCTGATGCGAAATGGGACGCACCCTCTGACGGGGATGCTGTGGCTGAAGCAGCAGGAGGCCCAGGCACGGGGGGAGACGATTACCGTGCGGAGCGTCACTGCGGATGTGGGAACCACCACGGCCTGCCTAAACGAATATGAGCACCGGCACATTTCCGCCCGCCCGGAGGATGTGGAGGATTATGCGGCCGTCAGCGTCACCTTTTCGGACGGCACCAAGTGCCTGACCATTGCCAGCGATACGGTGCTGGGCGGCACCCAGAATACGCTGGATGTTTTCTGCAACGACAGCGCCCTACGCTGCCAGATTACGCCTCCGAAGCTGCTGGACACCTACTTTTTGGATGAGGAGGGCCTAGAGGAGGAGCCTCTGGGGGAAATGCTTCCGTCAAAGCTGGGGTGGAACGGCGCGTTTGTCTCCGATGATGTGATCCGCGGCTACGCTGGGGAGATGCAGGATTTTATGGAAGCGGTGGCGTATGGCAGGCCGGCTGCCTCTGGCTTTGACCTGGCCTACGAAACGGCCCGGATCCTGTACGCGGCGTACCAGTCGGCAGAAGAAGGCCGTCGGATTGATTTTTAACGGCAGGAAGAGCCGCAGCAGAAAAGCCCTATGTCCATGGGAAAACCCGTGGGCATAGGGTTTTTTCTTCCTTGACAAACAATATTATATAGCATATAATATTGTTTGCAACCGGATATAATACGCTGTATGGGATGAGTTGGATCATGGTATGGGATACGGCGGATAGGAGATGAAGAAATGGTATTTAACACAGGGGCGGCTTTGCTGGACGCCATTGTGCTGGCAGTGGTATCCCGGGAGCCAGAAGGGACTTACGGATACAAAATTACCCAGGATGTGCGCAAGGTGCTGGAAGTTTCCGAATCCACCCTGTACCCGGTGCTGCGGCGGCTGCAGAAAGACGGCTGCCTGGAGGTGCGGGATGTGGAATATGGCGGGAGGAACCGGCGGTATTACCGGGTGACGCCGGGAGGGGAGGCGCAGCTGCGGCTTTATATCCGCGAATGGGCTTCTTACTCGGAGAAAATATCCAGAATATTTGCGGAGGTAGGACGATGAAGAAGGAAGAATTCCTGCGGGAATTGGCATATAGGCTCCGAGATCTGTCCCCGGAGGAACGGGAGGAGGCGCTGGCCTACTACCGGGATTACTTGGAGGATGCTGGGCCGGAAGCAGAGGCGGAGGTGCTCCGGGAGCTGGGAAGCCCAGCCCAGGTGGCCGCCGCCATCCGGGCGGGATTAAGAGGAGAAGAGCAAGGGGAGTTTAGCGAACACGGATATGGGGATCCCCGCTTCCGGGGGCCGGCGTACCCGCCGGGGCGGCCGGGCGGACGAGGCTCAGACGCATACGGAGCCGGGCGTGGACCGGGCGGGCGAGGCCCAGACGCATACGGAACTGGAGGCGAATACCGGGAAAGCCATGGAACGGAGCGGAAAATGTCCGGGGGCATGGTGGCGCTGCTGGTAGTATTGTGTATCCTGGCGGCCCCTATGATCCTGGCTTTGGGCCTGGGGGTAGGCGGCGGGATCTTGGGCCTTTTGTTTGGAATCGCGGGAACCGCGCTGGGGCTGATGCTGGCGGCCGGAGGATTGACCCTGGGACTTTTGGTAGGAGGTATCGCCTGCCTGGGCGGGGGGATTTTTGGCTGGGCGTTTTTCCCGCTGGGCGGCGCCGCGGCCTGCTTTGCAGGCGTAGCCCTGCTAGGATTGGGGCTTTTGGCCCTGGCGCTGTCCATTTGGTTTTACGGCACCGCGGTCCCGGCGGTATTCCGCTGGATCCGCCGGGGCTTCCGGCGGCTGTTTGGCCGAAAGAGTAGGGGAGGGGAGGCTGCATGAAAAAAGGAATGAAACGCCTGCTGGCCGCAGGCTGGATCCTCTTTCTGGTAGGGATCCTGGGGATCGCGGTTTCCTTTCTGATTGGCCGAAAAACCGGGGTGTGGGATGGCCACGGCTTTTGGAGGGGAACCGCTTCCATAGAAGAAACCTATGAGAACGGAGAGATCCAACATATCGCGCTGCATATGGGGGCGGGAAAGGTACGGATCCGGCTGGGAGACCGGTTTTCTATTTCCGGCCAGGGCCTGTATGAGGACTTCCGCAGCCAGGTGGAGGATGGCGTTTGGAGCGTAGGACAGTCTGGGGAAGGCGGGAGCTTCCTGCGGAACCTGTTCCATTCCAGCGGCCAGGTTACGCTGACGGTGCCGGCGGATTTTCCCTTGGACAGCCTATCGCTGGAGATAGGGGCCGGCCAGCTGGAGACAGAGGCTTTGGCTGCCCGGTATCTGGAAGTGACCTGCGGGGCTGGCCAGGTGGAGATACGGCAGATGCAGGCGGATGAGATCTATGTCCACTGTGGCGTGGGAGAGGTGGAATTGTCCCTGGAAGGCCGGGAGGAGGACTACCCACTGGACGTCCGCTGCGGCGCTGGGGAGGTGACTGTAGGCGGCCGGGAATACGGCGGACTGGGGCGGGGGGAAACCTCCGCGGAAGAGCCCCGGCTGCACATTACCTGCGGCGTAGGAAAGGTAGGCGTCCGTTTTACGGAGCCAGGAGACAGAGATTTTTAGAAGGTTTCCTGCATTAGAAAGATTCTGGGATAAGAAAGATTCTGGTATAAGAAAGATTCCTGTATAAGAGGAGGGGCCTCCGGCAAGACTTACAGTGACTACTTCATTGGTAAGGAAAGGAGCCTGTATATGGGAAAGAAAAAGGAATCCCCGGTGGATTTGGAAAACCTGACGCCCGAGGAGGAACTGAAGCTGGAAATTGCCGCGGAGATCGGCGTATACGACAAGGTGCTTTCTGGAGGCTGGCGCGCTCTGTCCGCTAAAGAGTCCGGACGGATCGGCGGCCTGCTGAGCAAAAGGAAAAGGAGCAGAGGACATGAAGATGAAGAGGGAACAAACGCAGGCATGGGTGGTTGACATGCAGGAGCGTCTTTTGCCAGCCATGAGCCAGCCGGCGAGGCTGACGGAACAGGCGGGCAAGCTGCTCCGGGGGCTGAGGCTGCTGGAGATCCCGCTGACGGTGAGCCAGCAGTATACCCGTGGGCTGGGAATGACGGTTCCGTCCATCCGGGAGGCGGCAGGGCAGGACGCGTATCTGGAAAAGCTTTCCTTCAGCTGTCTGGGAGAGCCGGAGATGCAGGCGCGGCTGGAAGCCTTTCCGGAGCGGAAAACCGTAGTTCTCCTGGGAATTGAGGCTCATATCTGCGTCCTCCAGACGGCCTTGGACCTGAAGGCCGCAGGCTATGAGCCAGTGGTGGCGGCGGACTGCGTAGATTCCCGGAAGCCTTTGGACCGGGAGGTGGCCCTGCGCCGGATGGAGCAGGAAGGAATCCGGCTGACCACGGTGGAAGCCTGCCTGTTTGAATTGCTGGAGCGTGCGGGCACCGATCTCTTCCGTCAGATTTCCCGGCTGATTAAATAAGAAGCGTTCCAAAATTTCAATTTGAAATGCCGCTTCCCCTGGAACTTTTCCCGGACGCTTTCCAGGCCAGCGAAAAATGGGCCAGCGAAAAATTTGCAAAAAAGTGTTGACAAAAGCTTCTTTTTCCGGTATGATAACACGTGCCTGCAAGACAGGCCAAGCGCGAGTGGCTCAGAGGTGGAGCACCACCTTGCCAAGGTGGGGGCCGCGGGTTCGAATCCCGTCTCGCGCTTTTTTTGTACCCGTTTTTCAGCGGGCGGCTGGGCGGCAATTTCCTGGAAGGGATTGCTGCCCTGTGTCTTTTATGGAAGCGAGGCATCGGATGAAAAATAAGTGGAATACGGCAGACTGGCTCTGGCTGGGGGCCATGCTGCTGGTGATGGCAGGGATCTTCCTGTTTTCTTCCCAGCCCGGGGAGGAGTCCAGCCAGATGAGCAACGGGTTCCTGCGCTTCCTGCTGGAGTTGCCGCCGGTGCGCTGGCTGCTGGAGGAAACGCCTGTGCTGGCGATCCTTCCGCTGCGGAAATGGGCCCATTTTACCATCTACCTGTTGTTGGGCGTCACCGCGTACGGTTGGGTGCGGCGGCGGATAAGCGGCTGGTTTCTGCGCTTGTTTCTGGCCTGGGGGACCGGCGCGCTCTATGCCTGTACGGATGAGCTGCATCAGCGGTTTGTGCCTGGCCGTTCCGGCCAATGGGCGGACGTAGGCCTGGATTCGTTGGGGTGCGCGGTGGGGGTTCTTCTGTGCGCGGCGGTATTTGGGCTGCTTTTTTGGCGGCGTAGGAGGAAAGAACCGTTGTAAAGCGGAAAAAACTGTGGTACACTGGATGCCGTGAGAAACACGGCGATAGGAGGAACATATGCAGTCGTTTATCCCGGAACATTATCAATCGAAATTGAATTTATACGAAACCCAGTCGGCCATCGGGTTGGTCAAATGGGACTTTCCGGCCAGCCTGGAGAGGGCCCTGCGCCTGAAGCGGGTATCGGCCCCGCTGTTTGTGGACGCCCGGAGCGGCCTGAACGATGACCTGAACGGCGTAGAGCGGCCGGTTCGTTTCTGGGCACCTGCCACCGGCATGGAAGCCCAGGTGGTCCATTCCCTGGCCAAGTGGAAGCGCATGGCCCTGTACCGGTACGACTTCTATCCGGGCAAAGGCCTGTATACGGATATGAACGCCATCCGGCAGGATGAGGAGCTGGACAACGCCCACTCCCTTTACGTAGACCAGTGGGACTGGGAAAAAGTCATCACCCCGGAGGAGCGGAACATGGAGTATCTGAAGGAGACGGTGCAGGCCATTGTCACCTGCATCTGCCATACCCTGGACTCCATACGGGTCCGCTTCCGCCAGGTGGATACGGAGCTGAAGCGGGAGGTAACCTTTGTTTCCTCCCAGGAACTGGAGGACCGGTGGCCGGATCTGGCCCCTTCGGAGCGGGAGTACCGTTTTGTAAAGGAGCATAAAACCGTCTTTATCACCGAGATCGGGGACAAGCTGCGCTCCGGCAAGCCTCACGATGGCCGGGCGCCGGACTACGACGATTGGCATCTCAACGGAGACCTTCTGTTCTATCATCCGGTGCTGGACATGGCGCTGGAAATCTCCTCCATGGGCATCCGGGTGGATCCGGAGGCGCTGGACCGCCAGCTGACCCTGGCCCACTGCGATGACCGGCGGGAGCTGCCGTTCCACAGAATGCTGCTGGAGGGAAAGCTGCCCTTGACCATGGGCGGCGGCATCGGCCAGTCCCGGCTGTGCATGCTGCTGCTGGGCAAGGCCCACATTGGGGAAGTCCAGTCCTCCCTCTGGGATCCGGTTACGGAAGAGGTGTGCCGGAAGGCCGGGGTGGTCCTTCTGTAAGGACGCGCCCCCTGCCGCCCGGTGGAGGAAACGGAAAATTCGCAGGAAAATTTCACGGAAAAGTTCGCATGGAATTTTTTTGAAAAACGCTTGACAGAAAGACGGTTTTCCTGTATCATATCTTTTGTGCCTGTTAGAAAACAGGCCAAGCGCGAGTGGCTCAGAGGTGGAGCACCACCTTGCCAAGGTGGGGGCCGCGGGTTCGAATCCCGTCTCGCGCTTTTTTCATACCCATTTTCCGGAGAGGGCACGCCCCTCTCTTTTTCTTTTCTACCATCTATATCTCCGGCCGCTAATATGCTATAATGTCCGCAGAGCGGACAATATAGCCGCGCCGGTTCGCGTCCGAGCAAAGCGAGGACAAAATTCCCATGCGAACCGTGCGCATAAGCATAGCATGTGTTTCACACATGGTATAATGTCCGCAGAGCGGACATTATACCCGCGCCGGCGCGGGTACGAGCGAAGCGAGGACAACGTTCTTGTCCGCGCCGTGCGCATCGGTATAGCATGTGCGAAGCACATGCTATAATGTCCGCAGAGCGGACATTATACCCGCGCCGGTTGGCGTCCGCAAGCAAATTCACCGCTTTTTCGCAGCTTTCTTCCGAAAAAGCCGGCCTGACGTCCGGGCACACGGCTTTTTCAGCCATTTCAGCCGAAAAAGTGGTGCGCGCTGGGGAAATTCCCGGCTTTTTTGGAGGTTTCCTTCTAAAAAGCCGGCCGGACACGCGGGCACACGGCTTTTTCAGCCATTTCAGCCGAAAAAGCCGTTGAACGGCGGCGAACGGCCTAAGGCCAAGCCGTCTGGGGGGATAGCATGTGCGAAGCACATGGTATGATGACGGCGAAGCGAACATTATATCTGTGCTGG
>CALWEC010000230.1 GCA_944376945.1 uncultured Lachnospiraceae bacterium | reverse complement strand
CCCAGGGAAGAAAGCAGCGCCGGGAAGCCCGCAGAAGGCAGCTGGCGGTACAGTTCCGGGAAGGGCTGACGGCCCTGTGCGGAGCCCTATCGGCAGGATACTCCGTGGAAAACGCCATGGCGGAGGCGGCCCGAGAGCTGCGCTCGGTCTACGGGCCTCAGGGGCTGATGGTGCGGGAGCTGGAACTGCTGGGGCGCAAGCTTCGTATGAACTGTCCGGTGGAAAAGGCGTTTGAGGAATTGGCGGAGCGCAGCGGCCTGGAGGACGTGCGGCAGCTGGCGGACGTTTTTTCCATTGCCAAAAGAAGCGGCGGGGATCTGGTGCGGATTCTGGGGAAAACGGCGGGAACCCTGAGGCTGCGGGCCCAGCTGCAGGAGGAAATCCTGACCTTAATGGCGGGGAAACGGCTGGAGCAGCGGATTATGAGCGTTATGCCGGCTGCGGTGCTGCTGTATGTCAATATAGGGAATCCTGGCTTTACCGATCCCCTGTATCAGGGGATCGGCGGGCGCGGCATTATGAGCGTTTGCCTGGCCTTCTATGGGCTGGCGGTTGCCTGGGGCCGGCGGATTGTGGAGGGCGCGCTGCAGGAGGGGCTTTAAGGTTTGTGTAAACGGAAAAAGATAGAGGACTGGCTGGCCTGCCGGTATTACGGCCTTCGCCGGCGGCTGGGAAAAGAGGCGGTGACGGAGGCCAGAAAGGCCCGTATCCGCGCGGTTTATCCAGAGGAACTTCCGGAAAGGAAAGCCCGGGAGCTGGATGGAAGGCGGCTGTTCCAGGCGCTTTTGTGCCTGGTAGGGTTCCTGCTTTTGTCCGGGGCGGCGGCGCTTTCCGCCGGAAGCCCGGCGGTAGAGGAACTGGTCCGCCCGGAGGGGGCCGGAAGCCAGCGGCTGTACCGGCTGGAGGCGGAAGGCGAGTGGGGGACGGTGGAACTGGAGGTGCCGGTGGCAGGGCGCGAACCCACGCCGGAGGAGAAGGAGGCCCGGTTCCGGCTGGCGGAGGAAGAATTGCGGAGTCAGGTGTTAGGGGAAAACCGATCCCTGGAGGAGGTTTGGCGCCCCTTGGATTTGCGGGCGGAGACCTCGGCGCCCGGCATCCTGGCCTGGTGGACCCCGCAGGATCCGGAGCTGATTGGGCCGGACGGCACAATCCAGGCGGAGGAGATCCCGGAGGAGGGGATCGCCACGGCGCTGGAACTAAGCCTATACTGGGAGGACGGAAGCGGCCAGGGGGAGGAGAGGCGGATTTTGGTGCCCATTCGCCTGGTATCCGGGGAGTGGACGGAGGCGGAGGCCCTGGCCAGGGAGGTGGAGCGGCAGCTCCAGGAAGTGGATGCCCAGGCCCAGGGGGAGGACACTTTGACGCTTCCACAGGAGATCCAGGGAAAACCGGTGGTATTCCGAATGGCGGAAAGCAAGCCGCTTCCCTGGGCGCTGGGACTGCTGGGGGTTTTGGCAGCGGCGGCCCTTTTCTTCCGGGAGGAACAGCAGCTTAAGGAAGGAGAGGAGCGGCGGAACCGGCAGCTGCTGCTGGATTACGGGCGTCTGGTGGGAAACCTGTCTGTGCTGATGGGGGCAGGGCTGCCGGTGCGCCGTGCCTGGGAGCGGATCCTGCGGGAAAACCGGGAAAAAGAAGGGAGGCGCAGCCTATATGAGGAGATGGCCCTGACGGCCCACGCCATGGAGCAAGGCGTTTCGGAGGAACAAGCCTACGGGGATTTTGGCAGGCGGTGCGGGCTCCCCCCGTACCTGCGCCTGGGAAGCCTGCTGGAAACCAACTGCCGGTCCGGCGCCAAAGGGTTGGCCGCCCTTTTGGAACGGGAGGCGGCGGATGCGTTCCAGGAGCGGCTGCAGCTGGCCCGGCGCCAGGGGGAAGAGGTATCCTCCCGGCTGCTGTTCCCGATGATCCTGTTGTTCGGCCTAGTTTTGGCATTGCTGATGATACCCGCTGTTTTGACCTTTTAAGCCCAGCCGCTGCCGCGGCGGGCAGATGCAGGGAGGTGAATTCATGGAGTATACCTGGAAGCAGTTTTGGCAGGAAGAAGAAGGGGTGGGAGTGGTAGAAATCCTGCTGGTGCTGGTGGTGCTCATTGCCCTGGTCCTAATCTTTAAGACCCAGCTGACGGCTCTGGTCAGCAATATCTTTACCAGCATTTCCCAGAAATCCCAGTCTATCTACCAATAGGAGGAGCCTATGCGAAAAGACGGTCAGATTACCGTGTTCCTGTGCCTGATCCTGACGGTGGTGTTTTCCCTGCTGGGCGTGTGCCTGGAATCTGCCAGAGGGGCGGGCCTTCGGTACCGGATGCAGGCGGCGGCCAATTCCGCCCTGCAGTCGGTGTTTGCGGAATTTGACCGGGCTCTCTGGGAGCGGTACCGTCTCCTGTTCTGCCCTGCCGGGGACAGGAGCGGGGCCCTCCTGGCGGAGCGGATCCAGGAATACGCATCCCTCCAGGGGGGAGGGGGCCTTATGGGCGGCGACTGGCTGCGGCCGGAGCCGGTGCAGGCGCAGGTCACAGGAATCGTTTTTACCACGGATCAGTCCGGCGCGGTTTTTGAGCAGGCGGTGCTGGATTACATGCAGACCGGCGCGGTGGATTTGGCCTGGGACAAGCTGCTGGAGACGCTGGAGGGGGACGGGAGCGGCGCGGTGGACCCTCTGGAGGAAGCACGGGACAGCGCCGGCAAAGGGGAGGTTGAT
>CALWEC010000229.1 GCA_944376945.1 uncultured Lachnospiraceae bacterium | reverse complement strand
TGTCAAGCGGTTTTTTCCCTGTCAATCCATCAAAATACCCTTTTTTCCATTGGAGAAATATCCTTTTTTCCGTTGCTTTTAGCCTATTGGACGGGTGTTGCACTTACCTTGAAAATCCTGCACTCTTCCTGGCATTCCCCTTATTTCAGTGCGTCCTCACCGTTTCATAAAATCCACCGGCAGTTCAATCTCCTTCCCGCAATGGGGGCAGGTGATCCGGTAGCCCGGAACCTCCATGGTATTGATCCGGTGATACAGGTCCTGCAGGTAGAACAAATCCGCGGTGTAAAGGCTTTCAAGCACCCGGACGTCCACCTGCTCCAGGGTCCCCAGCCGGGTAATCACCTGGGCCAGCAGTAAAAGGGACATATATCCAGGGTTTTGCTGCACCCGAGGATCCCGCAGAGGAAGGATTTCGTCCTTGGCGTTGGCCAGACGCATAACCCCCTTTTTGTGCAGGACTCCTTCCGCGTCTTGATAGCCTCTGGGAAGCTCAAACTCAAACTCGGTTTGAAAAGCCATCTTCTTTTCTCCTTTCCCTGGGTTTTACGCCTGTTCCTGAAGCACCGGCTCCAGGATGGCCAGCATATCGTCCACATCCTTCTCGGTGATTACCAGCGGCGGCACAAACCGCAGAATATGGGAACCGGCGTTGATCAAAATCAGGCCTCTCTTCTGGCACTCCAGAATAATATCCCCCACTGGCACGGAGAATTCCAGGCCATGGATCAGCCCTACGCCCCGGTGCTCCACAATCTTCTCGTACTTCCCGGCCAGCTCCTCCAGCTTCTGGCCCAGGTAAGCGCCTACCTGCTTTACGTTGTCCAGGATGTGCAGGGACTGGTACAGATCCAGCACCTTGCTGGCCGCCGCCCCCACCAGCGGGTTGCCGCCGTAGGTGCTGCCGTGGTCCCCCGCTTTCAGGGAGGAGGCCTTCTCGTTGCACAGGAAAGCGCCCACCGGGACCCCGTTGCCCAGGGCTTTAGCCACCGTCATCACATCCGGCAGCACCCCGTAGCGCTGGCAGGCAAACATGGCGCCGGTGCGGCCCATGCCGCACTGGATCTCGTCGAAGATCAGCAGGATGTCCTTCTCATCGCACAGCTTCCGCAGGCCCGTCAGAAATTCCCCGGTGGCCGGATAGATGCCGCCCTCCCCCTGGACCGGCTCCAGGATGATGGCGCAGGTTTTCTCCGTCACCTGAGATTTTACGCTTTCCAGATCGTTAAAGTCCGCGAAGCGGATACCGGCAATCAGCGGGCGGAACGGCTCCTGGTAGTGGTCGTTCCCGGTAACGGAAAGGGCTCCCAAGCTCCGCCCGTGGAAGGAGTGGCGCATGGCGATGATCTCGTGGCCGTTGGCGCCGTCCCGGTCATAGGCGTAGCGCAGCGCCGTCTTCAGGGCCCCCTCGATGGCCTCCCCGCCGCTGTTGGTAAAGAATACTTTCTTCATACCGGAAGCCTCCACCAGCTTCCGGGCCGCCTCCACCGCCGGCTCGTTGTAAAAATAGTTGGAGCAGTGGATCAGCTTGTCCACCTGGGCCTTGACCGCCTGGTTAAACTCCGGGTTGTTGTAGCCCAGGGCAAACACCGCGATGCCGGCGCAGAAATCCAGGTACTCTTTGCCATCCTTATCGTACAGATGCACCCCCTGGCCGTGGTCCAGCACCAGCGGATACCGGTTATAGGTGTGCAGAAGGTACTGTTCCCCCTGTTCCATGACGTCCTGTGTGGTCATTTATTTGCTCTCCTTATCGTTAATAATTACCGTCCCAATCCCACGGTTGGTAAAGAACTCCAAAAGCAGGCTGTGAGGCAGCCGCCCGTCCAGGATATGCACCCGGGCCACGCCCTCCCGCAGGGCGTGGATGCAATTCTGAAGCTTGGGGATCATGCCGCCGCTGGCGCCGCCGGAGGCGATAAATTCCTCCGCCTCGTGGACCTCCATGGAGTGGATAAAGGTACTCTTGTCCGAGAAATCCCGGTACACCCCTTCCGTATCCGTAAGAAACGCCAGCTTGTTGGCATGCAGGGCCGCCGCCACAGCGCAGGCCGCGTCGTCCGCGTTGATGTTGTAGGAATCAAAATGGTCGTCAAAGCCGATGGGGCAGACAATGGGAAGGAAATCCTTCTCCAGCAGATCCAGGATGATCTTAGGATTCACTTCCGTGATCTCCCCCACAAAGCCAATGTCCTCCCCGCTGGAGTAGCGCTTCTTTACCTTCAGCAGCCCGCCGTCCTTGCCGCTGATGCCTACGGCGTGAACCCCCAGGGCCTCCACCTTCTGGACCAAGCCTTTGTTGACCCGGTTCAGCACCATCTCCGCGATCTCCATGGTGGCCGCGTCCGTCACCCGCAGGCCGTTGACAAACCGGGGTTCCATGCCGGAGCGCTCCACCCATTTGCTGATATCCTTGCCGCCTCCGTGGACGATCACCGGCTTAAAGCCCACCAGCTTCAAAAGCACCACGTCCTTGATGACGTTTTCCTTCAGGTTGTCATCCAGCATGGCGCTGCCGCCGTACTTGACCACCACAATCTTCCGGTTGAATTTCTGAATGTAGGGAAGCGCCTCCACCAGCACTTCTGCCTTGTGCATAATCTTCTCATCCATCTGCATGTTTTTTTCCTTCCCTTAGCTGCGGTAATCCGCGTTGATGGTCACATACTCGTGGGTCAGGTCGCAGCCCCAGGCTGTGGCGCTGGCCTCCCCCAGATGCAGGTCCGCAATGGCCGTCACCGCCGGCTCCGAAAGGATTTTGGTCGCCTCCTCCTCACTGTAGTCCGTGGCAATGCCTCCTGCTACAATCTGCAGCTTCCCAGCGGCACTTTCCAGGTACAGATCCACCTGATCCGGATCAAACACCGCCCCGGAATACCCCATGGCACAGAGGATCCGGCCCCAGTTGGCGTCGTGGCCGTAAATGGCCGCCTTGGTCAGGTTGGAGGTGACCACCGCTTTGCTGAGCACCTTGGCCTGCTCCTTATCCGCCGCATGGATCACCTGCACCTCAAACAGGGCGGTAGCGCCTTCCCCGTCCCCGGCAATCCGCTTGCACAGATCTACCATCACCGTGTGGAAGGCTTCATAGAACGCGTCGTACTCCGGGCCAGGGCCGGTGATCTCCGGGCATCCGGAAGCGCCGTTGGCCAGCACCAGTACCGTATCGTTGGTGGAGGTATCCCCGTCCACCGAGATCATATTGAAGGTGTCCTCCACATCGGTGCTCAGGACCTGCTGCAGCATCTCCTGGGAGATGGCCGCGTCGGTGGTCAGGAAGCACAGCATGGTGCACATATCCGGGTGGATCATACCGGAGCCCTTGCACATACCCGCCACCGTTACCTTTTTCCCGCCGATGGTGGTCTCCACCGCGATTTCCTTGGAAACCGTGTCGGTGGTCATAATGGCCTCCGCCGCCATCCGGGCGCACTCCCGGCTGCTTCCCGCCGCCTCCCGGAGCCGGCCGATGCCGTCCAAAATCTTTTCCATAGGAAGCTGGGGGCCAATCACGCCTGTGGAAGCCACCAGCACGCTGCCAGCCGGAACGCCGAATACCAGCCCGGCTTTCGCCGCGGTTTTGGCACAGTTGTCCAGCCCTTCCCTTCCGGTGCAGGCGTTGGCCACGCCGCTGTTGACAATCACCGCATGGCAAGGGGCTTTGCTGTCCACTACCTGTTTGTTCCAGATCACCGGCGCTGCCTTGATCAGGTTCCGGGTAAACACTCCCGCCGCCCGGCAGGGCGTCTTGCTGAATACCAGCGCCATGTCCTTTTTATCCTTTTTGATGCCGGCCTTTACGCCGGCGGCCTGAAAGCCCTGAGGCGCGGTTACGCCTCCTTCAATCTGCTGCATAATTTTCTCTATCTCCTTTTCTTGATCCTGCCATGGTTTCACGGCATCCTGCCCTATGCCCCCGGTCTCCCGGCGCTGCCGCTACCCTCCTCTTTACGGGAACAGCGGCGGCATGGTTAAGCCCATATTTTCCGGCAGGCCAAACATAAGGTTCATATTCTGGACCGCCTGGCCCGCCGCGCCCTTCACCAGATTATCCAAGGCTCCCATGGCTACCATCCGGTTGGTCCTGGCGTCCAGCTGGAAGCCGATATCCACAAAATTGCTGCCCTCTACCCACCGGGTCTCCGGACATCCGCCCGGTCCCAGCAGACGGATGAAAAATTCCTCTCCATAATACTTTTCATAGGCCGCCTCCACCGTTTCCGCCGTGACGCCATCCGCCAAGCTGGCGTAGGCCGTCACCAGAATGCCGCGGTTCATAGGAACCAGGTGAGGCGTAAAGTTCAGCACCACCGGCTGTCCGCAGGCATCGCTTAACTGCTCCTCAATCTCCGGCGTGTGCCGGTGGGTGGTTACCCCGTAGGCCTTCATACTCTCGTTGACCTCGCAGAACAGATTGGCTACCTTGGCGCCCCGGCCTGCGCCGGAGGTGCCGGATTTGGCGTCAATAATAATGGTAGAAGGATCCACCAGGCCTTCCTTTACCAGAGGATATAAGGTAAGGATAGAGCAGGTGGTGTAGCAGCCCGGGTTGGCCAGCAGCCGGGCGTGGCGGATCGCCTCCCGGCGGATCTCGCAGAGGCCATATACCGCCTCCGGCAGATACTGGGGGCTTTTGTGCTCGATCTTATACCATTTCTCGTAGACCGCCACATCCTTCAGCCGAAAATCCGCGCTGAGATCGATGATCTTGGCCTGAGATAGAATGGAATCGTTCATCATGGAGGCGCAGAACCCTTGAGGTGTGGCGGTAAAGATTACATCCGCCTCCGCCGCCAGCTGTTCCATATTATCGTCCATACATTTTTGATCCACCACCCGGAACAAATTCCGGTAAATGGAGGAGAATTCTTCCCCCGTATAGCTTCGGGAACCGCACCAACAGATCTCTGCCTCCGGGTGCTGCGACAACAGACGAATCAGCTCCGCTCCCGCATATCCAGTAGAGCCGATAATCCCTGCTTTTATCTTCATCTTCTTTCCTGCCTTCCTGTTTGCTTCATAATAAATATGCGGCCATTATACATCTTTATCAATTTTTATGCAAGTTTTTTTGGAAAAATACTTGCAAAAATCTTTAGGCTGGTGTATACTCTCCCCAGACATTGATAAAAAAACGTGTTTCTGCATATTTATAAATTGGAAGAACACGGCAACGACAAGAAAGGAAGGGTTTTTCCCAATGAAAGAAAAAGTCATTCTGGCGTACTCCGGCGGCCTGGACACCACCGCCATCATCCCCTGGCTGAAAGAAAATTACGACTACGATGTAGTTTGCTGCTGCATAGACGTAGGACAAGGCAACGAACTGGACGGCCTGGAGGAGCGGGCGAAGCTTTCCGGCGCATCCAAGCTGTATATTTTGGATGTCATCGATGAATTTTGCGACGAGTATATCATGCCCTGCGTGAAAGCCAACGCGGTCTATGAGAACAAGTATCTGCTGGGCACCTCCATGGCCCGCCCGCTGATTGCCAAAAAGCTGGTGGAGATCGCGCGGAAAGAAAACGCGGTGGCCATCTGCCACGGCGCCACCGGAAAAGGGAACGACCAGGTCCGCTTTGAGCTGGGCATTAAGGCCCTGGCGCCGGATTTGAAAATCATTGCCCCTTGGCGCTGCAACGAGACCTGGAAAATGCAGTCCCGCGAGGATGAAATCGCCTACTGCCAGGCTCATGGCATCCATCTTCCCTTCTCGGCGGACAGCAGCTACAGCCGGGACCGGAACCTTTGGCACATCAGCCACGAAGGCCTGGAGCTGGAAGATCCGGCCAACGAGCCCAACTACGACCATCTGCTGGTTCTGAGCGTAACCCCGGAAAAAGCGCCCGATGAGCCGGAGTACGTCACCCTTTCTTTTGAAAAGGGCATTCCCACCAGCCTGAACGGAGAAAAGATGAAGGTATCCGACATCCTCCGCAAGCTGAACGAGCTGGGCGGCAAGCATGGCATCGGCATTGTGGATATTGTAGAAAACCGGGTGGTTGGCATGAAGTCCCGCGGCGTCTATGAGACTCCCGGCGGCACCATCCTGATGGAAGCCCACCAGCAGCTGGAAGAGCTGGTTCTGGATCGCGCTACCATGGAAGTGAAAAAAGATCTGGGCAACAAGATGGCCCAGGTGGTATACGAAGGGAAATGGTTTACCCCCCTGCGGGAGGCTCTGGAAGCCTTCATCGACAAAACCCAGGAGGATGTAACCGGCGAGGTACGCTTCAAACTGTACAAGGGCAATATCATTAAGGCCGGCACCAAAGCGCCTTTCTCCCTGTACAGCGAGTCCCTGGCCTCTTTCACCACTGGCGAACTGTACGATCACCACGATGCCGAAGGCTTCATTAACCTGTTTGGCCTTCCCCTTCGGGTGCGCGCCATGAAAAAAGCGGAACTGGAAAAGCAGGAAAGCGGAAAATAAAGGAACGAAAAAACGCAAGCGCCACCGGACGCGCTGGGGAAAAACAGGCTGCGGGCATCCCCTAGGATGCTCACAGCCTGTTTTTTTAAATGGTCCTGGCAGCCGCCGGATTCTCCGGCATCACCAGCAGCTTCTGTACCGTCTCCATCGGAAGGCCTGTACATCGGGAAATCTTTTCCAGATCGTCTCCCTGCTGGGCCATAAAACAGACAATCTGCCGCTGCCCCTCCTGGAGTCCTTCCTGGAGTCCTGCTTGAATGCCCTTCTCTTTATCTTCCCGCAAAACATCCCACATTGTCCTCATCGGTATCCCTCCTCCCGGATCTTGCGATACGATCCGCCTGCGTACCTCCGCATTCTGCCATCCTTCTTCTCCAGAAACCGCTGTTTCTTCTATTTATAGCAAAATTTCTTTTCTTTGCAACTATAGTTTAACTATTCTTTCTCCTCTTTCAGGCTTCCTGCGCGTTTTCTTCCGCCGCCACACGATCAGGAAGATTCCGGCCGTCAGTGCGCCCGCCCCGGCGGAAAGCGCCGCCGGAGGAAAGGCAGAGGCCTTTTCGTCTTCCCGCCGGTAGACCGCTTTTGCCAAATACGGGACCGGTGTTTCCTCCTTCGGTTCCAGCACTTCCTGATATACCGAACGGTATACCACGCCGGTCTGGGGCGGAAGTTCTCCGATGTACCAAGCGGTATAGTCCGCCGCATAGCGCTTTCCCGTCACCAAGATCTCCCGTTTCCAGCCTTCTTCCGAGAGATAGGCTTCCCCGGCCCACTGGGAACCTTGGATTCGGAAACAGTCCGGTTCCAGCCCTAGCTCCGCCAAAACGGCTGCTTCGTACCGCTCTACTCCCGGAGTCTCCTCCCCCAGTTTCACAATCTGGCCTCCCAGCTGATACTCCGCCGCCCCAGCCGGGGAGGCGGTGAGAACCGCTTGGAAGTCTTCCCGCCAACTCCACACCTCCTGCAGGCGGGCCAGCGACAGCAAGGCGATGCAGGTTTCCTGCCGGTTTTCATCCCAAACTTCAAACTCTGCCTGTTCGGGAATATCTGGCCGCTCCGTAACGCCGGAATACGTCCGGGTTCCCTCCACCACCTGCCCTCCCTCTTCCGGCTCCACCGTTTCCTGCTCCGTGCGCAACAGCCGGTAACGGATTCCATCCCGGATGAGCTCCTGCTCCGGCTTGTAGGCTTCCCCGGATGGGATCACCGGGGAAGCCACCCACTCGATCCGGGGCGTTTGGTTTTCGGAAGAGTCTTTTGCTTCCAATGGCTGGATCTCAATCCGCGCCAGCCGGTACGTCTGGCCACCGATCTGCTTTTCTTCTGGGAATCCATACGCTTCCGCCTCCTCCCGGCTTTTGCATTCCACCTGCTCCTCCCAAAACTCTGGTTCTGGCTCCTCCTGCGCTTCTGCCGCCCAGGCCAGCTGCGGCAGCGCCAAGCCGATTCCCAAAAGGCACAGCCCCCATTTCCATCTATCTCTTGCCACGCCAACTCCTCCGAATCCCCAGCGCCGCTAGGCACAGGCCGGCAGACAGGCAAAATGCCAGCAACGCTAGATTGCTTCCTCTCTCTCCGGTTTCCACCGTTTCCGTAACGTTTTCTTCGGGAGGCTCCCCGGTAATGATCCCTTGGGAGCGGTTAACCATGGTTACCTTCTGTACCTCCCCGGTTTCCGCCACCTGAAACAGTATGGGATCCGCGCAGGCGTATCCTTCCGGCGCCTGGGTTTCCACCAGCGTATAGGAGCCCACCGGCAGATATTCCAGCCTTTCCGGCGTTTGGCCAGACACCCAGCCATGCACCGGCGTACCCGCTGCGTCCCGGATTTCCAGATTCGCCCCTGGCAGCAGCTCTCCGGTCTGGGAATCCACTTTCCAGATTTCCACCCGGGTATGGTCGTTGGCCATTTTCACCTGCTGGATTTCGCCGGTTTCCTTTACAGTAAAGGCCACCGCCTCCCCCTGGATATAGCCGTCCGCCGATGGCGGCAAGGTTTCCTCCAGCCAGTATTCCCCGGCCGGTATCCCAGAAATCCGGTAGGGTTCTTCCCCGGAAACCCACTGGTACCAAATATGTCCGGCGGCGTCCCGGATCTGCAAATGGGCTCCCGGCACCGGCTTTCCATCTGCTAAATCCGTTTTTTCAATTTCAATCTGGATAGGCTGGTTTTCCACGTACAGCACAATCACTGGGTTTCCATCCTCCCCGGCCTCTGCCTGGGAGCCGGCTACCGTAAAAGGAATTTCCTCCTTTCCTGCCAGGTAACCGGCAGGCGGCTGCAGCTCCCGAAGGGTATAGGAACCATACAAAACCATCCGCGGGGTAGCGGCAATACCATTTTCATCTGTGGTAAAGGTATCCTGCCATTTTCCTCCCACCTGCTGCCGCAGCCGGTTCCCCTCCGCATCCCAAATTCCAAAGGAAGCTCCTGCCAAAGGGATGGTCTCCCCGGTTTCCGCATCCTGCTTTACAATTCGGATATACGCTTGAAAGGGAGTATTGTTCAGGATCCACTCCAACGGTTCTTCCGGGGCATGTTCCCGGATTTCCACCAAAAAATCCGCCAGCGGCGTATGCTCCGCCGGAACCACCGTCTCCCTCACCCAGTAACGTCCATAGGGAAGGGGATCTGTCTCCGCTGTGCCCTGGGAATCCGTGGTCACCTGGGCACAGACCGGCGCCTGCTCCCAGCCTAGAAGTTCCACCTGGGAGGCCAGCTTAAAGGTAAATTCCGCCCCGGCCAAAGGGCGCATCTGCCCCGTTTCCTCTCCGCCTTCCACTTTGATCAGGCGTACCGGCCTTTTTTTCACCTGCTCCACAGCCGTCACCTTCCGCACCACTTCCTCTGCCTCCTGCCCCGGGCTTTCCAGAACCACTTCCTGGGCCTCCTCGGTCCGCACATACCCTTCCGGCGCCTCCAGTTCCCGCAGCTCATAGCAGCCCATATACAGGCCTGTAAACTCCAACCGGCACTGTTCCATAGCGCCTCGGGCTACTTCCGTCCCGGCCGGCCACAGCACCCGGCTTCCGTCCGGCAGCCAAATGTCCTCTTTGGCAAACAGCCCATAAACGGCCCCGTCCAAAACCGCGTCCCCCTGGGGATGGCTTCCCGTCTCCGCATCCTCCTTATACACCTGGATCCGCCCTTTTACCGGCTCATTTTCCACCGTATAGGAAAAAGACTGCCGGTTTTGGGAAAGAAGAAACTCCTGGGTCCAGCCGCTGGCCTGGTAGTTTTCCGGAGCCTGCGCTTCCCGGATCCGAAACCGTCCCTGGTTTTCCGGGCTGTATTCCAGGCTGGCCTGATACACGCCGTCCCCTTCCTCCTGCAGGTTTTCCCGGAAGCGATACTCGCTTCCATCCCATTCCTCCAGGGCAAACACCGCCCCCTCCAAACCGTTTCCAGTCTCCGCATCCGTTTTCACCACCTGGACGCTTCCCTGCCAGGCCTCGTTGACCACCTCATAGGAGAAGCTCTGTCCGTCCCGGCTCAGTACAAATTCCTGGCTCCAGCCTGTGCTTTCATAGTTTTCCGGGGCAGAAACCTCCTGCACCTGGAAACGGCCCTGGTTCTCCGGGCTGTAGAACAGCGAGCCGGAAGCATAAACGCCCTGCCCTTCTTCCCGCAGGTTTTCCCGGAACTGGTATTGCTCTCCGTCCCATTCCTCCAGGGCAAACACCGCGCCTTCCAGCCTTTCCCCGGACGGGCCTTTCTTCCGCAGGGACACACGGCCGGACCATTCCTGGTTGGATGCCTCCACCACAGGAATTTCCTGGGTAGATCCATAGGTCAAATCCACGGGATACACCTGTTCACTTTTCACTGTCCCGGTGGGAGCAGTGATTTCTTTCAGATAATAGGTCCCCTCTTTTCCTTCAAAAACCGCGGTTCCGCTTCCATCCTCCCCGGTTTCCAGAGAAGCCAGCAGGTTGACGCACCCTTCCTCCCCATAGACGCCGTACACCGCGCCGGCATAGAGTCCGCCGGAAACCGCGCCGGTCTTTTTCACCTTTACGGCCAGCTCATCCGGCGCCGGCAGCAGGGTGGTAAAATCATAGGTAAACAAATCTTGGTTTTCCGGATCGTCGGATCCATAGGCCGCCATCTCCAGCGTATATCTCTGATCCAGGCCCCGATCCAAAAAGCCCGGTACCTCCGGCAGAACCCAGCCGGCCCAGGAAGCATGGGCCCCGCCTAGGGAATCAAAAGCGGCTTGCACCGAATTGACACAGGCCTGTACGCTTCCGTCCCGCATAGCCGTCCACATCCATACCTGTACCAGCAGGTAGGGACGGCCTTCCAAATCCAGATCCTGTATGTCCGGGCTGCCCCAGGGGATCCCGTTTTCCAGGGTGTTCTCCACATACAGCGCAAACATTAGGCCCTGGCGGATCCGCTCCCGCTGCCCTTCTGTCAGCTTTTCCTCCAGGCGGATTGCGTGATAGACCGTCCCCCGCGGACTATGAAGCCCATAGTCCAGGCAAAACGCCGTATTGCCGTCCAAGTTCAGCATGGACACCGGGCCATGCACCTCATCGTAAACATCCACATAGAAATCCGCCAGTTCCCGGTTCAGCCGGACCGACAAAACCAGCTGTTCCTCCAGCGCCTCCACCGGCCGGGGAAGAAAAAGCAGCCCCAGGCCAGCCCAAAAGGCCAGCAGCGTCCATAGGAACCGGCTTCCGGGCCGTCTGCCCATCCTTCCGTTTTTCCCTGTTTTCTTTCTTTTTTGTCTTTCCATGATGCTCCTCCTTGCGCAGCTTGTCTGCATTTTCTCTTACGGCTGGCTGCTGAAAACCTGTACCCAAAAGGAATCGCCCTCTGCCGTTACATACCGGGCGCCGCCTGTATAACGGTAGCCCTGGGCCAGCAGGTTCTCCCGGTGTCCCTGGCTGGACGCCCAGCCTTGGAAAATCTCCTCCGCGGAGATGGAAGCGCTGGTGCTGCGGGCAATGTTTTCCCCGCCCTCGTGGCCCTGATGGCTAAAGTCCCGGGAAAGCTCCCCAGCCCGCCGCAGCGCCAGCTGATCCAGCCGCTGGGAGGCTTCCAGTTCCCCCAATCCGTTTTCCCGGCGCAGCTGGTTCGCCAATTCCCGCAGTTCCGGCGCCAATTCCGGTTCTGGATCTGCTTCCTCCCCAGGCGGCTCCGGCTGGCCGGTCTGTACGTTGGAGACGGAGCCCTCCACCGGAAGCCCCGCTCCGCTGGCAATTCCATACCGGGCGCAAAGCCGCTGAAACTCCGCGCTTCCGGCAAAACAGGCAATCAGGCTGGCCGGTGTCTGCCTCCCCTCCCGAACTGCCTGGATCCAATCCGCCTTTCCTGCCGCATCTGGAAGCCGGTCCAGGAACAGCGCGTACAGCAGATCCACATAGTCGTTTAGGGACACCGGCCGGCGCTGATATTCCTGGCTCATCAGAAAGCCGGCAGCCAGCTGGGCGCCGGTTCCGCCGGAAAGCAGGAACTGCGCCCAGCTGTCCAATTCCTCCGGTCCCCCGGTACGGCCCAATACCGTCCGGTACGCCCGCTGGATAAGGCGGGCTGCCTCCGGATTCTGATCCCGGGGCGCAGAGGAAGACAGCTGGCCCGCTTCCACCCCGCAGGCGGCGCAAAAGCGCCCAAATTCGGCGGAACCTACAAAGCCGCCCAATACAAACTCCCGGCTAAGGCCCAGTTCCAGCCATTCCAGCCAGGACGCCGCCTCCTCCGCAGACGGCTCCCGCCCTAAAACGGACCGGTACAAATCCAGTACGTATTCCTCCGGTCCTGGATTCTTCCGGCTATATTCCTCCGACCAGAAAAAACCGGTGACCACCTGGGCCCCATCGGCCGCCCCCGTTTCCAGGCGCTCCGTCCAAAAAGCCGTTTCCTCCTCCCTAGGTTCCCGGCCCAGGCATTGGCGGTACAGCCGCAGCACCAGCGCCTCAGGCCCTGACTCCGCAGCCTGCGCCGGTTTTGCCCCCCACCCGGCCAGCAGGAGCAGCAAACACAGGCCTGCGCAGGCAAGCCTTTTCCGTTTTTGTTTCATTTTTTATCCTCCTTTATTTTTATAGAAAAAGCAGACGAAAAGAACGCCATTTACATCGCGCTTTTCGCGTGAAAAATGGAACAATAAAAGATAAATTTTTCCCGTCGTTTGCGGGAGGTACCATCCGTTCCTTCTGGAAATCCGGGAAAGCCCTGGCCCGGAAAGGGCCTGCAAGCGGGCTCCCAACAGGCAGACAGCCTGTCTGGTTTTAACCGGACGCCTTATAGGCGCCGCTAAAGATAGATTTGATTATAGCAGATCCTTTTGGATTTGTCCAGTGCATTTTTCTCTTTTTATCTCTATAATATTCGTCGGAAACTTCCAAGGTAACTGCAACATCCCGTTGCAGTTACTCTGAAAGGATGCCCTGTTGCACTTACTTTGA
>CALWEC010000228.1 GCA_944376945.1 uncultured Lachnospiraceae bacterium | reverse complement strand
GCGCGCCACCGCTTTTTGGAAGATTTTTTGCGAAAAAGCCGTATTTAAAATAGCCTGGAACCGCTTTTTTGAGCGTTATTGTCCCTGGGTCCGTTTCTCAAATGGATGAAACGGTTCCAGGGAAATTTTGGATAAAAAAAGCCGTGTCAAAACAGGATAAAAACCGCTTTTTGAAAGCTTTTCGTGAAAAAAGCGGTACGGATCCGGCGGGATACGGACTCAGGGAAAAAAAACTTCTAAAAAGCCGTCCCAGCAACGGAGGAGCCGGTCAAAAGAGAGAAGAAGGGGAAACGCCGGACGGGGTAGCCCAAAGAGAGAAGGAGGCGCAAGCTCCCCCTTGTCTCTTTGGAAAAATTTTGCTATAATGTGCCGGAAGCAATATAGCTAAGAAGGAACGCAAGGAAGAATCGCCCCCAAAATAACTAAGAAGGAACGCAAGGAAGAATCGCCCAAAAAATAGCTAAGAAGAATCGCCAGAAAGAGGAAAGGAAGGCAGATGCAGGAAGAGTTCAAGCAGGAAGAAATAAAGTTCGCGGTTTTAATCGACGCGGACAATGTATCCAACAAGTATATCAAAATTATCTTAGATGAAATTTCCAATTATGGAATCGCCACCTATAAGCGGATCTACGGGGACTGGACCGATACCCATTTGAGCTCCTGGAAGCCGGTGCTGCTGGACAATTCGATTATCCCCATCCAGCAGTACAGCTACACCACCGGGAAAAACTCCACCGACTCGGCGATGATCATCGACGCCATGGATATTTTGTATTCTGGGAATGTCCAGGGCTTTTGCATTGTCTCCTCGGACAGCGATTTTACCCGCCTGGTGGCCCGGCTGCGGGAATCCGGCATGAACGTGATCGGCATGGGAGAGAGCAAAACCCCGAAGGCGTTTATTGCCGCCTGCAATCAGTTTAAATATCTGGATATTTTGCTGGCCAATGCCAGAAAGGCCGAGAAGAAGGCGGCGTCCCGGGAGGCGGAGCCGGCGCGGGAGGAAAGAGCGCGGGAAGAAGGACGGGAGGAAATGCTTCCGGAGGCCGCGGCAGAGCGGGAAAAGGCGCAGGCTCCGGCGGCGGAACCGGCGGAAAATGAGACGGAAACCGCCGGAAGCGGAAAAAATAGGCAAGCGGCCAAGGGAGCGGAAAAAGAAGTGGAAAAGCCTCGTTCCCAGGCGAAAGAGAAGGAAACCAAGTCCCGGAGACGCGGCGCTTCCCAGCCGGAAGCCCAGCCCAAGGCGGAAGCAAAGGCAGGAGGAAAGACAGGCGCTAAGCGGGAGAAGGAGGCGGAGGAAAAGGAACCCCAAATCCTGGAGATCCCGGAGGAAAGCGCGCCGCAGCCCCGCACCAACCTGGAGATGGTGCGCCAGGCCATCCATTCGATTATTGAAGACGGATCGGATGAGGACGGCTGGATGCTTTCCGCGGATCTGGGCAACCACCTGGCCAAGCGTTTCCCGGACTTTGACGTACGGAATTTTGGCTTCAGCAAGCTGACGCCGTTTTTGGCCTCCCTCAAGGATGTTGAGATCAAAAAAACCCATTCCGCCGGCAATCGGAGCGTGCTGGTGTACGTGCGGAACCGGTAAGGCGGCAAAAGGCGCCGTACGCTCCCAAAAGGTTCGGCGGCCCCAAAATAGGACCGAAAAAAGCCCTGGGGCGGAGGCTTCCGCTTGCCAGGGCTTTTCCGCAAGTTATTCTTTTCCGTTCCAGCAGTAGGTGCAGAGCTTGCAGGGCTCCAGGCCTACGGATTCGATCATGTCGTCCAGCCGGTGATAGCGGAGGGTCGTAAAGTTCTGCTCCTTGCGGATCTCCTCCAGCATGGCGGCGTACTCCGGCGTGTCCGGGTCGGTATACTTTTGCAGCACCTTTTCCTTCTCCTCCGGATCCTCCGGAAGATCCGGCTCCAGCCGGGCGATTACCCGGCGGGTAATCAGCTCCATCTCGGAAGTAGAGCGGGAGAAGTTCAGGTATTTGCAGCCGTACACCAAAGGCGGGCAGGCCGGGCGGATATGCACCTCCTTGGCGCCGCTGCGGTACAGGAACTCGGTGGTTTCCCGCAACTGGGTGCCCCGGACGATGGAATCGTCAATCAGCAACAGGCTCTTGTCCTGAATCAGGTCGTGGACCGGAATCAGCTTCATATGGGCAATCAAGTCCCGCTTGCTCTGGATGGTAGGCATAAAGGACCGGGGCCAGGTAGGGGTGTATTTGATAAAAGGCCGGGAAAACGGAATCCCGGAGGCATTGGCGTAGCCGATGGCGTGCGGGGTGCCGGAGTCCGGGACCCCGGCCACAATATCCGGCTTTACGCTGCCCGCGTCCCGGGCGGCCAGCTTGGCGCCGCAGTGGTAGCGCATTTTTTCCACGCTGATCCCTTCGTAGGAGGAGGACGGGTAGCCGTAGTAAATCCACAGGAAGGTGCAGATTTTCATCTCTTTCCCCGGCTGCACCAGCGGCACCACCGCCTCCGGGGTCAGCAGCACCACCTCCCCGGGGCCCAGCTCCCGCTCTTCCGTATAGCCCAGGTTCAGATAGGCAAAGCTTTCAAAACAGACACAGTGGGCGCCGTCTTTTTTTCCAATGGCTACCGGCGTACGGCCCATCCGGTCCCGGGCCGCGTAAATTCCCTTGGGCGTCATCAGCAGGATGGTCATGGAGCCCTGGATCAGCTCCTGGGCATAGCGGATGCCGTCGATCAGGTTGTCCTTCTGGTTGATGATGGAGGCCACCAGCTCCGTCGGGTTGATGTCCCCGCCGCTCATCTCCAGAAAATGGGAAAAACCGTGGCGGAACAGCTGGTCCACAATCTCCTGGACGTTGTTGATTTTGCCCACGGTGGTGATGGCGTAGGTGCCATGGTGGGAGCGGACGATCAGCGGCTGCGGCTCGTAATCGGAAATGCAGCCGATGCCCATGGTCCCTTCCATTTGGTTGACGTCCTTTTCAAACTTGGTGCGGAACGGCGAATTCTCAATGTTGTGAATGGCCCGGTCAAAGCCCTTCTTGCCATAGACCGCCATGCCGCCCCGGCGCGTTCCCAAATGGGAGTGGTAGTCGGTGCCAAAAAACAGATCAAAGACACAATCTTCCTTGGATGTTACCCCAAAAAACCCACCCATGCTTTTTCCTCCTAGCTGTGTACGGGAATATTGAACATTTGACTATTTATCTTACCATTTTCTTAAAGCCGCTGTCAACTGAAAAATCGGCGGCTTGCGGAGAAGGCTTCCCTGTGCTACGATAGAGACGGTCAAAAAAACGCGGAGGTGGATTATGAGCCAATGGCATGAGGAACTGATGGCGGAGGTGCGGCGTTACCGGGAAAACCATCCGGTAGACCCGGAGGCCAGGAGCCGGGTGGCCCGCCCGATGATCCCGTATTTTGGGGAGAAAATCCTGGAAATGGCGGTAACTGCCTTGCTGCAGGGGGAAAATATCCTGCTTTCCGGCGGCAAGGCGACAGGGAAAAATATTTTGGCGGAAAACCTGGCCTGGATGTTCGGCCGGCCGGTGTACAATATTTCCTTCCATGTCAATACCGACAGCAGTACGCTGGTGGGAACCGATACCTTTGTGGACAACCAGGTGCAGCTGCGCCGGGGGCCGGTGTGCCAGTGCGCCCTGTACGGCGGTTTCGGCATCCTGGATGAGATCAACATGGCCAAAAACGAAGCGGTTTCCGTGCTCCACGCGGTGCTGGATTACCGGCGGATGCTGGACATCCCCGGCTACGAGAAAGTGCCGCTGGCGGAGGAAACCCGCTTTATCGGCACCATGAACTATGGCTACGCCGGCACCCGGGAGCTGAACGAGGCCTTGGTATCCCGCTTCCTGGTCATCGATATGCCGGAACCGGACGAGGATACCCTGGCCCAGATTTTCCTGCATCTGTTCCCTTCCATTCGTACCGGCGCCCTGAAACAGCTGATCGGCCTGTTTCTGGATCTGCAGCTGAAAGCCGCCCACGGGGAGATTACCACCCGCACGCTGGACCTGCGGGGGATGCTGGGGGCCCTGCGGGCGGTGCAGAAGGGGCTGCCGCCGCTGGACGCCGTAACCATGGGGGTTACCAACAAGACCTTTGACCTGTTTGAAAAGGAGATTGTAGGGGACGTGGTGCGCACCCGGATACCGGAGGAATGGGGCAGGGAGGATGTGTTTGAATGAATTTCCATCGGGAAAACCGGCTGAAGAACCTGGTATGGACCATCCGCGGGGACTATGAACCCTTCCAGTGGGACGCGGAGGAGAACGAGGAGGAGGCCGGCCCGGTCCGGGACGCGGAGCTGTACGACGCGGTGAAGCAGGGGGCCTTGGCGCGGTACTTTGACCGGGAGGCCTTGTCCCTGTACCTGCTGAAAAAGATCTACCTGGGAGGCGAGGAGGGGCCGCTGCTGCGGCTGGCCCAGCTGGCGGCGGACTGCGGCTCCGCCCGGAGGCTGACGGAGGAGCGGGCTGGGGTGGCGTCCCTCCGCCGGAAGGCCTTTGACCGGATGCTGGACGAGCAGTTTTCGGAACTGGTGCGGGACGATGTGGGGCGGCTGACCCTGCTGTACCTGCAGCAGGAGCAAGGGGGAAAGGCCCAGGGAACCCGAAAGCTGGAGGAGGCCCTGGGGCAGCTGGAAGCCCTGGGGGAGCAGGGCAGCACTAGACGCCTGCTGGAGGTGGTGGACGGGCTGTACAACCGGCTGGTGGATCCCCGCTTTGAGGAAAAGCATGGCGGGCTGGACCAGGTGCTGGCCGTAACCTGGGAAGAACTGCGGGAGCTGGACTGGCGGAAATTCCTGCAGGAGGAGGCCTTGGAGGAAGTGCTGGAGCAGTACCAGCAGCAGCTGGACCAGCAGATGGGGCAGCTGCCCAGCGCCGGATGGCGCCGCACCGGAAACGGAGGCGGGAAAGCCGCCGTGGTGCAGGTAGACCCGGAGGCCCTCCGGAAGCGGCAGGCCTATGTGGAGTTAAACTTTGGCCCCTCCTGCATCCCGGAGCAGGAGACCAAGCGCTTGACCCGGCTGCTGTGCCAGGGAGCCCACCAGGATTGCCGCCTCCATTTTACGGAGGGGATCCTCCGGCATCCGCTGAAGATGAACTACCAGGTGCAGTACGCCAGAAAACAGCGGGAACTGAACGAAATCTATTACCGCCGCCACCGGTCCCTGGCCCGGCGGAATATCCAGGTGCTGGCCCAGCTGCTTCGGAAAACCCTGGTATTCCGCAACGAGCCGGAATGGGAAACGGCGGAATATGGCCGGATGGTGCCGGCCCGGCTTTGGAAGGTGGGGCGCGCGGAGCCCCGGCGGCTGTTTGAGAAGGCGGACCGGAAAAACCAGGAGGACTTTGCGGTGGACATCCTGCTGGACGCCAGCGGCTCCCAGCGGAAGCGGCAGAGCCAGGTGGCGCTCCAGGGCTATATCATCAGCGAGGCCCTGCGGGAACTGGGAATCCCCCACCGGATGCAGAGCTTTTGCAGCTTCTGGGATACCACGGTCATCCACCGGTTCCGGGACTATGAGGACGGGCCGGAGAAAAGCGACCGGATTTTTGACTTTTTTACCTCCTCCAACAACCGGGACGGGCTGGCCATCCGGGCGGCGGCGGAAGGCCTGCTGCGCCGGCCGGAGGACGGGAAGGTGCTGATTGTCCTAAGCGACGGGCGGCCCAACGACCGGGTAATCCGCCGGAACGGGCAGAAAAACCCCCAGGTCTACGGGGACGCCTACGCAGTGCAGGATACGGCCCACGAGGTGCGGAAGGTGCGGGCCGGCGGCGTGTCGGTGCTGGGGGTGTTCGCCGGGGAGGAGGAAGACCTGGCGGCGGAGCGGACGATTTTCGGCAAGGATTTTGCCTACATCCGGGATATTTCGGTGTTTTCCCACACCGTGGGCGCCTTCCTCCGGCGGCTGATCGAAGCGGACGCGGTGTAGCGGCCGCCCCGGCGCGGAGCGGGAGGGCTCCCGCTGTCACGGCCGCCGGAAGCCCTCCCGGTAGATGGCGGCAACCTGCTCCGGCGTAGGCGGCACCAGCGAGTTGGGGATATTCCGCCGGCCGCTGGCCTCCTGGCTAAAGAGAAGGATCTCCTCCTCGGTAACCGGCTCCCGCTCTCCCAGCAGCCGGTCCAGGAATTCTCGGAAGGCTGCCAGGTCCGGGAGCCCCAGGGCCTCCCGGATGGCGTCCACCGGCTGGGGATGGGTTTTTTGGACCAGCTCCATATAGCCCCCTAGGCAGAGGCCATTGGCTCGGCCGTGGGGGATCTCTTTGTAATAGGTCAGGGAATACCCCATGGCGTGGACTACGGTGGTGCTGGTGTGGGCCAGCACCAGCCCGCCCAGCAGGGAGGCGTACAGCAGCCGTTCCCGAGTCTCCGGCGTAAACTTGCCGGAGAGCAGGGCTTCCCGGCACTGGCCGAAGGCCCGGATCCCATCCAGGGCCAGGGCGGTGATCATGGGATCCCCTTTCTGGGAAAGGATCCCCTCCACCGAGTGGGAAAGGGCGTCGATGGCAGTCCAGCGGGTGGTGGCCAGCCCCACATTCCAGGTGTACTGGGGATCCAGGAAGGCCGCCCGGGGATAAAGCCAAGGCGTGGAGATGCTGGATTTGGAGTGGGCCGCCTCATTCATCAGCACCGCGTAAGGGGTCACCTCGGAGCCGGTTCCAGCGGTGGTGGGCACCATCAGCAGCGGCAGGACCTTATCTTGGTATTGGCGGCTGTCAAAGACGGCCGCATCCGGAAGATCCTGGCAGGCCAGAAAGGCGATGGCTTTGGCCGTGTCCATGGGGGAGCCGCCGCCGATGCCGATGACAAAATTGGCCTGTTCTTCCTTCAGGAAGGCAATGCCCTGGCGCACCGAGGCCAGGGTCGGATTGGGGATGGTTTGGTCGAACAGGCTCCAGGAAATCCCCTGGCTTTCCAGGACCTGGCACACGGCGTCCAGGGAACCGTTGGCCCGGGCCGAGTGGCGGCCGGTGACCAGCAGGGCCCGGCGGCCCCAGCCCCGGAAGGCCTCCGGGTGGGCGGCAACGCAGTTTTGTTCGAAATATAGGTGGGTTGGATTAAAATAGGAAAAATTCATGGCGGCCTCCGGAAAGTTTTGTAAAAGATAGGGCTAGTATAGCACAGGCCGGAAGGGTTGTGTTATACGGTTTCTCTATGAACCAATATGGCAAAAGGAGCGGACGGAAAATGGGTTGGAAACTGGAAATCTTACATATGGGAACCATGCGCTGCCACAAATCCCGGATGATCTGGACCAAGGACCGGGAGGAAACCATAGAAATCCCGGTATTTGGGGTGCTGCTGCGGCATCCCCGGTACGGGACCGTGGTGTACGATACCGGGCTGCCGGGAAACTGGCGGGACTGCCTGCCGGAAAGCATCCAGGAAAGCTTTCCGGTGACCAGCCAGATTCCGGTCCAAACGGCGCTGGCCCAAAAGGGCCTGGCCCCGGAACAGGTAGACCGGCTGATTTTGTCCCACCTGCACTTTGACCACGCCGGCGGCCTGTCCGCCTTTGCCGGCACCCGGGCAGGGCAGGAGGTGCTGGTGTCGGATACGGAGCTTGCCAACGGCCTGGTAAAGGCCTTTACCGGCTCCGGCCCCAGCTACGTCCGGGAGCTTTTGGATGTGCCGGGGATCTGGTACCGGACGGTGGCGGAGGAGCAGGAGCTGTTTCCGGGCCTGCGGCTGTTCCTGCAGCAAAGCCATGCGCCGGGGCTTATTGGCCTCCAGGTGGAGACGGACAACCACGGGGTGGTGATCTGCGTCAGCGACGCGGTGTACACCGAGGAAAACGAGGAGACGGAGCTGCCGCCGGACAGTCCCAACCCCCAGGTGTCCCAGGGCTTTCTGGCCAACCTGCGGCTGCTCCAGAAACGCCGGCGGGAGACCGGCGGGACCCTGCTGTACGGCCACGACCTGGACCGGGAGCAGCAGTGGCTCCAGGAGGAAAACGGGAAATAGAAAAAAAGCGGCGAGGCGCCGGCGCTCGTGTTTGACAAATAGGGAATCTATATTTTTTTATAAGGAAATTCAATGGAGAGACGGGGATTTTTATGTGTTTCTCCATTGCATTTTAAAATGGACGTGTGTATAATTGAAGATGTTTAGAAGGATTTACCGCAAGTGGTAAACAAAACGATGAGGAGGGTATCTCATGGAAGTGAAAGGTACGGCGATGGCTGGAACTCTGGAGTCCAGTGATGCCCAGGTTACCGTGGAACCTGGCACCAGTGGCATCGAGCTGTCCATCGAAAGCAGCGTCATCAATCAGTATGGCAGAAAGATCCGGGCAACGGTTCTGGAAACCCTGGAGCGGCTGGACGTAAAGAACGCCAAGGTGACCGTGGTGGACAAGGGCGCTCTGGACTGCACGCTGAAGGCAAGGGTAGAGGGCGCCGTGTTCCGGGCATCCGGATACACCGAGGATGAGATCTGCGCCGGTAAAAAATTACCGTGGGGAGGTGCAATTCAGTAATGAATCCGAATTTAACCAGACTTAGAAGAAGCATGATGTTTCTGAACGCTCAGAAACCCAGCCTGATCAAAGACCCCTATATCTATAAGCCCGACTCTATTATGCTGGATCTGGAGGACGCGGTGGCGGAGAACCAGAAGGACGCCGCCCGCTATTCTCTGTACCATGCCCTGAAGGAAATCGACTACCGCGGCGTGGAGCGGGTGGTCCGGATCAACGGCCTGGAGACCGCCCACTGGAAAGAGGACGTGCGGGTTTGCGTGGCCGGCCGCTGCGATTCCATCCGTATCTCCAAAACCGAGAGCGCGGCGGACGTCATTGCCGTGGAGGAGGAGATGAAGAAGGCCGAGGAGGAGTTCGGCGTAGAGCACGGCTCCATCCTGCTGATGGCGGCCCTGGAAAGCTGCAAGGGCATTATGAACGCCTATGAGATCTGCATGGCCTCCCCGCTGCTGTTCGGCGTGGCCCTGTCCGGCGGCGACTACACCAAGGACCTGCAGACCAGCAT
>CALWEC010000227.1 GCA_944376945.1 uncultured Lachnospiraceae bacterium | reverse complement strand
CCGGAGGGATGGTGGTGGCCGGACGGAATTTTGGCTGCGGCTCCAGCCGGGAGCACGCGGTAATCGCCCTGCGGCACATGGGAGCTACAGCCGTCCTGGCGGATTCCTTCGCCCGGATCTTTTACCGGAACGCTGTAAACCTGGGATTGGTCCCGGTCATCTGCCAGGGGCTGCGGCAGCATGTCCAAAGCGGGCAGACGCTGGCGCTGGACCTGGAGAAGGGAACGGTGACGGTGGAGGAAACCGGCGAAGTCTTTGCCTGTGAGCCCCTGGGGGATCAGGCGTGGAAAATTTTGGAGGCAGGCGGGCTGAAGCCGCTGATGCGGGCCAGGTACGGCAAAAAAGCGGAGGACAGTACGGCCGAACGGGCAGGAGGAGACGATGGAAGAAAATAATAAGCCGTTGGTGATTCAGATAAAACCGGAGGATAATGTGGCGGTGGCGGTGGAGGATCTGCCGGCCGGCGCGCCGGTGCGGCCGGGCCTGGAAACCCGGGAGCCGGTTCCTCAGGCCCACAAGGTGGCGCTGCGGAATTTGGCGAAGGGGGAGGCGATCCTCCGCTACGGGGTGGTACTGGGCTATGCCGCCCAGGATATCCCGGCGGGCAGCTGGATCCACGAAAAGCTGGTGGAGCTGCCGGAAAGCCCGGGGTTGGATCACCTGGAGTGGGGGACCCACCTGGTGCCGCCGGAGCAGCTGCCGGAGCCGGTCCGGACCACCTGGATGGGGTACCGGAATGCCAGCGGCCCGGCAGGCACCCGGAACCTTCTGGGGATTGTGACTACGGTCCAGTGCGCGGCCGGCGTGGTCCGGGCGGCCCTGGAGCGGATCCGCCGGGAGCTGCTGCCCCGGTATCCTTTTGTGGACGGGGCGGTGGCCATTACCCATCCCTACGGCTGCGGCGTGGCCATCAACGCGCCCCTGGCCGAAATCCCCATCCGCTCGGTGGCCCACATCATCCGGCACCCCAATTTTGGCGGGGAAGTGATGGTGGTGGGACTGGGCTGCGAGAAACTGACCTATGACCGGCTGCTTCCGCCGGAGGAGATTACCCCGGACAACGTGCTGACCCTGCAGGATTATCCGGGGCACGACGCTATGATGCAGGCAATCCTGGACATGGCGGAGAAAAAGCTGCGGCGGCTGAATGGGCGGCGGCGGGAAGAGCTGCCCTTAAGCCTGCTGCGGGTGGGCCTGCAGTGCGGCGGCAGCGACGCTTTCAGCGGCGTTACCGCCAACCCCAGCGCCGGATACGCGGCGGATATGCTGGTGCGGGGCGGCGCGACGGTGCTGTTCAGCGAGGTTACGGAGGTGCGGGACGGCGTTCCCCTGCTGGCGGCCCGCTGCGTGGAGGAGAAGGTGTGCCGCCGGCTGGCGGAAGAAATGGACTGGTACGACCGGTATCTGGCGGAAGGCGGCGTGGACCGGGACGCCAATCCTACGCCGGGGAATAAAAAGGGAGGCTTGGCCAACATTGTGGAAAAGGCCATGGGTTCCATTGCCAAATCCGGCAGCAGCCCCATTGTGGAGGTTATCGGCCCCGGCCAGCTGCCTACCCGTTCCGGCCTGATTTACGCGGCCACTCCTGCCAGCGATTTTGTCTGCGGCGCCAGCCAGGCGGCCAGCGGCATTGGCCTGCAGGTGTTTATGACCGGCCGGGGCACCCCCTACGGCCTGGAGGTGTGCCCGGTGCTTAAGGTGTGCAGCCGGAACGAGATGAAGGAGCATTGGCCGGATCTGATCGATGTCTCGGCCGGCGCCATTGCCACCGGGGAAGCTACGGTGGCCCAGGTGGGAACGGAACTGTTTGAAAAGATTTTGGATACGGCCAGCGGGCGCTACCAGCCTTGCAGCGACCGGTATGGCTTCTACAACGACCTGTGCTTCTTTAACCCCGCCCCCATTACGTGACGGGAAAAAAGGACGGAAACGGCGCGGCTTTTGGCCGCGCCGCCTGCTAGAGGATTTTGTTTTTGCGGATTCTGTTTTCAGCGGCGTCTGCGGCTGCGGCCCCGGAGAGAAGGGCTCATGCGCAGGGGCCACTTTTTCTTTTTCCGGCGGAGCCCATGGACCAGCAGGATCAGCAGGACCAGCGCCCCGGCGGCTATGCCGCCGTACAGGGCCAGGCTGCGGAGGGAAAGGGCCCCCCGTTCCTGGAGGCCGGAGGCGGAGCCGCTGTAGGGGAAGGAGGCTTCTTCCTCTGCCTGCACCGTCAAAGCGGCGGTGCCTACCAGGGTCCCCTGGTAGGAATAGGAAATGGAGGCCAGGGAGGAGCCATCCTCCCCGCCGCCCCAGGCAATCTGGGTCTCCAGGGAGGAGAAGGGAAGGGTATTGGGCAGGACAAGCCAGTCCTCCTGGGAAGGGGCCAGGGACAGCAGGTTGCTTCCCAGGTAGAGGCCGGTGTCCGGAGACGCCTCCAAGGAGCCGCTGTGCTGGCTTAGCTGGAACATTTGGAAATTTTGAAAGCCGTAATCAAACAGGGCGCGGGTGGAGGTGTAGCGGGATTCGGAGGTAGGACCGTCCAGGATCACGCAGATCAGCTCCATATCGTCCTTCACCGCGTAGGTGACCAGGGTGTAGCCGGCCAGGGAGGTGTAGCCGGTTTTTCCGGCGACTGCGTACTCGTAGTGGTTGGCCCCGTCCAGCAGCATCTGGTGCTTCATGGAGATGACCAGGGTTTCGCTGTGCTTGTTGGTGGTGGGGATGGTGTAGCGGGTGGTGGAGTCGATCTCCAGGAAAGTAGGGTTTTGTACTGCCGCCTGCATAATCAGGGCCATATCGTGGGCCGTGGTATAGTGCTCCGGGTTGTTAAGGCCGGAGGGGTTGGCAAAGTGGGTGTTGGTGCAGCCAAGCTCCGCGGCCCGCTGGTTCATCAATTCCGCGAAGGCTTCTAGGGAGCCGGACACATGCTCTGCCAGCGCCTGGGCCACCTCATTGGCAGAGGCAATCAGCAGCCCGTACAGGCAGTCCCGGACGGACATTTCCTCCCCCTCGGTCCGGGCAATGCCGCTGCTGTTTTCTTCCAGCTCGTGGGTGGCCCGGTAGGAGAAGGTAACGGTTTCGTCCAGGGAACAGTTTTCGATGGTCAAAAGCGCCGTCATTACCTTGGTGATGCTGGCGGGAAAGTGGGCCTGATCCGCGTTTTTGGCGTAGAGTACCGCGCCGGTTTTGGCCTCTATGAGAATGGCGCTGGGCGCGTCGATGGAAGGGGCGGCGGGCATGCCGCTTAGGCCGGTCAGGTCCGTCAGCCCGCCGTCCCCGGAAGCCGCGGGAACGGAAAGCGGCGAAGCCAGCAGGCAAAGGGTCAGTAGAAAGATAACGGTACAGTGGAAAATCGGTCGTTTCATAGAGCTCCCTCGGTTAAAAAGATGAAGCCGCCGCAGGGGCAGCGTTTCCAGAATGCCGGAACCCGGCGATCCTGTCTGTATTTATAGCACAGAACCTGGCTTTTTTCAATTCGGGTTTTTTAGGAGCGCAAAAAAACAGTGGAAATACCGGAGGTTTTCAGTTACAATAAGAGCGCCGCGGGCCGTGGAAAGAAAGGGACGCGGAAACAGAGGAGGATGGAAATCAGACATGCGCTTAAAAAATGTGCCAGGATCCCGGGAGGCCATTGCGGCCAGCCAATATGCGGTCCTGTATCCGGAACAGCAGCGGGGAAACTGGAAGGAACTGTTTGGCAGCGATCATCCGATCCGGATTGAAATCGGCATGGGCAAAGGAAAGTTCCTGACGGAACTGGCGGCGGCCCATCCGGAAAACCACTATGTTGGGATCGAAAAATATTCCAGCGTGCTGGTGCGGGCCGTGCAGAAGCAGGAGGAGCTGCGGCTGCCCAACCTGCGGCTGATCCGCATGGACGCGGAAGCTTTGGAGGAAGTGTTTGCCCCCGGGGAGGTGGATCGGATCTACCTGAATTTTTCGGACCCTTGGCCCAAAGACCGCCATGCCAAGCGGCGGCTGACCTCGCCGGCGTTTTTGGCCCGCTACCAGAGGATCCTTGCGCCTGGCGGGACGGTGGAGTTTAAGACGGACAACCAGGGCTTATTTTCCTTCTCCCTGGAGGCGGTGGAGGAATGCGGCTGGGAGCTGCTGGCCAGTACCAGGGATCTTCACCACAGCCAGCTGGGCCAGGGAAATATTTTAACCGAATACGAGGAACGGTTTTCCCAACAGGGGAATCCCATCTGCAAGCTGATCGCCCGGCCGCCGGCGGAGGCGTGAGGCGGATTGCCCGGCTGCTAGCGGAAGCCGGGCCTTCTTTTTGGAGGGAACCGCCGGCTGGAACGCCGCATATATTGGAAAAAACGAAGCGGAGGCGGCGCCATGGGATTCTTCCGAAGCTGGCAGGCAAAGCTGGCCCGGATAACCGGCAGAAAGAGCCGGTGGGACCGGAAAGCCTGCGTGATCCAGAAAAGCCTGCAGGAGGTGAAGGAGATTTTAAACCGGGGCCGGTGAAAGGCCGGAGGCATATTGACAGTAAACCTGTTTTTTCGTAAAATATATCCGTTCGCACAGAATCGTCTGGACGGAAAGCCTGGCAAACGGGCAGGGGACCGCCAGAGAAAATGCGGGAGGGCGCGGCATGAAAACCGAAAAGGCAGGACTTTGGACTCCGGATTACTGCAGGATCCTTCTGGCGAACCTGCTGCTTCTAACGGCAGGAAACGCCATGGGAAGCACCTTTTCCCTTTATATTTTTTCCATAGGCGGCGCGGAGATTGACGTGGGGATCTGTTCGTATATCCAGGCCTCTGCCTGCCTGCTGGTGCGTCCTTTGGCAGGGTGGTTCCTGGATCACCGGAGCCGCAAAGCCATGGCGCTGTGGGGACTGTTTTCCCTGGCCTTTATCCAGCTGGGCTTTATCTTCGCCGTCTCGGTCCTTTTGGTGTATTTCATTCGTTTTGTGCATTCCGCGGTAAATGCCGCCGCCTCCACCGCGCTGATGACCAATGCCTACGATACTCTTTCCGCGGACACTTTTACGGAAGGAGTGGGCTATTTTGGATTCAGCAACTCGGTGGCCAACGCCATTGCGCCGGGGGTAGGGCTTTGGCTCTGGGAGCGTTTTGGCGCCGCCGGTGTATTCGGCGCCATTGCGGTCTCTATTTTTGCCGGGTTTCTCCTTTGCCGCGGCTTCCATTTCCGGGATATCCCGGCGGAGCAGAGGACTCCCTTTCGTCAGGGCCGGATCCGGGATTTGATTTACGAGAAAGGCGCGCTGCCGGCTTCGGTGCTGGAAGGCTTTGTGGCCATGGGCAGCGGCGCCATTAACCCGTATCTGTCGGTTTTCCTGATTCAGCGGGCAGTGCTGGAGACGCCGGGGCTTTTTTACACGGCCCAGGCGGCTGGGACCTTCAGCGCCCGGCTGCTGGTGGGGCGGATTAGCCGGCGCTGGGGGGAGGCTCCCATTGTCTATTTAAGCGCGGTCCTGTTTATGCTGGGGATTTCCAGCTTAACCTTTGCCAATGTTCCGGTTTTGGTTTTGGCCGGGGCTTTTATGATGGGGATTGGCTATGGCCTTACGGTGACCGGATTTCAGATTATGTCTGTGAGGGTTGTGCCGCCGGAACGCAGGGGGGCCGCCTCTTCCACCTATTCCTGCGGGTGGGATGTGTTTTCGGCGTTGGGCGGCCTGCTGTCCGGGGTGTTGATTACAGCCTTTTCCTCCTACCAGACGGCGTTTAGCCTGCTGCTCCTGATTTATCCGGTGTTTGTTTTGTCCTATGTGCTGATTATTTCCAAGCACCCCTCCGCTTTCCGGAATTACAAACGGAAGGCAGGAATGGGGCCTTCCGTGATCCGCTGAAAAAAGTTTCAAAAAAGTGAAAAAAGTGCTTGCATTTTAATTGGGCATACGCTATAATAAACATCGTTCTGTTGAGGACGGACCATTAGCTCAGTTGGTAGAGCACCTGACTCTTAATCAGGGTGTCTAGGGTTCGAGCCCCTAATGGTCCACTGGAAACGCCGTTTTTGTTTGGCACAGAGCCAAGCGGGAACGGCGTTTTTCTTTGGTTTGGCTGTTTTACCGAAGAGTGCTACATTAAGGATATCCGCTTCGGTGTCATAATAAGACGCCCAGGTTCGCTTCTAACCGTCTGGAATTCTATACGGTTAAAAGCAGGGTTATATAAGTTTTCCCAAGTGGCGAGAAAATCCACTGCGGGCAGAAAGAAAATGCCTTCAAAAGCAAGAACAACGGCGGCGTCCCTACAATCGTATCAGAGGATTTGTTTTGCCCGAAACGTCCCCTGCCGCCTCGTTTCCCCACGCTTACAACAGTCGGATCAGCGCTTCCACATCCTCCATGCGGGTGGCCCAGCTGGTGGCAAAGCGCACGGCTGTGTGGTTTTCATCCACCGTTTCCCAGAAGCTGAATACCACCTGCGTCCGCAGGCGCTCCAGGAAGGCGTTCTCCAGGATTACAAAGATCTGATTGGTGGGGGAATCCACCAGGAAGGGGTAGCCCTTTTCCCGAAGCGCCTGTTTCAGGACGGCGGCGGTGCGCAGGGCGTTTTGGCTGATGGAGAGATATAGGTTATCGGTAAAAAGCGTGTCAAATTGAATGCCCAGCAGACGGCCTTTGGCCAGCAGTGCGCCCCGCTGTTTGATCATGGTCATAAAATGGGCCGGGGCTTTCCGGGGGAAGACCACTGCCTCCCCGCACAGGGCCCCTACCTTGGTGCCGCCTATGTAAAAGACATCGGTACAGCGGGCAACATCCTCCAGGGAAACGTCCGTTTCCGGGCAGGCCAGACCATAGCCCAGCCGGGCCCCGTCCAGATACAGCGGCAGCTGGTACCGGCGGCAGACCTGGGCTATGTCCTCCAGTTCTTTCCGGGTGTAGAGGGTGCCATACTCCGTGGGGTGGGACAGGTATACCATGCCGGGAAAAACCATGTGCTCATGGTTTTCATCCTGATAAAATCGCTTCAGGTATTGATCCACAGCTGCGGCGGACAGTTTGCCGTCCTGTTGAGGAAGCTCCAGGACCTTGTGGCCGGCGTGCTCGATGGCCCCGGCCTCGTGGAGGCTCACATGCCCGGTGGAAGCAGCCAGGACCCCCTCATAGGATTTTAGCAGGGAGCCAATGACCACGGCGTTGGTCTGGGTGCCGCCCATTAGGAAGAACACATCCGCCTCCGGGCAGCCGCAGGCTTGCCGGATCTTTTCCCTGGCAGATTCACAGTAGGTATCGGTGCCGTAGCCAGGCAGCTTTTCCAGATTGGTGTCCAGGAACTTTTGCAGAATAGAAGGGTGCGCCCCTTCGCAGTAATCGTTTTCAAAAAACAGCATGGCAGTCTCCTTCCTGGCCCGCCGGATGGCGGGACTTCTCTTCCAGTTTAAGATCCGTGGGAGGGTTTGTCAACGGCAGGCTGGCCGGGGCTTGCGTTTTTGGTCCTTTTTTGGTTCAATAGGAAGTATGAAAAAGCAGACAAAGATTTTGGTATGGAATCCTATATCGGTGGAATTGACCCGCAAGCCCATCCGGAACCTGTATCTGCGGGTGCGGCCGGATGGCCAGGTTACGGTATCCGCGCCGCTGCGGCTGCCGGAGGCGGAGATTTTGCGCTTTCTGGAGGAGCGCCGGGAATGGATTGCCGCCCGGCAGGAGGAAATGGCCCGCCGCCGGGAGCGGGGCCTAAGCTGGGAGGGGGACGGGGAGCGGATTTCCCTCTGGGGGAAGCCGTATGCCCTGCGGGTGGAAACCGGGGCTCCCCGCGCGAAGGTGCGGCAGGAGCCGGAGGCGGTGGTGCTGTGCCTGCCGGGGGAGGATAGCCTGGAACGGCGGAAGGCCCTGACGCGGGAGTGGTACCGGAAGGCCCTGCGGCAGGAGGTGGAGCGGCTGTTCCCAGAGTGGGAGCGGCGGCTGGGCGTGGAAGGCGGCGGCTGGCAGATCCGGGCCATGCGGTCCCGGTGGGGCAGCTGCGGTACCCAGACCGGGAAAATCCTGCTGAACCTGTATCTGGCGGCCTATCCTCGAGAGTGCCTGGAATATGTAATTGTCCATGAACTGGCTCACCGGCAGATCCCCCATCACGGGCCGGAATTTTGGGCGCTGGTGGAGCGGTATCTTCCAGACTGGCGGGAGAGGAGGAAAAAATTGCTTCCCGTGTAAGATACATGGAATATGTACGTTAGCCGGTTTGTTGACATTTTCCCCGGATCGTCTATAATGAGGATAGCAGGAGTATTTCCTGTGAGGGAGAGGAGGACAGAATATGGAGGATCCGAAGGAGAAGAACCTGTCCGTTTTGTTTTTTGATGTGCTGTCCGGGTTTATGCTGACTTTGAAAAAGTCGGCTCTTACGGACGTAGAGTGGAGAATGAATTCCCACACCTTTTTTATTTTGTTTACGCTGCGAAGATCCCATTCCTCTATGACCATGACCCAGCTGGCGGAAAAATTGGGAATTTCCAAGCAGCAGCTGACGAAGCTGGTCAACGACCTGGAGGCCAAGGCGTATGTGGAGCGGGTGCACGACCAGGTAAACCGGCGGCTGGTCTATATCCATATCACCGAGAAGGGCCAGGAACGGCTGGACGCCTTTGCCCTGCAGGCCCTGGGGCCGGTGCGGGAAACCCTGGAGGCCAGCAGCCCGGAGGAAAAAGAACGGCTGTGCGGAAGCTTTCAGGAATTGCTCCAGTTTCTGCGGAAGGTACAGGAGAGAGAATGAGGATTTGGGGAAAGATTTGGAAGGATAACCACTTAGTACGGGATACGGTGGTGGAAAATACTTCGGAGGACAGCCGCACCAAGAAGGTGCTGGATGCCCTCCATGAAATCTGCGTAGAATTTGATTTGGGTGTTCCCATCTGGCTGGACGCCAACATCCGGGAGTTCCAGCGCCGGGCCCGCACCCGCTTTGGGCGGGATTGCTTCGTGGAGGCTCTGGACTTTGATTACCTGGAGATCCATGTAATTGAGGAGGACGGATAAGAACGCCCCGCCCTGGTTCATTTCGGCCAGAGGCGGGGCTTTGCGCCGGAGAGTTACAGCGCGGCGCGGATGGCTTCCGCGGTCTGGGCCAGTTCCTGGGGGGTGGATTCCCCAGGCGTCCAGCTGACCATCTGCGGGCCGTCTGCGTAGCGGGGGATGATGTGCATATGGAAGTGGAAAACGGTCTGCCCGGCCGCCTCCCCGTTGTTCTGCACCAAATTGAAGCCCTCGCAGCCCAGGGCTTTCTTCATGGCCGCGCCGATCCGGGCGGCCAGGGGGAGGACTTTGGCCGCCCACGCTTCCGGCAGGGCACACACATCGGCAAAGTGCTCCTTGGGCAGGATCAGGGCGTGGCCCCGGCTGGCCGGCCCCAGATCCAGGATTACGCGGAAATCCTCGTCCTCATAGAGGGTGGAGGAAGGGATTTCCCCGTTGGCAATCTTACAGAAAATACAAGAAGAATCTTTCATCTCTTATTCCGCCTTTCTAAAGGTTTGGTTCTTTCCCTTCCTATTTTAATCGGGAATCCGGCGGTTTGCAAGAAAACGGCGGGAATTCTTAGGAAAAATTCATGGTTTCTTAAAGACATCTTTGGCTTTTCATGGTATACTTAAAAATCAGTGAACAAACTGTGAACTTGAGAGACGGAAGGGGAAAAAATGAGCCGTCCGAAAAAAATGATCCTTCAGATTGCGGTGCTGCTGGCGCTGATGGGGATTACCCTCTATCTGCTTCTGCGGGACCGGAATCTTTCGCTGGTGTGGGCCTCGCTGCGGTCGGCCCGAAAGGAATATATCGCCCTGGCGGCGGCCTCCATGCTGTTTTACATTTTCTGCGGCGGCTGGTGTATCCGTGTGCTGCTCCACGGCCTGGGCCAGTCCATGTCGGTCTGGCGCTGCTTTAAGTATTCCTTCGTAGAGTTTTATTTCAGCGCGCTGACGCCCTCCAGTACCGGCGGGCAGCCGATGCAGCTGGTGTATATGAAGCAGGATGGATACCGGCTTTCGGATTCTACGGTGCTGATCCTGATTGTGACGGCGCTGTATAAGCTGTCCTTCCTGGTTTTGTCCTTGGTTTTTTTGGCCGCCTACTGGCCTTTGGTGCAGGATAAGCTGCTGCGGCTGCGGTTCCTGTTTGGCCTGGGGCTGATGTTAAACATCCTGCTGATTGCCGCACTGGGCTTCCTGCTTTTTTCCAAGAAGCTACTTTTCCGGATTGCCACCGGCACCATGCACCTGCTGGGAAAGCTGCGGCTGGTGAAAAACCCGGAAAAGCGGGTGTATTCGCTGGCCCGAAAAAGCATCCAGTACCGCCGCTGCGCCTTCTTTATGCGGGCGCATCCGTTGGTGGTGCTGCGTACCTTTGGGGTGCTGACGCTGCAGCGGCTGGCAATCCTGGTGGTGCCGTATCTGGTATACCGTTCCTTTGGGCTGGCCCAGTACAGCGTGGGCGCGCTGGTTGCGGTGCAGCTGCTGCTTTCCATGTGCGTGGATATGCTGCCGCTGCCCGGGGCGGTGGGGGCCAGCGAGACGGTGTTTTTAATCCTGTTTGGCCCCATTTTTGGGGAGCGGCTGCTGACGTCCGCCGTGCTGCTGTCCCGGGGCATATCCTTTTATCTGATGGTGCTGCTGTCCGGCCTGGTGCTCTGCGGCATCCAGCTGGCACGGATGGCCCGGAAGGAGCGTCGTGCAAAGGAGAAAGGAGGATCGCAATGATTGGATATTACAATTATTCGGTGATTTTAACGTACGTTGGCCTGGCCTCGGCCATTCTGGGCATGACCCAGGCCATGCAGAAAAACCTGCGGGTAGCGGTGCTGTGCCTGATGTTCTGCGGCTTTTGCGATATGTTTGACGGGGCCATTGCCCGGACCTGCAAGCGGACGGAGGACGAAAAGACCTTTGGGATCCAGATTGACTCCCTGTGCGATTTGGTCTGTTTTGGCGTGTTCCCGGCCATGATCGGCTACGCCACCGGCATCCGCACGTTTTTTGGCTACGCCTGCATGATTTTTTATGTGCTGGCGGCGGTCATCCGCCTGGGGTATTTTAACGTGCAGGAGATGAACCGGGTGCAGGCGGAGGGTGGGAAGCGCAAATATTACCTGGGCCTTCCGGTGACCACCACCTCCCTGCTGATCCCTAGCATGCTGTTGCTGGACATCCCCACCCGGCTTTCCGTGGTCCGGTTTTACAATTTTGCCCTGCTGCTTCTGGGCTTGGCGTTCCTCAGCAAGATCAAGGTGCGGAAGGCCTACATGCACGGCCTGATTGTGGTGGCCGCCATCGGCACGCTGGTATTTTTCCTGATGTTCAAATACGGAGATAAAATCGTATGGCTTCCTTTCTCTATCGAAAACCTGTAGGACGGCTTTTTTTAAAGCTTTTGACCCGGCCGGCCCTCTCCCGCGGAGTGGGCCGGTTTTTGGATACCCGGGCATCCCGCTTCCTGATCCCTTGCTTTATCCGGGGAAACCATCTGGATTTGTCCGACTTCCGGCAGGAGGACTGGCCCAGCTTTAACGCTTTTTTTGTCCGCCGTCTGCGGCCGGGGGCCCGGCCGGTGGACCGGGAGCCGGGGCATTTGGCCTGCCCCTGCGACGGCCTTTTGACCGTATATCCCATCCGGCCGGACACGGTGATGGCCATCAAAGGGGTCCGGTATACGGTGGGCGACCTGCTGCGGGACCGGAGGCTGGCGGAGGCCTGGGCCGGGGGCCAGTGCCTGGTCTTCCGGCTGACGCCCTCCCACTACCACCGGTACTGCTATCCGGACAGCGGACGGAAAAGCCGGAACCGGACGGTGCCGGGGATCCTGCATACGGTGCGGCCCTACGCGGCGGAAGCGGGTCCCATTTACCGGCAGAACAGCCGGGAATATACGGTGCTGCGGACGGAAAACTTTGGGGATATGATTTATATGGAGGTAGGGGCCATGCTGGTGGGCCGCATCTGCAACTACCAGCGGGGCGGCGGCCGCTTCCTCCGGGGGCAGGAAAAGGGACGTTTCGAGTTCGGCGGCTCCACCATCATCCTATTCCTGCGGCCCGGCGCGGTGGAGCTCCGCCCGGAAATCCGGCGCGCCTCCGCCCGGGAGCAGGAATTCCCGGTGCGGCTGGGGGAGGCCCTGGGCTGGCGGCCTGGCAGCCAGCCGGAAAGTGGCGGTGCGGCGGGGCAAACTGGCCCAGTCAAAATATCAAGAACTGGCCATTTTAAAAAGTGCAATTTTCCTCTATGATAAGGTTCATGCGGAAGGGCGCCGTTGGGCCTCCTTCCGGCGGAATGGAGGAGAAGGCGCATGAAAGACAGCGTGGATAGGCAGACCAGTGCGGCGGGCCCGCATAATCATCAAAAAAAGATCGCGGTTATCAACGACCTGTCCGGCTTTGGCCGGTGTTCCCTGGCGGTGGCGCTGCCGATTATCTCGGTAATGAAAATTCAGTGCTGCCCGCTTCCCACCTCCATTTTATCCAACCATACAGGGTTCCCCAGCTTCTTTTTTGAGGACTATACGGATCGGATGCTGCCGTATATGGAGGAATGGAAAAAACTGGATTTGCAGTTTTCCGGCATTTCCACGGGCTTTCTGGGCTCACGGGAGCAGATCCGCCTGGTTATCCGTTTTCTGGAGGAATTTGGAAGGCTGGATACCTGGGTGCTGGTGGATCCGGTGATGGGGGACTATGGCCGGCCCTATCCCACCTACACCCTGGAAATGTGTCAGGAGATGAAAAAGCTGGTGGGTTACGCGGATATTTTGACTCCGAACCTGACGGAGGCCTGTATCCTTACGGATACGCCCTACCGGCCGGGACATTGGAAAAAGACGGAATTGACCCAGCTGGCGGAGCGGCTCAGCAGCCGGGGCCCGGAGAAGGTGGTCATCACTGGGATTCCCCAGGGAGAGTTTATCGCCAATTTCTGCTACGAGCGGGGAAAGGAGCCTTCCATGCTCCGCACCCACCGGGTGGGGACCCAGCGATCCGGTACGGGAGATATTTTTTCCGCCATCGTGGCGGCGGACGCCGTGAACGGGGTGCCGTTCCAGCAGTCGGTGCGAAAAGCGTCCCGGTTTATTAAAAAGTGCATTGCCCGTTCCATGGAGATGGATCTGCCCCTGACGGATGGGGTTTGCTTCGAGGAGTTTCTGGGAACGCTGAAATAAGAGGCTGCGGCAGGAAGGAAAGCTTCCGGCGCGGCGGATAGAGGAGGGACATAGCATGACGATTTTGTATGAAGTGGGAAGCGGCCTGTACGTAAACCTGACCAACCACTGCCCTTGCGCCTGTACGTTCTGCCTGCGGCAGACCCGGGATCATATGGAAAATTCCGGCAGCCTGTGGCTGGAGCATACGCCCAGCCTGGAGGAGGTTCTGGCGGAGTTCGGAAAATTTGATATGAGCCGGTACAAGGAGCTGGTATTCTGCGGCTTTGGCGAGCCGATGGAGGCGCTGGACACGCTGCTGGCGGTGGCCCGCTTTGTAAAGGAACGCTGGCAGACCCCCATCCGCATCAATACCAACGGCCTGGGGGATTTGATTTGCGGCAAGCCGGTGGCGCCGCTGCTGGAAGGCCTTATTGACACGGTTTCCATCAGCCTGAACACCCCGGATCCGCAACGGTATCTGGAACTGGTGCGGCCGAAGTTTGGCGCAGGCTCTTATGAGGCCATGCTGCAATTTGCCCGGGACTGCACCCGGTATGTGCCCAAGGTGGTGTTTACCACCGTGGAAACCACTCTGACGCCGGAGGAGGAAGACCAGTGCCGGGAGATTTGCCGCTCCGTGGGCGCGGAATACCGGATCCGCCCGTGGGTGGACTGAAAAGCAAGCGCCCCTAGAGGAACCGGCGGCGCTCCCCGCGTCTGGGGCAACCGCGCAGGCTGCCGCAAGGCCGCATTCACCGCCGGGGAAGGTGTCCTCCGTTTCCTGTCGGGGACCGGGTTTGGTCTCGCTGGGAGGACGACACGGCTTTTCTAAGGAAAAAGTTCAGAATAACCGTCTGCGGACAAAGCGGCACCGCTTTTTTTGAGAAAAGCATCCAAAAAGCGGTATCGGATGGATTTCGCAACGGATTAAATTGTGGATTTGCTTCAAAAAGCGGTTTGGAAAAGGGGGCAGGACGGCTTTATTCAGGAAACTTTCATAAAAAGCCGTCCCAAGTGCAAAACAACACCGCTTTTTAGAAAAAATCCGCTCAGAAAGCGGTGCGGTTGAAAGGCTGTACCGCTTTTTTTGAAAAAATCTCAAAAGAAGCGGTCTCGCCGGATGGAGACACCCAGGGCGCGGGGAAAACTAGGCCGCAAAGCGTAGGCCTCGGGAAAGTTCCAGGGACGTGGGAGGAAAAGAGAGATGGTTTTGCTGATAACCGGCGCTTCCCATACGGGCAAGACGGCGCTGGCGCAAAAATTGTTGGAAACACTTCACTATCCATATGTGTCCATCGATCATCTAAAAATGGGGCTGATCCGCAGCGGATATACCCAGCTGACGCCGGAGGACGATGAGGCGCTTACGGATTATCTGTGGCCGGTGGTTCGCGAGATGGTGAAGACGGCTATCGAAAACCGGCAGAATCTTATTGTGGAGGGATGCTATATCCCTTTTGATTGGGAGAAGGATTTTGGAGAAGAATACCGTTCCCAGATCCGCTACTACTGTCTTATTATGAGCGAGGCGTACATCCGGAATCATTTTGACCGTATCCAGGCGTATGCCAATGTGATAGAAACGCGCCAGGCGGATAGCTGCGTGATGGAGCGTGTCCTGGAAGAAAATGCGCGGAATCTGGCGCTCGCCCAAAAGTACAAGGTTCGCTACGTACTGATCGAGGATGCGTATGAGATCCGCCTGGATGGTATCGGGGATGTGTATTGAGGTTCTCCTGGATGGTATCGAGGATGCGTATGAGGTTCTTCTGGATGGTATCGGGGATGTGTAGGAGACACACTTGAATCTCGGGTGAGGGAGGCCGGTAGGAGCGCGCAGGAATCCCGGTCATAAACCCCCTGTGCCTGCCATAGGATGGTAAAAACAGGCACAGGAGAGCATCTGTGAAAGAATACATAGAGGAGAGGGCAGCGGCCATTGCCAGCTATATCATCGAGAACAACGCAACGGTGCGGCAGACCGCCAGGAAGTTTGGAATCAGCAAGTCTACGGTGCATAAGGACGTCGCCGAGCGCCTTCCCCAGGTGAACCAGGCCCTGGCGGCCCAGGCCCGGGTGGTGCTGGATGTAAACAAGTCGGAGCGGCACATCCGGGGCGGTCAGGCCACCCGGGAGAAATATCTGCACCAGCACCGGTAAGAAGCTGTGCCATTGCGTTAAAAACGAAACGTTGCAGAACACATTGGCACATATGGTTCAAATTGTTTCGCTTTTTTGCCAGCCGCACGCAGCGCGGCTGGTAAAAAAATGCCTAAAAACCACGTATTTTAGCGCTTGCAAGGGAAAATACCTGAAAAGTCTTATATTGGCATGGAAATTGCTCGTATATTAATTGGATACCCACATTCTGCTGCCCGAAAAACAGGACAGAAGGGAGTGGCACAGAAAAACAAAAGAGTCCTATGCGGGAAGGAATGTTGGAAGGACACGAGCGCATAAGAGAAGAGAGAGGAGAACATACTTTTATGGCTGAAGCAAAAACAAAAATCACATTGAGGGATATTTTTAACCGGAATCTGCTGCTGATCTTGGTAATTCAGACACTCAGTGACTGTTCTCTAAGCTGGGCCAATTCCTTTATGAATATGGGGGCGACTGCCGCAGGTGTCAGCGTAGGGGCAGTCGGCGTGGCGGCTTCTGTGTACACCATTGTCGCTTTGATCGCCCGGATGCCGGCCGGCGCGCTGGCCGACTCGGAGAAGAAGCGGATTGCGCTGATCGGCGCCATTGCAGTGCGTACCATCCTGATCTTCTTCCTGGGAACCTTCGGCATGGGCGGTGATATGAACTTTATTGTGGCCCGCGGTCTTTACGGTCTTGGCTGGTGCCTGGTGGGCATTATCCTTCCGGCCATTGTTGCCATGCTGGTGGACAAGAAGGTTATGGGTACCACCTACGCGTTCCTGGGAATCGTTCAGGATCTGGCCCAGAACTATTCCAAAGCTGGCGGCGTTAAAATTTATCAGACCTTCGGCATGGTGCCGGCCCTGCTGGTTGCGGCGGCTTTCGCGGTTGGCGCGATTGTGCTGACGCTGTTCCTGGATATGAAGGATGAGAAGATCCTTCAGGCGACCCCTACCAAAAAGCGCGGCTTTGGCTTGAAGGCCCTGAACTGGAAATATGTCCCGGTCTGCATGATGATGAGCCTGGTAGTGCTGGGCTGGTCGGCGCATAACAATTACAACAACGTGATTGCAGACGAGCGGGGGATTGACCTGGCCTCTATCCTGGTAATCACCGGAACCGTGGCAGCGTTTGTGAAGCTGTTTGCCAGCATTCTCTGTGACTTTATCCATCCGAAATTTGTGCTGTTTGCGCTGTATGTCTGCCTGGGCGCCGGTATCCTGCTTACAGGACATGCCTACACCTATGGCAGCTTCCTGGCGGCCGAGCTCCTGTGCACCATTGGTCGGAGTTACAGCAGAATCATCAGTATCTTCCTGTTTAAGACCTGCGACCCTACCGAGAAGGGAAGCGTGCATGCGACCAACTACTTCTCTACGGATATCTTGAGCATGATCGCCGGCGCGGTTCTGGGCTTTATCCTGAGCAATCTGGGATACCAGAGCGGCTACGATGTGATTGGTATCTTTACGCTGGCGGTAGCGGTTGTGTTCCTGCTGTTCGGCAGCAAGCTGATGCGCCTGGGAAGCAAGGAAACGCAGAAAGAGGGAACCTGATTAAAAGCTGGTTCCTGGCTAGAACGGAAGGCCGGAGGCCGCAGGGCGAGAAATCACCCTGCGGCCTCCTTTTTGTCGGTCTGACGGATGGGGATCCGGGCCAGGAGCTTACGGAAAATCAGCAGCACCGCCGACAGCAGCAGCATAAGGGCAGGCTGCCCAAAGGAAGCGGGGGAAATCACCGGCGCTTCCAGCAGGATGGCGGCAACGCCGGTGACGGCGGCCGCCGCGCTGCAGGCCAGGGCGGCGATGACAAATAATTTTTGGCGCCCATACTGCTGGTCGTACGCCATGTGCTCCAAAGGCTCGTTTTTGGTGGGGCAAAACAAGGCGTGGATTAAAGCGTACAGTACGGGAAGATACGTCAAAACATAGGGCAGGAAGGCGTAAAAGGCAAACATGCTGTAGCTGGGGACCAGGCCAGCCCCCACCAGGATCCCTGTGGCCAGCAGGGCCAAGGCCAGCTGTGCCCGCCAAAACCGCCGGTAGGAGGCGGGATCCAGATCCACATGATACCATTTGCCCCGGTAGCGGTAGGCTTTCCTTCCTTTTTGAAGAGAAGTGACTTCATATTCCGATTCGTATTTTCGTTTCATTCTTCCGGCTCCCTAGCTATTTGCTTTCCAAAGTATAACATGCCCCTCCCCCATTTGTCCAGAAATTCCCGCCAGAGCGGCCCCCTCCGAATCCGGCGGAGAGGGCTTCCCGCCAGAGCGGCCCCCTAAGAGCCCGGCGGAAAGGGCTTCCCGCCAGAGCAGGATCCCTCTCATGCAGCGGGCGGTACGATGTGGGGCGCAGGCCGGTGGGAGTGACAGAAACATTTCACACCAAGGAGAAAAGAAGATTTCATTTGAAATGAAAGGATCGTTCCGCAGAAAGAAAAGACGACAGACGAAAAGGGCGGAATCGAAAAATATGCCCAAAGAAAGCGGGAAGGCTGCGGCAAAATAACTGAAAAAGATAGAGAAACGCGCGAAAAAAAGACACAATATAGGGCGGCGTAATAGTTGGCACGAAAGTTGCTATATATAAAAGATATTGAAGCAAACGTTCCAGGTGAATCGAATCCGATTTATCTTAAAAACGGTTCTGTGAAAGGGGAAGGTAATCCAATGCTGCGCTATGTGCTGAAACGAATACTGATGTTTATCCCCATTATTTTGGGCGTAACCATCTTTGTGTTCACGCTGCTGTATTTTACTCCCGGCGACCCGGCCCAGGTGATCCTTGGCTCGGACGCTACCGAGGAAGAGCTGGAAGCGTGCCGGGAAGAGCTGGGCCTGAACGACTCCTATCTGGAGCGGTTTGCCCGGTATTGTTCGGACGTGTTCCTCCATGGGAATTTGGGAGAGTCCTACATCAACGGCCGCTCGATTTCCGAGGAGGTGGCCAGCCGGATGCCCAAAACCTTTACGGTGGCCTTGGTCAGCGTAATCCTGGCCGTCTGTATCGGCATGCCCCTGGGGATTATCTCCGCCACCAACCAGTATACCTGGAAGGATAACACCGCCATTGTGCTGGCGCTGCTGGGCGTGTCCATGCCAGGCTTCTGGGTAGGGCTGATGCTTTCCCTGGTATTTGCCCTAAAGTTGGGGCTGCTGCCGCCCAGCGGATGGGGCGGCATCGAGTACCTGATCCTTCCCTGCGTGTCCATCGCCCTCTCCGGCGCGGGCAGCATTGCCCGGCAGACCCGTTCCAGCATGCTGGAGGTAATCCGCCAGGATTACATTACCACGGCCCGGGCCAAGGGGCAGACCGAGCGGAAGGTAATTTACGTCCATGCCCTGCGGAACGCGTTGATTCCCATTGTGACCCAGGTGGGCACCATGCTGGGGATCCAGCTTTCCGGGGCCATTGTAGCGGAAAGCATTTTTTCCATTCCCGGCATCGGCACGTACATGGTTTCCGGCATCAAAAACCGGGACTATCCGGTGGTGCAGGGAAGCGTGTTGGTGGTAGCCATTATCTTCAGTATTGTAATGCTGCTGGTGGACGTGGCCTACGCGTTTGTGGACCCCCGCATTAAGGCTCAGTACGCGGCGCCTAAAAAGAGAACGGCAAAGGAGGCATAAGGGCAATGGCGACGGAAAGAAAAAAAGCAAAGAAAAACAGCCGCTTTTGGGAAGTCATGAGACGGCTGAGAAAGAACCGGCTGGCCATGGCTGGCTTGGTATTCCTGCTCCTTATGATCCTGATTTCCATTTTTGCCCCGCTGATCGCGCCCTACGGGTATGAAACCCAGGATCTTTACAACATGTTCGCCCTTCCCTCGGCGGAGCATCCTTTTGGGACGGACAACCTGGGGCGGGATATTTTCAGCCGGATTATTTACGGCGGCCGGGCGTCCCTGACCATTGGCTTTGCCTCCGTGGCGGTGTCGGCGGTGTTCGGCATGACGCTGGGCGCCATTGCCGGCTATTACGGCGGCAAGGTGGACATGGTGATCATGCGGGTGCTGGACGTGTTCCAGGCGGTTCCGGCCATCCTGATGTCCATTGCCATTTCCGCCACCCTGGGCCCTGGCTTGGTCAACGCCATCCTGGCCATCGGCCTGTCCACCATTCCCGGCTATTCCCGGATGACCCGCGCGTCCTTTATGAGCGTGCAGGGGATGGAATACATAGAGGCGGCCCGGGCCATCCACTGCGGCGACCGCCGGATTATGCTGAAGCACGTGCTGCCCAACGCCGTTTCCCCCATGATCGTCCAGATGACCATGGGCGTGGGAAGCTGCATTTCGGTGGCGGCCATGCTGAGCTTTATCGGCCTGGGGGTGCAGCCGCCCAGCCCAGAGTGGGGCGCCATGCTTTCCGCCGGCCGGAACTATATCCGGGATTACTGGCACATTGTACTGTTTCCGGGACTGGCCATTATGCTGACGGTATTGTCTTTGAATATGTTAGGTGACGGACTCCGCGATGCTTTGGATCCCCGTCTGAAGAATTAGTAGGAGGGAAGACAGATGAGTGGAGAATCTTTAATTTCCGTAAAAGACCTGGTGGTGGAATACACCAGCGGGGAAGACGTGGTCCACGCGGTCAACGGCGTGTCCTTTGAGCTAAACGCCGGAGAAACCCTGGGGCTGGTGGGGGAGACCGGCGCGGGCAAAACGACCATTGCCAAGTCTATCCTGGGGATCCTTCCGGATCCGCCGGCTAAGATCCGGGGCGGGGAGATCTTCATGGATGGGAAAAATATGCTGAAGCTTTCCCAGAAAGAGATGCGGAAGGTGCGGGGCAACAAGATCGCCATGATCTTCCAGGATCCTATGACGGCTTTGAACCCTATGTTTGTGGTGGGAGACCAGATCGCGGAGGTGATCCGCCTCCATGAGAAGATCAGCAAAGCCGGCGCGGCCAAAAAAAGCATGGAGCTGCTGGAGATGGTAGGCATTCCCGGAGAACGGGGCCGGGAATACCCCCATCAGTTTTCCGGCGGCATGAAGCAGCGGGTGGTAATCGCCATGGCCCTGGCCTGCAATCCCCAGGTGCTGCTGGCGGACGAGCCTACCACCGCCCTGGATGTAACCATCCAGGCCCAGGTGCTGGAGATGATGATGCGCCTGCGGGATCAGCGGGGGACGTCCATGCTGATGATTACCCACGACCTGGGGATTGTGGCGGAGGTCTGCGATAAGGTGGCGGTGATATACGCCGGGGAGATTGTGGAGATGGGGACCAAGGAGCACATTTTTGACTTTACCTCCCATCCGTATACGGAAGGGCTGTTTGGCTCCCTGCCCAACCTGAACACCAAAACCAAACGGCTGAAGCCGATCCCCGGTATGATGCCCAATCCCAGCAGCCTGCCGGCTGGATGCAAATTCCATCCTAGGTGCCCCTATGCCACGGAAGCCTGCAAGACCGAGACGGTGCCCCTGTTTGAGACGGAGCCGGGGCATCTGGTACGGTGCCTGCGCCGGGATCCGCGGCAGGTACGGTAGAAGGAGGAAGAACAATGGCGCTTTTGGAAGTACAGAACCTGAAAAAATATTTTAAAACGCCTCGGGGGATCCTCCACGCAGTGGACGATGTGACGTTTTCCCTGGAGGAGGGAAAAACCCTGGGCGTGGTAGGGGAGTCTGGGTGCGGGAAATCCACCCTGGGCCGTACCATCCTGCATCTGCTGGACAGCACGGGAGGCAAGATCTTTTTTAAGGGGGAAGACATAACGGTAGTCAGCCGGAACAAGCTGGGAGAGCTGCGGGAAGATATGCAGATTATCTTCCAGGATCCGTTTTCCAGCCTGAACCCCCGGTTCAGCGTCAGCCAGACCATCCGGGAGCCGCTGGAGCTTCGGGGAAGGCTGAGCAAGGCGGAAATGGAGGAGGAAGTGGACCGGCTGATGGAGGTGGTTGGCCTGGCCCCGCGGCTTCGGAACTCCTATCCCCATGAGCTGGACGGCGGAAGGCGGCAGCGGATCGGCATTGCCCGGGCCCTGGCCCTAAAGCCCAAATTTATTGTCTGCGACGAGCCGGTTTCCGCCTTGGATGTGTCCATCCAGGCCCAGATCCTGAATCTGATGCTGGACCTGCAGGAAAAGAACGGCCTTACCTATATGTTTGTGACCCACGACCTTTCGGTGGTCAAATATATTTCCGATGAGATCGCGGTGATGTACCTGGGCCAGATGGTGGAAAAATGCGAATCGGACCGGCTGTTTGAGCGGCCGATCCATCCCTACACCCAGGCGCTGCTGTCGGCCATCCCGATCCCGGATATCCATGCCCAGAACAAGCGGATCCTGCTGAAAGGAGAGATTACCTCTCCCATCAACCCGAAGCCAGGGTGCCGCTTTGCGGCCCGGTGCGCCTACGCCACGGAAAAATGCCGGGAGCCCCAGGAGCTGCGGGAATGGGAGCCGGGGCACTTTGTAGCCTGCTGCCGGGCGGAGGAGGTTTCGGCATAGGGCGGGGCCCGGATCCTACGGGACACGTTTTTTCCGCTGAAAAGCGTTAAAAAAATTTTTAGAGGAGGAGAATGTATGAAAAAGGCACTGGCAGTAATGATGGCGGCGGTGATGGCCCTAGGGCTGTGCGCCTGCGGCTCCGGCGGCGGCGAAAGCGAGGCCGGAGGGAACACGGAGGAAGGACCTAAGAATTCGGTGGTCGTACAGAACTCCGCGGATCCGGGCGACCTGTCCCCGTTTAACAACATGCAGGCGGCTACCAACCGGATCAAATGCAACAACATCTATGAGTCCCTGTACATGATCGGCTACAACAACGAGATGACCCCTATGCTGGCTACCAGCTACGAGTGGCAGGACGACATGCACCTGGCGGTTACCCTGCGGGAAGGGGTAAAATTCCACGACGGGTCGGAGATGACCGCGGCGGACGTGCTGTATTCCTACAAGCTGTGCGCCGAAAGCACCACGTACATTAAATATACCGCCAACGTGGACGTGGACAACATGGAAGTGATAGACGACTATCACATTGTGATACCGCTGAAAAACAGAGACTGGTCGGCCATCTACGATATCCTGGGCGTGTTTATCGTTCCGGAGAACTGCATGGAAGAGCACGACATGGCCAACGACCCCATCGGCACCGGCCCTTACAAGCTGACCGACTGGGTCACCGGCAGCACCATCACCCTGTCCGCCTTTGAGGACTACTGGGACGGCGACAACAAAGGGATCGACACCATCACCTTCCGGGTCATCACCGAGGCCTCCCAGCGGGTGATCGAGCTGGAAACCGGCGGCATCGATTATATCTACGACCTGCAGGGCAGCGACGTGGAGCGGCTGGAGAGCAACGAGGCGTACACGGTAGAGCACATTGCCACCAACAAAAACTCGGTGCTGTTCTTTAACTGCACGGAAACCTCCGTGCTCCAGAGCAAGGAGCTGCGGCAGGCTATCTGCTACGCCATTGACGCGGAAGCCATCTGCCACGCGGTGTACAACGACCTGTCCACCCCGTCCTACACCTACTTCCCGGCTTCCTTCGAGCTGTTTGACGAATCCTGGTTCGACGGCTATCTGTATCCGGCGGATGTTGAAAAGGCCAAAGAGCTGGTGGCGGCTTCCGGCGTGACGGACCTGAACCTGAACGTAATCGTGGATGAAGATTCCACCCGCCAGGCCATCGCGGAGATCGTGCAGGCCCAGCTGAACCAGATCGGCATTACGCTGACCATTGACAACTACGAGACTGCCACCTATTCCTCCATGCTGGGCGACCTGTCCGGCACCTGGGATATGTTCTTCGGCAACATTAACGTTCCCAACGGCGACGCCCTGAGCGCGGCGGACGCCCAGCTGGACAACACGGACATTAACCGCAGCGGCTACCAGAACGATGAACTGCAGGGCCTGATCCTTCAGGGCCTGGAGGAGTACGACGCGGAGGCGCGTGTCCCCATTGTCAAGCAGATTGTGGAAATCTACAACGAAAACGTTCCGTTCTACACCATCGCGGATCTGCAGGATGTGCAGGCTCACGTTGCCAACCTGAAGGGGTACCAGACCTGGTCTTCCTCTCAGGTGCGCTGGTTTGATATGTATTTTGAGTAAACCGGACAGCCGGCAGACAGAAAGAGGGGGCCTTGGCTCCCTCTTTCCGCGTTTCAGGGGGAAAGAAAAATGGTAAAGATCATGTACGTATCCCGGGAGGAGGACCGGCAGAAAATGGCGGTTTCCCTGTCTGGGGAGATGGGGATCCAGGTGGTTCCCCGGCAGGTGATCCAGGAGACGCCGGAGGAATTGCAGAAAACCATCCTGGCGGCGGAAGAAGCCAATGTAGACGTGATTATGGCCCAGGGCAGGCATTTTACCATCCTGCGGGAGCTAAACTGCCCGGTTCCCCTGATCCCCTGCTATTTTCACGGGGAAGAGACGGTGGAGATCCTGTTTTACCTGCGGAAATGGCTGCGGCAGCTGCCAGACTACGAGCCGGAGAAACGCTACAAGGTGGCCCTGGTAACCCATCAGCCGCTGATTATCAACCGGGAAATGCTGGAGGAACTGTTCCATATGGACCTGCGGAGCCGGCAGATTTCGGTGAGGGAGCCGGAAGCCTTGGACGCCTTTTTCCGGACCCTGCGGGAGGAAGGGGCGGAGGTGGTGGTAGGGGCGGAAACATACCGTCCCTACGTGGAAAAATACGGGATGTTTTTGTATTACCGGGCCGGCGTCCACAGCCGGGAGATGATGCGGAAAAGCTTCAGCATCGCCAAAACCACGGCGGAATCCGTGGTGGCGTTAAAGCAAAACCGGAAGGAGCTGCTGGCCACCATCGATTACGCCTTTGAGGCGGTGCTGACCCTGGACAGCCAGGGGCGGGTGGTGTTGGTCAACAGCAAGGCCTGCCAGCTCTTCCAGCTGGAGCGCCAGGACGTCATCGGCCGGAAAATCTGCGACGTGATCCCCCAGATTTCCCGGGAGGATATCCACACCATCCTCCACGAAGGAGGAAACCTATTTGGAAGCGTCCTGCGCACCGAAAACCTGGTGATGGTGGTCAATCTGACCTCCCTGCATCAGGGCAAGGAGATTACCGGGGCGGTGGCCCATTTTACGGAGCTGAAGCAGCTGGAGCAGATGGAGGCCACCGTCAAAAACCAGTATTATGCCAAAGGCCACAAGGCCAAGTACCATTTTTCCGATATCCTGGGGGAATCCCAGGCCATGCTGGAGGCCAAGGACCTGGCCCAGCGCTTTGCCAACTATGAGTCTCATGTGCTGCTGCTGGGGGAAACCGGCACCGGAAAGGAACTGTTTGCCCAGAGCATCCACAACGCAGGCCTGCGGCAGCGGGAGCCCTTTGTGGCGCTGAACTGCGGGGCCATACCGGTCAGCCTTCTGGAAAGCGAGCTGTTTGGCTATGTGGACGGCGCGTTTACCGGGGCATCCCGCAAGGGCAAAAAGGGGATGCTGGAGATTGCGGACCGGGGAACCATCTTTCTGGATGAGATTTCGGAGATGGACTGGCAGGGACAGGCGCACCTGCTGCGGGTCCTGGAAGAGCACACCATTACCCGAATCGGGGACGACAAGGTGATCCGGGTGGATGTGCGGGTGATTGCCGCTTCCAACAAAAACCTGCGGCAGCTGGTGGAGGAGGGAAAGTTCCGGGAGGACTTGTATTACCGGCTGAACGTGCTGACCCTCCACATCCCGCCGCTGCGGGAGCGGGAACAGGATGTGCTGCTGATTGCCCGGAATTTCCTGATACAGTTTGGGGAAAAGTACAAAAAGGCGGTGGAATTGACGCCGGAGGCGGAACAGGTGATCGCCGGGTACTCCTGGCCGGGAAACGTAAGGCAGCTTCGGAATTTCTGCGAGCGCCTGGCGGTAATCGCCCCTACCAATATCCTGGACGCGGAATTTATTATCCGGCAGATGGAAGGCGTATACATGATCCGAAGGGAGGAATTTGCCCCCCGCTGCCTGGCGGCTGGGGACGCGAAAGCGGCCGGAGGCTTGGCGGCAGGTAGAAGCCTGGCGGCAGGAAACCCAGAGGCAGGCGGCAGCCCAGCAGCGAGCTTTGCCGTTGGAGTCGGGAAGGAATCCTGGGGAAACGGCTCCGGCGCTTCCCAGGCGGAAGCGGAGCGGAACCGGGTGATTCAAGCCTTAAACGAGACAGGAGGGAACCGGCAGGAAGCGGCCCGGCGGCTGGGGATCAGCAAATCCAGCCTGTGGCGGCGGATGAAACGGTACGGGATCAGCGAAAAATTTTAGTCCGCCCCGGCCACGCAGACCCAGACGCCGTAGACCTGCCGCAGCCCGGCTTTTTTCAGGGCTCGGGCGCAGGCCTCGGCGGTGCTGCCGGTGGTGTAAATATCGTCTGCCAAAAGCACCCGGGCAAGGCCCGGCGGATAGCGGTAGATTTCAATGGCCTGCTCCAGGTTTTTCTGCCTGGCGGCAGGCCCCAGTTCCTTCTGGGCCAGGGTGTGGCGGCGGCGGATCAGGGCCTGGGGCAGCACCGGCAGATGCAGGGCCGCGCCCAGCCGTTCCGCCAGCACCTGGGCCTGGTTGTAGCCCCGGACGCGCTGCCGCCTTCGGTCCGCCGGCACCGGCACAATGGCCTGGGGCCGCCAGCGGAGAAGCTGCCGCCCGTACCGCCGGGCCAGCTCCTCCGCGTAAAAATCCGCGTACTCGGGCCGGCCGCCGTACTTAAAGCCGGCAATAGACCGGCGGGCGGCGGCATCGTAGTGGAGCAGGGCCACCGCCCCGTCCAGGGAGCGCTTCCGGGAGGCGCAGTCCCGGCAGAATTCCATCTCCGGCGCGGAGATCTCCCGGCCGCACCGTTTGCAGGTAGGCTCCTCAATAAAAGCAAGCTTTCTCCGGCATTCCGGGCAGGCCAAGGCCCCCTTGGGCCAGGCCACGTCCCCGCACACCGGGCACCGCCGGGGATACAGCAGCTCTAAAAGGCGGCTGTCCCGCTTCTTCCCGGTGCTGCCTCCTGGAACCAGCCGTTCCCAAAGGCGGCTGTCCCGCTTCTGCCCGGAGCTGCCTTCCGGAACCAGCCGCTCTAAAATCCAGCGTTCCCGATTCCCCATTGCGCCACCTCCCGGATACAGTCCGCCAGGCCGGAATACCGTTTCTGCTCCTCCCCGTTGTCTACCATGGCCTGGAAGGCCTCCGGCACGCCTACAATGCACACGCAGCTTTTGGCCCGGGTCACCGCCGTGTAGATCAGGTTCCGGTTCATAAGCATCCGGGGGCCGGTGAGCACCGGGATGACCACCGCCGGATACTCGCTGCCCTGGGCCTTATGTACCGTCACCGCGTAGGCCAGGTCCAGCTCGTCCGTCTGGCGGAAGGTGTAGGTAATCCGCCGTCCCTCGTCAAACTCCACCGTCAGGGTTTCCGCAAACAGGTTGATCTCCCGGACAATCCCCAGGTCGCCGTTGAACACCCCGGTCCCCTGCTCGGTGACAAACCCTCTGGCCGTGCGGACCTCCCATTCCATCTGATAGTTGTTCTTAATCTGCATCACCTTAGCCCCCTCCCGGAAGATGCCGTGAGGCAGCTGCTTTTCTTTCTTGGAGGGGTCCGGGGGATTCAGGAACTGCTGAAGCACCCGGTTCAGGTTTTCCACCCCCAGCACGCCCTTGCGCATGGGGGTTAACACCTGGATGTCAAAGGGGTGGGCGTGGACGTAGCCAGGCAGCTTGTCCCGCACCAGGCCGATGACCGCGTTGACAATCCGGTTGGCCTCGTCCCGCTTGACAAACAGAAAGTCCCGGCTCCGGCGGCTGGGGTCGATCCAGTCCCCCTGGTGGATCCGGTGGGCGTTGAGCACTATGTCGCTGGCCTCCTCCTGGCGGAAAATCCGGGTCAGCCGCACCACATGGAAGCAGCCGGAATCGATGATGTCCCGCAGCACGTTCCCAGGCCCCACCGAGGGCAGCTGGTTGGCGTCCCCCACCAGGATCAGCCGGGCGCCTACCTGCACCGCCTTTAACAGGGAATAAAACAGGTGGATGTCCACCATGGACATTTCGTCGATGACCACCACGTCCGCCTCCAGCGGGTTGGATTCGTTGCGCTGGAAATACACGGAGGTGTCCTCCCCCTCCGGATCCTTCCCCGGCGCGCCCATAAACTCCAGCATCCGGTGGATGGTCCGGGCCTCAAAGCCGGTGGCCTCAGTCATCCGCTTGGCCGCCCGGCCGGTGGGGGCCGCCAGCTGGATTTCCAGCCCCTGCTCCTCAAAGTAGCGGAGCAGGGTGTTGATGGTGGTAGTCTTGCCAGTGCCGGGGCCTCCGGTGATGACGGTGACGCCGTTTTGCACGGCGGTCTGCACCGCCTCCCGCTGCAGAGGATCCAGCTCCAGCCCTTCCTCCTTCTCCACCTGCCGGAGCCAGGCCTCCAGGGCCTGGGGGTCGGCGGTCCCCAAAATATCCAGATCCTTCAGCATCTGGGCCGAGTGGAGCTCCATATAGTAGTACATGGCCGTGTACACCACCGGCTCCCCGTGCTTTTCCTTGACCACCAGCCGCTTGTCCAGCACCAGGTCCATAATGTGCTTTTCCATGCGGTCCTCCGACACGCCCAGCAGGTCGGAGGCCTGGCGCAGCAGCTCCTCCTGGGGCAGATACACATGGCCCTGGCCCACGGCCCGGATCAGGGTATAGTACAGGCCGCTGCGGATCCGGAAGTCGGAGTCTGTCAGGATGCCGGCCTTCTGGGCGATGTCGTCCGCAATCTTAAAGCCCACCCCCGGGATGTCGTCGGCGATCCGGTAGGGGTTGGTTTGGATCAGGCTGTACAGCTCCGCCCCGTATTTTTCGTAAATTTTAACCGCCAGGTTCAGGGAGATGCCGTACTGCTGCAAAAAGAGCATGGCTTGGCGCTGCTCCCGCTTTTCCGCCACCTGGACGGCAATCTGCCGGGCGCCGTTTTCGCTGATCCCTTTTACTTCTGCCAGCCGTTCCGGTTCCTCATCGATAATGCGGAGAGTGTCCGCCTGGAATTTTTTGACGATGCGGGCGGCCAGCTGGGGTCCGATGCCCTTGACGGCGCCGGACCCCAGATACCGCTCAATAGAAATCACATCCTCGGGAGCGGTTACCCGATACCGCTCCACCGAAAGCTGTTCCCCATAGCTGGGATGGTTGACGAAGGTCCCTTCCGCCTCCAGCGGCTCCCCTTCGCCGACGTGGGGCAGGATCCCCACCAATGTATAGGTCTCGGAGCCGGTTGCCAGCTCCAGCACTGTGTAACCGTTTTCCGGATTCCGGTAAACGATATGCTCCACATAGCCCTTTACCGTTTCCATTCCTTCCTCCGCCTCCGGGCCGGTTTAGTTTTTGTCCCGGTTGGCTTTGGCTTCGTGAATGAACTCGATGAATTTGCCGGTGCCGATGGCCACCACGTTCATGGGCTCCTCCGCGATCATGGTGTTGATGCCGGTTTTTTCCTCGATCAGCTCGTCCAAGCCGCCCAGCAGGCTGCCGCCGCCGGTCATCACAATCCCCCGCTCGTATACGTCCGCCGCCAGTTCCGGGGGCGTCCGCTCCAGCACGTTGTGGTCGGACTCCACAATCTTCTTGGCGGGCGCCTTCAGGGCCTCCATCATCTCGTCCGAGGTAATGGTCATGGTCTTGGGCAGGCCGGTGACCAGGTTCCGGCCCCGGACGTCCATGGTCAGCATTTCCGGCCGCGGGTAGGCGCAGCCGATGTTGATCTTAATCTCCTCCGCCGTCCGCTCGCCGATCAGCAGGTTGTGCTTTTTGCGCATAAAGCGGACGATGGCCTCGTCAAAGTCGTCCCCGGCTACCTTCACGGAGGTGCTGACCACCGTGCCGCCCAGGGAGATAACGGCGATGTCCGAGGTGCCGCCGCCGATGTCCACAATCATGTTGCCGCAGGCCTTGGAAATGTCGATGCCGGCGCCGATGGCCGCCGCCACCGGCTCTTCGATAATGCTCACCTCTCGGGCGCCTGCCTGGTAGGTGGCGTCCTCCACGGCCTTCTTCTCTACCTCGGTGGCGCCGCTGGGGATGCAGACGCTGATCCGGGGCTTCCGGAGGGTCTTTTTGCCCATGGCCTTTTTGATAAAGTATTTGAGCATCTTTTCCGTGATGGCGTAATCGGAGATTACGCCCTGGCGCAGCGGGCGGATGGCCACAATATTGCCGGGGGTGCGGCCGATCATCTTCCGGGCCTCTTCCCCGATTTCCTTAATCTCGTTGGTGTCCCGGTCGAAGGCTACCACCGAGGGCTCCTTCAGGACGATTCCTTTTCCTTTTATATAGACCAGAATGCTGGCGGTTCCCAAATCAATTCCAATGTCCATGGACAGCATGAACCGAATCCCTCCTTGTTTTTTGTATCTCGTTTCTATTATATACAAATCCGCCTCTTTTTCAAATGCTTTTTCTCTTAAGTTTTCTTGTCCTCTTGACAAAAAATGTACTTTTTCTTACATTTTTGTGAAGATGTTCATGGTTTGTTCATATATGTGCTTTATACTAAGGCCATACCACTTCGGTGGTGAAAAAGCTTTTTTATGCTCGTTGGCGGTGGGATTCCCCGTTCCCACCGCCAATCCCCCCAAAAAATACCATATTTCCGATAGATTGGAGAAAAGGGAACGAAACCAGGCCGTGTTTGGCCTGGTTTTGTTCCCTTCTGTTTGGGCAGGTTTCAGGATGGCCGGGGGCCGGAGCTTTTGGCCTCGGCAGGCGGCTTTTAGCCGTCCAGGCCCAGCTGGTCCCGGATGGCAAAATAGTGGGCCTGGGTCCGCTTCGTGTGTTCCGCGATCAGGGCGCTGGCCTTGGCGGAATCCCGCTCCAGCATAGCGGAGATTAGGTTCTGGTGATATTGGAAGGTGGAGTCGATAAAGGTCTCCCGCTGCTGGCTGCTCTGGGAAACCCGGCGGGGGGACATGCGCAAAAGCAGATCCAGGTAGGCGGACAGCCGGGGGCTGCCGCAGTTTTCCTGCATATAGTCCTGAAGCCGGTTGGTAAGGGCGCTGAGGGCTGGGATATCCCGTTTCCGGTAGGCCTCCTGTTCCTCCTCCTGGAGCGCTTTCAGCGGGGCCGGGTCCGTCCAGTGCCGGCAGATATAATCCACCGCCCGCTGCTCAAAAAGCACCCGGATAAAAAAATAGTCCTCAAAAAAAGCCCGTCCTACGTTTTTTACAAAAAAGCCCCGGTTGGGGATGTGTTCCACCAATCCTTCGTTGAGCAAAATATAAATGGCCTCCCGGACCGGCATCCGGGAGACTCCCAGCTGTTGGGCAATGGTGTTCTGAACCAGTTCCTGCCCGGGCTGGAAGGTGCCAAAATAAATCCCCTTGCGGAGGATTTCCGCCACCCGCTCCCGGTTGGTCAAGGGTTTGGGCGAGGTCCTTTGTGCTGCGTTCATCTTTTTCCCTATCCTGTTTTTCTTCCATCCTATCAGAAACTTTTTTAAAAGTCCACTCTTCCGGCCGGGTTTTCCTTTTTCCAGAAGTATTTCTTGACGCAAATAAAAGGAAAAAGAATATCTGGACCCATAAAAAAATAGTATATCTTAATAGAATGTATGGATTGACAGAAAACTGGAACCATGCTATATTGAAAATATCCAATATCCAATATCCTATTTCGCCGGTGGCCAAGGCGGAATAGGAAGGAAGCAGAAAGGAGACGACTATGGAGAACAAAAAACGTTACCCGCTGCAGGCAGATTCTCCGCTGGTGCAGAAGATCTTGGTGTTCCTGCCCATCGGCATTTTAACCATGTCGATGATCGCCATGAACAATTCGGTGAAGAACCTGCTGAACTACCGGCTGGAAGAGGTAAACATGCCGGGGATCTACGCCATTATGACCACGCTGCTGAGCCTGTGCACCACCATTGCCGGCCCCATTGGAGGAAAGCTTTCCGACGTCCTGGGGCGGAAGAAAACCGCGCTGATCGGCGTGGGCCTTTACGCCTTTGCCACCTTCCTGCTGGGCAGCGTGCCCAATGCGGCGGTTATGCTGGGGGCCTATGTGCTGCTGGGCCTGGCGTTTGGAACCGTAAACCCTCTGTCCAGCTCCATGGTGGCGGATGTCATGGACAAAAAGGACGTGCCGGCCTACATTGGATACGCCCAGGCGCTCATGTCCTTTGGCTCCATTATCATCCCGTATTTTTCCGGCTGGCTCTCGGGCCTTTTTGCCGCCGGCACAGCCATCAACAGCCTGCTGATTTTCTCCATCCTAAGCTGGGTGGCCATTTTGGCCCTGTATCCGGATATGGAAAAGGCGGAAGGGGAAAAGAAGCATGCCAACTTCGACTGGATCGGCCTGGCGCAGATGTTCTTCTTTGTAACCCCTCTGTCGGTGGGCTTGACCCTGGGGGGCAAGCAGATTCCCTGGCTGTCCGTCTGGTCCCTGCTGCTGTACCTGGTGGCGCTGGTTTCCCTGTTTTTGTTTGTCAAACGGATGAAAACCGCGGAGAATGCCTTGATCGATGTGAAAATGTTCTCGGTAAAGGGCTTTATCCCGGTGATCCTGATTGTCATGCTTTCCAATCCTACGGTTACGCTGATCGGCTCTTACCTGATCCGGTATGCCCAGGCGGAACTGGGATTTACCGCGGCCCAGACCGGCGCCTGGAGCGTGCGGCGGATTGTGCCGGTGGTCCTTTCCCCGCTGATTGGGTTCTGGCTGTCCAAGAGCCTGAATAAGAACAAGAACTATAAAGTGGCCCTGGTGTTAGGCGGCTTTGTGGAAATCCTTTCGGTGGCCCTGCTGTTTTTCTGCCTGGGAGAAGGGACGCCTGGCTGGATGATCCTGCTGTCTCTGTGTTTGTTCCAAGGCGGCGCGGCCTTTGAGAACAGCCCTACCAAGGCCCTGGTGGCCAGTTCCATGCCCATCCACATGCGCGGGTCCGGCTTGGCCATCCAAAGTTATTCGTCCACCTGCGTTTCCACGATTTATACGGCCATCGCCGGGGTCCTTTACAATGCGATGCCCTTTTCGTCTGCCATTGCCTGGATGATCGGCATCGCGCTGGCCTGCCTGTGCCTGCGCCAGCTGATTGCCTTTACCAAATTGAATGACCTGAATCTGTAGAAAGAAAGGAGCCATGTGTAGTGAGAAGCGATATGGAATGGCGCGGGGCAGAGCCCCCGCGCAGCACGCCGGAGGAGCAGGGGATCCATTCCCGCTCCTTCCTGGATTTTTTTGACGGGATCCAGCAGGAGGGGCTGGAACTCCACAGCCTTCATGTGATCCGCCACAACCGGATGATCCTGGACTGTGTGGCCAAGCCCTTTACGGAGGAAAGCCCCCACCGGATCTATTCCTCCGCCAAAGGCATCCAGTGCCTGGCGGTGCTGTTCCTGGTGCAGGAAGGGAAGGTAAGCCTGGACGACAAGGTGGTAGACCTGTTTGCGGCGGAACGGCCGGAGAAAATGGATCCTCGGATGGAGGACATGACGGTGCGGGATCTGCTGACCATGTCCAACGGCCATCCCCGCACTGGCTTTTACGAGATGCGCCAGACGGACAACTGGATCCGTTCCTTCCTGGGGCAGCCTCTGCTGCGGCAGCCGGGAACCCAGTTTGAGTACAACAACGCGCCGCCGCACCTGGTCTGCTGCATTCCCCGGGTGCTGACCGGGCAGAATATGATCGAGTACCTGCGGCCCCGTTTCCTGGATCCGCTGGGAATCGACGATCTGTGCGAAACCTGCCTGGATCCGGCCCATCCGGAGGACCTGGAGCCTACCACCCAATGCCTGACCCCCATGGCCTTTGCCAAGTTTGCCCAGTTTTTCCTGCAGCACGGCTCCTGGAACGGCCGGCAGCTGCTGCGGGCGGACCTGTGCGATCTGGTGGGGAAACGGTATTTCCCCACCCGCCATATTTACCCGAACCAGCCTTGCAATCAATATGGCTTTGGCTTGTTCTGCTATGGGAGCAGCTTTGGCGGCTACCGGTTCAGCGGCGGGTACGGGCAGCAGGCCATTGTGATCCCGGAGCTGGACATGGCCTGCGAGTACATGGCCAATGTGACAAGCCAGGACGCCCAAAAAATTCTGGCGCTGCTGGAAAAACACATTGTCTGCGGCTGCCATGAGCGGCCGGTACAGCCGGTGGAGGAGGATCAGAAGGCGCTGGAGCAGCGGACGGCCCGCTACAGCCTGGCTCCCTCCGGGGAGGCCCAGTCGCCCCAGCAAAGCCGCTGGCATGGGAAAACGCTGGTGCTGGACGAAAATCCCCAGGGCATTGAAAGCGTAACGTTTTTCCTGGAAGACGGCATCCGGCTGGAGGTGGTCCGGAATGGACGGAAGATTGAAGCGGCCTGCGGCCTTCATGGAGAGTGGACGGAAAATGCGGATTACCCTCTGATGGACGCGGCCAGCTCCCTGAGCCCGGTGATCAAAGGCTATGAACCGGCCAAAATCCTAGGCTACGGCCCCCATCCGCCCTGGCTTCTGTCCGCCGCCTGGACCTCGGACAACGGCCTTCGGATCCACGCCCGGCGGATGGACCGGATGTGTATGGTGACCCAGCAGTTTACGCTGGAGGAAACCTCCGGTTCCATCCGGATCCACTATCATTTCCTGCCGGGCAACGCGGAAAAGAACCCGGATGTTATTCTGCAGGGGGTGTATGCCCGGATGTAAAGGCGTTTTCGGTTTCCCGGTAGTGGAGATAGTTTTCCTGGGCCAGATCCAGGTGGCGTTCCATCAGGCGGACCGCCTGGGGGACGTCGCCTTGGATCAGCGCCTGGGTTAGGTTTCCGTGATAGCGGAAGGTGGCGTCCACAAAACGCTTCCGGGCCTCGTCGTTTTTGGAGTAGTGGCGGGGGGATGCCACGAGAAGCTGCAGCAGGTAGGCTTCTAAGCGGGGGCTGCCGCTGGCGTGGTACAGGTATTTCTGCAGCTGCTGGCTGCAGGCGCTGAGCCTGGGGATATCCTGCTTTTCATAGGCGGCGGCCTCCTCCTTCCGGTATTGCTCCAGCAAGGCCTTGTCGATGCCGTTTTTACAGGCAAGCTCAATGGCCAGGCCTTCCAGCCACTTGCGGGTGTTGTAATAATCGTCCAGAAAATCCACGGACAGTTCTTTGACGCGGGCCCCCTGCTTGGGGATATAGTCGATAAGCCCTTCTCCGGCCAGCAGCTGGAAGGCTTCCCGGATGGGAGTGCGGGAAACGCCCAGTTCCTGGGCCAGGTGGTCCGGGTTCAGCAGAAATCCCGGAGGGTACGCGCCGGAAAAGATGTTTTTCCGCAGCTCCGCCAGGACCCGGTTCCGGGTCGGTTCATTTTTGATTGGTTCCAGCATAATACACCTCCACGCTTTGGCTAAGACTTCTCTATTATAGTGGATGGGCAGGCAGGAGGCAAGATAAAGGAGAGATAAAATGGGAGCGGCAGAGAGAAGCCTGATTATTTTCGCGTTCTGCATTTTCCTGTTCCTGACGGAATGGATTCCCATGGCCACCACGGCCATTCTAGGCTGCGTCCTGATGGTGGTGTTCCAGGTGGCGGATTTTTCCCAGGTGTTCGGCCAGTTTTCTTCCACTTCCGTGATCCTGGTAATCTCTATGATGATTGTGGGAGACTCCATGTTCCGCACCGGCGTGGCGGAGCGGGTGGGACGGATGGTCTTCCGCTTTTCCGGAGGCAGCGAACGGCGGCTGCTGGTGCTTTCCGTATGCCTGGCCGCTTTGATTTCCGCCTTTTTGTCCAATGTGGCCACTTTGGCTATGTTTATGGCGGTTTTTGGCAATCTCCAAAAAGAAAACCGGCATGTGGACCTGCGGAATATTATGCTTCCGGTCAGCATGGCCTGTGTTTTAGGAGGGATTACCACCCTGGTAGGCTCCGCCCCTCAGATGACCACCCAGAACCTTCTGATAGAATTGACAGGGTCTGGCTTCCGGTTTTTTGATTTTGGCCGGGTAGGCGTCCCTTTGGTGGCAATCCTGGTCGTATACGTAGGGACCGTCGGTTACCCTCTGGGAAAGAAAATCTGGGGCGGCTGCCCGGCGCCGGCGCCGGACCTGCCGGCCCGGGAAACGCCGGTTTCTTCCGGAAAAGGGAAGCAGGCTGTTATGCTGGCGATTTTCCTGACGGTGCTGGCGCTGTTTTTCTGGGAGCCGGTGCCGCTGCCGGTGATTGGGGCCGGCGGGGCGGTTTGCTGCATCCTGTTTGGATGCACCACCCAGAAGGACGCCATCGCCGCGGTTCAGTGGAGCAGCGTAGGGCGTCTGGCCGGGTGCCTGGGCTTGATCCAGGCCATGAAAATCAGCGGCGGCGGGGAGCTGCTGGCCCAGGGCGCTTTTTCCCTCCTGGGGGATTCTTTCTCCCCTTGGATTCTGCTGGCCGGTTCCGTATTGCTGACCTTGTTCCTCAGCGAGTTCCTAAACGACGGGACGGTGCTGGTGATGGTGCTGCCGGTGGTGTTTTCCCTGTGCCAGGCCCGAGGCTTTTCCCCCTATCCCTTTGCCATGGCCATTACCCTGGCGGCGGCCAGCGCCATGTGCACCCCCCTGTCCAACACGCCGCTGACCATGGTGGGGGTCTATGGCTACCGGTTTGGGGACTATGTGCGCTACAGCCTGGGGCTGGACCTGCTGCTGGCGGCGGCCAATATCCTGCTGACGCCGCTGGCCTTCCCGTTCTATTAAAAGTCTTGCGGAAAGAGAGGGATTTCTTTGCCCATTGCCGGGAAATTTCCGAAAGATTTAAAGCAAAACAAGTTGCAAACATAAGGGAAAGGCTGCAAAAATATTTTGAATCCTTTTTTGTCGGAGAGCGGTTGACAATAAAAAGTATCCTTGCTTATAATACAGGCAGCAGACAACAATCGGTTGAACAACCTAAGAGAGACTGCCGCGCCGGCGCGGCAGCGCCGAAGGGGCAAGAGGAAAACTTGAATCTCTCAGGCAAAGGAATTAGGTTGGGACGAGGCTCTGAATGACAGGGAGATGCAGAAGGCAGATTCGCATCTCCCTGTTTTTTTGAGCAGGCATGTTGGAGCGCAGCGCGCCGTGGGTGCGCGCCAAAAAGCGGGAAGGAGTGATTGATATGAGTGAAACCATGTGGGCATTGGTGAAGAAGCAGCCGGGGAAGGGGCTGTGGATGGAGCGGGTGCCGGTGCCGGAGCCGGGGCCGGACGAAGTGAAGATCAAGATCCACAAAACCTCCATCTGCGGGACGGACCTGCACATCTACAACTGGGACGCCTGGTCCCAGAAAACCATCCAGACGCCGCGGGTCATCGGCCACGAGTTTGTAGGGGAGATTGTGGCGATGGGAAGCGCGGTCAAGGGCTTCCACATTGGGGATCTGGTGTCCGGGGAAGGCCACATTGTCTGCGGCACCTGCCGGAACTGCCGCGCCGGAAACCGCTACCTGTGCCGCAACGCCATCGGCGTAGGCGTTAACCGGGACGGGGCGTTTGCCGAGTACCTGGTGATCCCGGAGGACAATGTGATCGTCTGCGACGGCACCGTGTCCGAGGAACTGTGCTCTTCCTTTGACCCTCTGGGCAACGCGGTGCACACCGCCCTGACCTTCGACGTGGTGGGAGAGGACGTGCTGATTACCGGGGCCGGCCCCATCGGGATTATGGCGGCGGTGATCTGCGAGCACATTGGCGCCCGCAAGGTGGTGATTACGGACATCAACCCGTACCGGCTGAACCTGGTGCAGCAGATGTGCCACGCCACCGCGGTGAACACGGCGGAGCGGGATCTGACGGAGGTTATGCACGAGCTGGGCATGAAGGAAGGCTTCGACGTGGGCCTGGAGATGTCCGGCAACGCCAGCGCCTTCGCGTCCATGGTGGATACCATGAAGAACGGCGGCAAGATCGCCCTGCTGGGCATCCACAGCAAGCCGCCCCAGATCGACTGGGATAAGGTGGTATTCCACGGCCTGACCATCCAGGGCATCTACGGCCGGAAGATGTTCGAGACCTGGTACAAGATGCTGGCCATGCTGGAAAGCGGCCTTCACGTGGAAAAGATTATCACCCACCGGTTTGACGTGCGGGATTTTGAGAAGGGCTTTGAGGTTATGAACACGGGCCAGTCCGGGAAGGTTGTGCTGGATTGGACCAAACTGCATCAGGAGGAGAAGGCATGAAAACAGCGTATGGTCAGTTCCAGTCGGTGCTGGAACAGCTGAAGGCAGACGGTTTATATAAGGAAGAGCAAGGGATCCTGACCCGGCAGGGCAGCCAGATTGAGACGGAGGAGGGAGGCAGCTGCCTGAACTTCTGCGCCAACAACTACCTGGGCCTGGCAGGCAGTGAAGAGCTGGTGGACGCGGCCAAGGAAGGCCTGGACCGCTGGGGCTACGGCCTTTCCTCCGTGCGCTTTATCTGCGGGACCCAGCAGGTGCACCGGCAGCTGGAGCGGTCCCTGGCGGACTTCTTCGGCATGGAGGACGCCATCCTTTACAGCTCCTGCTTTGACGCCAACGGCGGTATCTTCGAGTGCCTGCTGAAGGACGACTGCGCCGTGATCAGCGACGAGCTGAACCACGCCAGCAGCATCGACGGCATCCGCCTGTGCAAGGCCAAAAAGTACCGGTACAAAAACAACAATATGGAAGAGCTGGAGAAGTGCCTGCAGGAGGCCCAGGACGCCCGGATCCGCCTGATTGTCACGGACGGCGTGTTCTCCATGGACGGCATCCTGGCGGACCTGGCGGGGATCTGCCAGCTGGCGGACCAGTATGACGCCTTGGTGATGGTGGACGACAGCCACGCCGCCGGTTTCGTAGGCGAGAACGGCCGGGGCACCCCGGAGGCCTGCGGGGTGGAAGGCCGGGTGGACATCCTGACCGGCACCCTGGGCAAGGCCCTGGGCGGCGCCAGCGGCGGCTATGTGTGCGCGGGCCGTCCCATTGTGGATATGCTGCGGCAGCAGAGCCGGCCGTACCTGTTCTCCAACACCCTGGCGCCCTCCATCGCGGCGGCTTCCCTGCGAGTGCTGGAGATTGTGAAAAAGGACGGCTGGCGGCGGGAGAAGCTGCAGGAAAATACCCGCTACTTCCGCGAAGAACTGCGGAAGATGGGACTGGACATTATCGAAAGCACCCATCCCATTGTGGCGGTGCTGTTCTATGAGGCCGAGAAGGCCAACCAGGCGGCGGAGGCCATGATGAAGCAGGGCATCTACGTCCGTTCCTTTGTGTACCCGGTGGTACCCAAGGGCAAAGCCCGGATCCGGGTGCAGCTTTCCGCGGCCCACTCCCGGGAGGATCTGGACCGGGCGCTGGAGGCGTTCCGGCAGCTGGCCCAATAAACCAACGGAAAAAGCTTGTGGGGAGGCGGCAGGTTTTCTGCCGCCTCCTTTTCTGTCCGGCGGTTTTGTGCTATGATACCCTTAGGACATCCCAAAGGCAGGAGGAATGGGTATGGATGGATTTTGGATGACGGGAGCCTTGGTGGGGGACGTATCTGGCTCCGGGTACGAGTGGCATAATATTAAGGAAAAGCCTCGGGAGCTGATCCGGGAGGCGGACCGGTTTACCGACGATTCGGTGCTGACCTACGCGGTGGCGGAGGGGATCCTTCGGGGCTTGGGGCAGGTGAACCGCTGCCGCCTGGCGGAGGATCCGGAAGGGCAGGAGCGGGTGCGCCGGGCCATTGCCGGGCAGGTGAAGGCCTTCGCCCGCCGCTATCCCCATGCCGGGTACGGCGGAAAATTCCGGGCCTGGGCCCAGTCGGACTCCTGGGAGCCCTACGGCAGCTGGGGCAACGGCTCCGCCATGCGGGCCTCCTTTGCCGGCTGGATGGGGGAAACCCAGGAGGAGGCGGAGCTTTTGGGACGGCTGTCCGCGGAGGTGACCCACAACCATCCCTCCGGGGTCAAAGGGGCGGAGACCATCGCCGCCTGTATCTGGCTGCTGCGCCACGGCGGCGGCAAAGAGGCGGTGCGGGCGTATGCGGCGCAGCGCTATCCCATGGGCTTTACCCTGGAGGAGATCCGGCCTTCCTATTCCTTTGATTCCAGCTGCGACGGCACGGTGCCGGTGGCGGTGGAGGCCTTCCTGGAGGGGACGGATTTTTCGGACGTGATCCGCCTGGCCATCTCTGTAGGCGGAGACAGCGACACCATTGCCGCCATGGCAGGCAGCCTGGCGGAGGCCTGCTGGGAGATCCCGGAGGAGTTGGGGCAGCGGGCCCTGGCCAAGCTGGATCCTTTCCTGCGGGAGACGGTGGAGCGGGTTTCCCGGCCGCTTGCGCCCTCCCGGTACGGGCCGGAGGGAGAGCGGCGGAAGGAAGTGCGGGACGCAAAGGGCCGGACGGAAGGGGAATTCCTGGCGGCCTACGACCCTAACCGGTACCGGAAGCCTTCGGTGGCGGCGGACATGGTGATTTTTTCCGCGGACGGCGGGGCGCCGTGCCTGCGGCTCCTCTTGATCCGCCGCAAGGGCCATCCCTACCTGGGAAGCTGGGCCCTTCCCGGCGGCTTTGTGGAAGCGGGGGAGACAGTGGACCAGGCCGCCTCCCGGGAGCTGGAGGAGGAGACCCATGTGCGCCAGGGCTATCTGGAGCAGCTGGGGGTGTTTAGCCGCTGGGGGCGGGATCCCCGCATGTGGGTGATGAGCAGCGCCCATATGGCGCTGGTGGACGGCAGCCAGCTTCCGGTGGAGGCTGGGGACGATGCCGGGGACGCCCGCTGGTTCCGGCTGATGTGGCAGGAGGGGGCGGAGCGCCGGGCGCGGGAGGCGGACGGTACCTGGCGCAGCCGCCGGACGGTCCGCCTGCAGCTGGACGGCGGGGACGCCTATCTGTGGGCCCGGCTGGAGCGGCAGGTGACGGTGGCCGGTTCCGGCCGGAAGGAAGAGTGGGAGATCTTGGATCAGGAGGGCCTGGCCTTTGACCATGCCCAGATCATCGCCGCCGCCCGGATGCGGCTGCTGCGGCAGTGGGACGCGGAGGGCCTGGCGTTTCTGGCGCTGCCGGAGCAGTTCTCCCGGGAGCAGGCAGGGCGGATGTACGCGGCCCTGGGGGGTGGGGCGGAAGGCGTCCAGGGAGGAGAGGGTACGGCCCGGCGGGAGGCGGCCCTGGAGCAGGGGCTGGCCCGGTTCGCGGAGCCGGATCCGGAGCGCCCGGGGCAGTACCGGAGAAGATGGGAGGCGTTCCTGGCATAATGGAAAAGACCCTGATCGTTTTGATGGGCGTCCAGGGAAGCGGCAAAAGCACGTTTTACCGCCGCTTCCTGGCGGAAGCGTATGTGCGGGTAAATTTGGACACCCTAAAGACCCGGCACCGGGAACGCCTGCTGGTGGAGGAATGCCTCCGCCAGGGCCGGAGCTTTGCAGTGGACAACACCAACCCTACGGCGGAGGACCGGGCCCGGTATATTCTTCCGGCCAAGGCCGCCGGCTTCCGGGTGGAAGGCTACTTCCTGGACTCCCGGCTGCAGCCGTGCATCGAGCGCAACAACCGGCGGGAGGGAAAGGAAAAGCTGCCGGCCCATGTAATTGCCGCCACCTGGAAAAAGCTGCAGATGCCCAGCCGGGCGGAGGGCTTTGACCAGCTGTATTTTGTGCGGAACAACGGGCAGGAGATGGTGATCGAGGAGTGGAGGGAGGACGAGGATGAGGTTTGACGACCTGGACAAAAAGCTGCGGATGTATGAGCAGTCGCTGGATCAGAGGATCCTGCCGGAGCTGTTCCTGGCGGCGCGGCTGGATGGCCGGAGCTTTTCCCGGCTGACGAAGGAGATCTGCCAGTTTGAAGCGCCTTTTGACGAGCGCTTCCGGGACATGATGGTGGAGACGGTTCGGCACCTGATGAACTGTGGCTTCCGGGTGGCGTACGGCTACACGGAGAGCGACGAGATCTCCCTGCTTTTCCACCGGGAGGAGCGTGCCTTTGGGCGGAAGGTGCGGAAATACAATTCCATCCTGGCCGGGGAGGCCAGCGCGGCCTTCTCCCTGCAGCTGGGCCGGGCGGCGGCGTTCGACTGCCGGCTGATCCCGTTGCCCACCCGGGAGCGGGTGCAGGACTACTTCCTGTGGCGGCAGGAGGACGCCCACCGGAACGCGCTGAACGCCCACTGCTACTGGCTGCTGCGGAAAGAAGGGCGGAGCGTGCAGGAGGCCACCGCGCAGCTGGAGGGAAAGAGCGTGTCCTGGAAGAACGAACTGCTCTTTTCCCGGGGTATCAACTTTGACCGCCTGCCGGCCTGGCAGAAGCGGGGGATTGGGCTGTACTGGAGGACGGAAAAGCGGAGCGGCTTCAACCCCAAGACCGGCTTGGAGGAAAGCGCGGAGCGTCGGGTCCTGCAGGTGGATGGGGAGTTGCCGCTGGGAGAGGCTTACGCGGAGATGGTGGCGGAGCTGGCCGGAAAATTTCCGGAAACCACTTGACGGCAGAGGCTTCTTATGCTATAGTTACAGAACACGACAGAAAGTACAGGTCTTTTTTTTGTGTAAAAAAATGGCCGGGAAATAAGGCAGCAAACCGAGCGGAGGTAGAAAAAATGCGCGTAAAGATCACGTTGGCATGCACCGAGTGCAAGCAGAGAAACTATGACATGATGAAAGAAAAGAAGAACCATCCGGAGAAGATGGAAACCAAGAAGTACTGCAAGTTCTGCAGAACCCATACGCTGCACAGAGAGACCAAATAAGTCGCAGCCGGCGAATTCGCGGCAGAAAGGTTTGGGCCTATGGGAGAGAATACAAGCGAAGCGGCCAAGGAAAAAAAGAGCCGTTTCCGGATCTTAAAAGCGGAATTTAAGAAGATTATCTGGCCGGATCGGAAGAAGGCGGTCAAGCAGACAGTGGCCGTGATTCTTGCCAGCATTTGCGTAGGCGTGTTTATCGCCATTCTGGATACGGTGCTTCAGTTTGGTCTTGGTTTTATCCTGTAAAGGCAAGGGGTGATTCTATGGCAGAAGCAAACTGGTATGTGGTCCATACGTATTCCGGGTATGAGAATAAGGTAAAGGCGGATCTGGAAAAGACCATTGAGAACCGGAAGCTTCACGATGAGATTCTGGAAGTGGCAGTGCCCCTGCAGGATGTGGTGGAGCTGAAAAACGGCGCGAGAAAGACCGTCCAGAAGAAGATGTTCCCCGGGTATGTCCTGATCCATATGGTGATGAACGACGATACCTGGTATGTGGTGCGGAATACCCGCGGCGTAACCGGCTTTGTAGGGCCGGGAAGCAAGCCGGTGCCTCTGTCCCCGGAGGAAATGTACCACATGGGAATCGCCGGCGGCGAGCTGGTGATTGACTTTGCCGTGGGGGACACGGTAAAAGTAACCTCCGGCGTCTGGGAGGACACGGTGGGCGTCATTCAGTCGATCAATGAAGGGAAACAAAGCGTTACCATTCTTGTCGATATGTTCGGCCGGGAAACCCCGGTGGAACTGAACTTCACGGAAGTTCGCAAAATGTAAGGACATCCGCGTCCGCGGATGGCGTGTGGGAGGGGTGTTCCGCCCCGCCAACACCACCATCAGCCGGTAGGCTGAAGAAAAAAGGAGGAGGGCCAAATGGCAAAGAAAGTAACAGGTTGCATCAAACTGCAGATGCCTGCCGGCAAGGCGACCCCGGCGCCGCCGGTGGGTCCCGCCCTGGGCCAGCACGGTGTGAACATCGTACAGTTCACCAAGGAATTTAACGCCCGGACCGCGGATCAGGGAGACCTGATTATCCCCGTTGTGATTACGGTGTACGCGGACCGCAGCTTCAGCTTTATCACCAAGACCCCGCCGGCCGCGGTGCTGCTGAAGAAGGCCTGCAAGATCCAGTCCGGCTCCGGCGTGCCCAACCGCACCAAGGTAGCCACCATCAAGAGATCGGAAGTGCAGAAGATCGCGGAACTGAAAATGCCGGACCTGAATGCCGCTTCGATTGAAGCCGCCACCAGCATGATCGCCGGTACGGCCAGAAGCATGGGCATTGTGGTGGAAGACTGAGAGGAGGGCGCGTTAGATGAAAAGAGGAAAGAAATATCTGGAAGCCGCTAAGGCGATCGATCGTACCGCTCAGTACGACACCGAGGAGGCCATTGCCCTGGTAAAGAAGTGCGCTTCCGCCAAATTTGACGAAACCGTAGAAGTCCATATCCGCACCGGCTGCGACGGCCGTCACGCGGACCAGCAGATCCGCGGCGCGGTGGTGCTGCCTCACGGCACCGGCAAAACCGTCCGGGTGCTGGTATTCGCCAAGGGCGTAAAGGCCGATGAAGCCGCTGCCGCTGGCGCCGACTACGTAGGAGCGGAGGAGCTGATCCCCCGGATCCAGAACGAAGGCTGGCTGGACTTTGACGTAGTGGTCGCTACGCCGGATATGATGGGTGTGGTAGGCCGTCTGGGCCGTGTCCTGGGCCCCAAGGGCTTGATGCCCAACCCCAAGGCCGGTACGGTTACCATGGATGTGACCAAGGCCATCAACGATATCAAAGCCGGTAAGATTGAGTACCGTCTGGACAAGACCAACATCATCCATGTACCGGTTGGCAAGGTTTCCTTTACGGACGAGCAGCTGGCGGACAACTTTAACGCCCTGATGAGCGCCATCATCAAGGCCCGTCCCGCGGCGGTAAAGGGCGCGTTCCTGAAGAGCGTTACCCTGGCCTCCACCATGGGCCCCGGCGTCCGGCTGAACACCGTGAAGCTGATGAACGCGTAAAAGCCTTGGCTTTGCCCTTGACAAATCCGGGAAACTGTGCTATTTTAATCCCGCAAGAATTGCCGCTGCCGAAGACAGCAGGTGCCGCAAGGCATAAAGGAGTGCTCCGCCTGCCGAGGAAGAGGATATCCGCGTAAGCGTATGACCGCCCTTCTGTCTTTGGATGGAAGGGCGTTTTTGAATCTATAAGGAGGTAACCGAAAACATGGCTAAAGTAGAATTGAAGCAGCCGATCGTTCAGGAAGTTTCCCAACTGCTGGACGGTGCCGAATCTGCCGTGCTGGTGAATTACAGAGGCATTACGGTGGATGTGGACACCCAGCTTCGGAAGGAACTGAGAGAAGCCGGCGTCATCTACAAGGTGTATAAAAACACGCTGATTAAGCTGGCGGTTCAAGGCACCCCGTTTGAAGCGCTGAGCAAGGATCTGGAAGGCCCTACCGCCATCGCCGTGTCCAAGACGGACGCTACGGCCCCGGCCCGGATTGTGGCCAAGTACGCCAAGCAGGTGGAGACGTTCCAGATGAAGTCCGGCGTTGTGGAAGGCACCTACTACGACGAGAAGGGAATCAACGCGGTGGCCGCGGTTCCCGGACGGGAAGAGCTGCTGTCCAGACTGTTGGGAAGCCTGCAGTCCCCTATCGCCAACTTCGCCCGCGTTATCAAGCAGATCGCGGAGAAGGACGCGCCGGCCGAGGCTCCGGCGGAGGCCTAAGCCCCAGGCGGGGCGCGGCTGCCTAAGGGCGGCCGGTTGATGGCAAGAAAATTGGTCCGCAAAAGCGGACGCTACCCATTGGGAAAAATAATTTTGGAGGAAAAGAAAATGGCAAAACTGTCGATTGAAGAGATCATCGCGGCTGTAGAAGAGCTGTCTGTGTTAGAGCTGAACGAGCTGGTAAAGGCCTGTGAGGAGAAGTTCGGCGTTTCCGCTGCTGCGGGCGTGGTAGTAGCGGCGGCTGGCGGCGCTGCGGAGGCTGCCGAGGAGAAGGATTCCTTCGATGTGGAGCTGACCGAGGTTGGCCCCAACAAGGTAAAGGTTATCAAGGTTGTGCGTGAGCTGACCGGCCTGGGCCTGAAGGAAGCCAAGGAAGTGGTAGACGGCGCTCCCAAGGTATTCAAGAACGAGGTTTCCAAAGAGGAAGCGGAGGCTGCCAAGGAAGCTCTGGAGAAAGAGGGAGCGAAGGTTACCCTCAAATAAGAGACAGAGGTTTCAGGCCCCGGGAAGCATACGGTTCCGTGTGTTTCCCGGGGATTTTCTATCGGAAAGAAGGGACAGTTTTATGACAAAGGTAGATATTGTCTCCGGCTTTTTGGGGGCCGGAAAGACCACGCTGATTAAGAAGCTGGTATCCCAGGTGTACGCCGGGGAGAAGCTGGTGCTGATTGAAAACGAATTCGGGGAGATTGGCATTGACGGCGGCTTCCTCCGGGAGGCAGGCATCCAGGTGACGGAGATGAATTCCGGCTGCATCTGCTGTACCCTGGTAGGGGACTTTAGCGAGGCTCTGAAAAAAGTGCTGCAGGAGTATCATCCGGACCGGGTGCTCATTGAACCCTCCGGCGTGGGCAAGCTGTCCGATGTAGCCAAGGCGGTGGAAAGCGTAGGAAGCGGCGGGGAGATCCAGCTGGGCAGCCTGATTACCGTGGTGGACGGCAAAAAAGCCAAAATGTATATGAAAAACTTCGGCGAGTTTTTCAACGACCAGGTGGAGCACGCCACCACCCTGGTGCTGAGCCGGACCCAGAGCATGGATGGGGACAAGCTGGACGAAAGCGTGAGGATGCTGCGGGAAAAGAACGGGAAGGCCACCATCATCACCACTCCCTGGGATCAGCTGTCCGGGGAAAGTATCCGCGGCGCCTTGGAGCACTCAGCCTCCCCGGAGGAGCTGATCCACTGGGAGGAGGAAGAGCATGGCCATGATGAGGAGCACCACCACGGGGAGGAGTGCGCCTGCGGCTGCCACCACCACGAGCACGACCATGACCACGAGCATGACCACGATCACAGCCACGAGCATGACCACGGCCACCACCATGACCATGACCACGGCCACCACCATGACCACCACGGCCATCACCATGCGGACGAGGTGTTTACCAGCTGGGGCGTAGAGACGGCCCACCGGTATGACCGGGCGGAGCTGGAAACGGTGCTGCAGGATCTGGCAGAGTCCCAGAAATACGGGACGGTGCTGCGGGCCAAGGGGATTGTGCCGGCGGCGGACGGCGGCTGGCTGGAGTTTGACCTGGTGCCGGGAGAGTTTGAGATCCGCCTGGGCCAGCCGGATTACACCGGCAAGCTTTGCGTCATCGGTACGGACCTGCCGGAGGAAGACCTGAAGCAGGCCTTCCATGTTTAAGGAAATCCGGGAGGAAGCACGATGGCGGAAGTATATGTGTTTATGGGGCTTCTGGAAAGCGGAAAGACCTCCATGCTTCTGGACGCCCTGAAAAGCCCGGATTTCCGGGACGACGGCCCTACCCTGGTAATTTCCTGCGAAGAAGGGGAAGTGGAATACTCCAAGGAATTCCTGGAGGCATCGGACGCCTCCCTGGTGCGGCTGGAGGAAGAGAGCCAGCTGACCACGGAGCAGCTGATGGCTTTTGACGCGGCCTACCAGCCTAACCAGGTGATGATTGAGTACAACGGCACCTGGCCGGTGGACCGGATTCTGGATCTGGCCCTGCCCCGGGATTGGCAGGTATATGGGGTGTACGCTACAGTCAACGGGGAGACGGCGGAATTATACTTAAACAATATGCGTTCCTTGTTTATGGAACCGCTGTTCCCGGCCAGCCTGATTATCTTTAACCGGTGCGGGGAAGACCTGGACCGGAAAAAATTCCGGCGGAACATCCGGGCGGTGAACCCGCGGGCCCAGATTGTCTTTGAGCGGGAGGACGGCACGGAAATGGAAGCCACCGAGGAGGACCTTCCCTTTGAGTGGAAGAAAGACCGGGTGGAAATTGGGGACATGGATTACGGCATCTGGTATGTGGACGCCATGGAGCATCCGGAGCGCTATCAGGGAAAGACGGTCTGTTTTCTGGCCCAGGTGGACCGGGAACCTCACTTTGGCCGGAAAACCTTTGTGCCCGGGCGGTTTGTCATGACCTGCTGCGCCAACGATATCCAGTTCCTAGGCTTCCTTTGCCGCTACGATACGGTGCTGCCCTATAAGACCCGGGACTGGGTCCGGGTGGAGGCGGAAATGCGGATGGAATACCACGATCTGTACGGGGAGGAAGGCCCGGTGCTGTACCTGAAAAAAATCCAGGGAGCGCCCCGGCCCCTGGACGAGGTGGTATCGCTGCTGTAAGAGGCTTACAGGGAGGAATCTGTGTAAACCAGAAGGAAACAGAAAGAGAGCGAAATTAAACCAGATTCCTCCTTATATTTGAATTTTTCAAATTTCACAAAAAATCCTTGCTATTTTGGGGAGATATGGTATAATGAAGGACGTGGATGGAGATATAGCTCAGCTGGGATGAGCGTTCGCCTCACACGCGAGAGGTCGTGGGTTCGAGCCCCACTGTCTCCACTCTGGTTCCCTGGAAAGGGAACCGTTTCTTTCTACTTAATTTCATACTTGGATTTGGGGGCGTGGCTCAGCTGGGAGAGCGTCGCGTTCGCAACGCGAAGGCCGAGGGTTCGAATCCCTTCGTCTCCATACGGTGGACAGCGGCATAGGGCAGAAAAGGTTTTCTGCTTTATGCCGTTGTCTTTTTTATAGGCAAGTGATATACTAAGATCGTTATTATTTTATAACCTTTACAGAAGATTTGGGAAAAATATGGGAGACCACAGATGACAAAAGAACGTTTGTTCTCCGGGGGGGGGCGCAGCCATGCCTGAACCGGAGGAAACGGCCAAAAATCTAAGGACACATCTGGCAGCTCAGGATACAGCGGAACTTTACGCGTTCTTTTTGCTTTCGCTGGAACAAAAGGGAATGGAGAAGGAAAACGCACAGGATCTTCCGGAGGCGGTGCTGCGCCGGGCAGAGGAAGTCCTGAGGCGTTTTTTCCGTGTCTCCGATACCATGGGGTATTTGGGGGAAAACCACTTTGGCATCCTGATTCCCGGCAAGATGGCGGAATCGGTTATGGAGGAAAAGGCCGCGGCGCTGGTGCATGCCCTGCAGGCGGCGTTCCAAGAGTTTCCGGCGCTGGGACTAACGGCGTTTGTGGGCGTGTACGTGTTTCCGGGGCAGGCGGAAAGCTTTGAATCCATGCTGGAAGAGGCGGAGTACGCCCTGCTGCAGGCCAGGCGGGAGGAGAAGCGGCAGTACCATATTTATACCAAGCCAGGCAGCCGGCTTCCGGAGGAATGGAACGCCTGGGAATCCTCCGGCCAGGCTGCCGGCGCGGAGCGGCTGAAAAGCCAGCTGGCGGAAGAACGGGAATGGATGCGTTTCCTTCTGAAGCAGTCGGACTATGTGCTTTGGGAGGCGGATCTGAAAACCCGCCAATACCGGATGCTGTACACCGGGGATATGCTGTCCGGCCGCCAGGCGGTTTACGAGAACTTTCCGGAATCGCTGATTGAAAACGGCCGGATCCACCGGGATTCCGCCGAACGTTTCCGGAAATTTGTCCAGGGCATGTACCAGGGGAGGTTGGAGGACAGCGGGAATTTTATGATGCAGTACCGGCAGACCAGCTGCTACGGCTGGGCCTCTTTGTCCTACCACACTTTGTTTGACAGCCAGGGGCACCCGTCCAGGGTGATCGGCATGAAGGAAGAGCTTTCCTATCTGCCCCGGCAGCAGCGGCAGTTTTTGCAAAGAAGGATTATGCCGCCCAACCTGTATCCCCACCTGTACTGTTTCCTGCAGGCCAACCTGACTACAGATCAGGTGGAAAAGCTGCAGCTGGAGGGACGGGAGCAGATCCGGCTGATCCGCTATCAAAAATATACGGAGCTGATTGGCCAAGGGCTGGGCAGCCTGTTTTTCCGGGAGGATGTGGCCAAGGCTCAGAAGCGGTTTGGCCGGGAGCGCCTTCTGGAGGAGTTTCAGGAGGGCCGCCGCTGGTTCCTGGAGCGGTACCGGCTGGCGGATCAGAACGGCATCCTCCGCACGGTGGCCTGCGGCGTCAACCTGAGCCAGGATCCGGAGACAGGGGATGTGTGCCTGTTTGCCTATCTCTGCAATATGGAGCAGCGCATCCGCTGGGAAAAGGAATGGAAACACGCGGCCCACATGAGTACGGCGGGGGTATACACCCAGGAAACGGCGGAGGCCTTGGCGGACGCCCGGATCCGCGGCGGCGGCGGGAGCCTTTCGGCCCTTGCCGTATTCCGGGCGGCCGGCTTCCAGGAGCTGTTTCCCAAGGCGGAAGGGAAAGGCCGGTGGCGTTCCCGGACGATGAAGGGGGCGGCTGGGGCCAAGAAAAAGAGGCGCTGGAAGGCCCGGCAGCCGGGCGGCTCCACGCCAAGCCGGTGGAACTGGCCCATCTGCTGACGGAGGAGGAGAA
>CALWEC010000226.1 GCA_944376945.1 uncultured Lachnospiraceae bacterium | reverse complement strand
CCCCGGGTAATGGATCAATTTTATCAAAGCCTGCTTTCTGTAAAACCAGTGGTTAAAAATACTCGGACGGCCAGAACAGAATTTTTGACCCCGCATACCATTCGGGAAATCCATAAGCTGCTCCGTGGGGCGTTTAACCAGGCAGTTAAATGGGAACTGATGGGCCGAAATCCAGTCTTAAATGCTACGCTCCCCAAAGAAGAGCATAGGAAGCTGGAGATCTGGACGGTGGAAACAATGGTGAAGGCGCTGGAATTATGCGAGGATGACCTGTTGTCTCTGGCAATCAATCTGGCATTTTCCTGCTCTTTGCGGATGGGGGAACTGTTGGGGCTCACATGGGACTGCGTAGATATATCGGAAGAGAGTATCCGAAAAAATACCGCTTCGATTTTTATCAATAAGGAGCAGCAGCGTGTAAATGTGGACGCATTGGAAGCGTTAGACCATAAAGATGTAATTTTTATTTTCCCCCATACGTTGTCCCGCGGTCATACCAGGCTGCTTCAGAAAGCGCCAAAGACAAAATCTTCTATCCGGAAAGTCTTTCTGCCAAAAACGGTAGCATATATGCTGCAGCAGAGGAAAAAACAGATTGAAGAACTGAAGGAGTTATTTGGGGATGAATATACAGACTATAATTTAGTCTTTGCGCATCCTACAGGCAGACCTATGGAAGGTCAGGTGATTGACCGGGCATTAAAAAAATTGATTCGGGAAAACAACCTGCCGGATGTGGTGTTCCATAGTTTTCGGCATGCGAGCATTACATACAAGTTGAAATGGAACGGAGGGGATATGAAATCCGTCCAGGGAGACTCAGGCCATGCACGGATGGATATGGTGATGGATGTCTATTCCCACATTATCGATGAGGACCGGCGATTTAACGCGCAGAAATTCGAGGAGCAATTCTATCAGGCGGAGGGAATCAAGAGTACGGGGAATATGCCGGTTACCATCCCAATGCCCGAATTTAAAGCGCCTATAGAGGAACTGGATCCAATGGCGGTGCCGGCGCCGCAAGACAACATCCCAGAAGAAGAGGAAAAGAAGGAGAACAAGGATCAAGAGATGAGCGCAGAAATATGGAGGAAGATTTTACAGAATCCTCAAATGGCGGAGTTGGTAAAATCACTGGCGAAGGCACTGTGAGAGGGAGGCAATCCGAGAGGGTTGCCTTTTTCTTTGGGGAATACAGCGTTCCGGTTGCTCTGTGATGCTAAATTCCAGTAGACAGGTGAAAGAGATTGGCTTATAATAAAAACAATCTATTTAACTATCGCCACAGCCAGGGAGTGCTGCTAATTTTATACCAGAGACAGCATGTGAAAATAGATGATATTAGCCGGTATTTGTTATCCGTCCGAAAACTCTTTAAGGGCGGAAAAGCCATTAAAATGCGTGTTTAGACGATGTTCCGGGGGCTAAAAAAACTACAGACCGAAGTGACTTCTAAGCCGTGGGTCGGGGGTTCGAATCCCTCCAGGCACGTTTGAATCGGAAAGCCCTTTGGTATCCCAGGATGCCAGAGGGTTTTGTTTATGTACCAAAAGAAGGAGGATGCATCATGCAGGTGATAGAAAATCAGACCATGGATCAGGAGCGGGCCCTTTACGGGAGCCATGGCGTCCTGGTAAGAAACTGCGCGTTCGATGGGCCGGCGGACGGGGAGAGCGCCTTAAAGGAGAGCAGCGACGTCCAGGTGGAGCACGTGTTCTGCAACCTGCGCTACCCGTTTTGGCATGACCACCGGCTGGAAATCCGGGACACGGAGATGACGGAGCTGTGCCGGGCGGCCCTGTGGTATTCCGACCATATTTCCATCCGGGACAGCCAGCTGCACGGGATCAAAGCCCTGCGGGAGTGCCAGGACGTGGTGCTGGAGGGCTGCGACATCCGCTCCCCGGAGTTCGGCTGGTCCTCGCGCCAGGTGGAAATGCGCCGCTGTACGGCGGAAAGCGAGTATTTTATGCTGCGCGGGGAAAACCTGCGGTTTACGGACGTGGATTTTAAAGGGAAGTATTCGTTCCAGTACATTCAAAACGCCGTTTTTGAAAACTGCCGCTTGGACACCAAGGACGCCTTCTGGCACGCCAAAAACGTGGTGGTGCGGGACAGCGTAATCCGGGGAGAGTACCTGGCCTGGTATTCGGACGGCCTGACCCTGGAGCGGTGCCGGATCCTGGGCACCCAGCCCCTTTGCTACTGCCGGAACCTGCGGCTGGTGGACTGCCAGCTGGAGGAGGCAGATCTGTGCTTTGAAAAATCGGAGGTGGAGGCCACCCTGACCGCGCCGGTGCTCAGCATTAAAAACCCTGCCGCAGGCCGCATCCAGGCGCCCTCGGTAGGGGAGGTCATCCGGGACGATCCCAAGGCCTTGGGAGAGGTGGTCACCGGCGCGCCCCAGGGCGGATGCGCAGGGACGGTTGCCGGCGGCTTCGTTCCGGCCGCCGGCAGCGGACGGTAATGGACGCCGGAAAGAAAAAGCGGCTGGCCCTGCCCCCGGAGCGGGCGCAGCTGCTGCGGACCATCCTGCTTTTGGCCATTCCCACCATCCTGGAGCAGATGCTTTCCACGCTGCTTCAGTATGTGGATACGGCTATGGTGGGCCAGCTGGGGGAGCGGGCCACCGCCTCGGTGAGTATTACCACCAACATTACCTGGCTGGTCAACAGCGTGCCGGGAGCCATCGGCACGGCTATTTTGGTGCTTACCTCCCGGGCCTTTGGGGCCGGAGATTCCCGGCAGGTGCGGAAGCTGGCCCAGCAGGCCTTGTTCCTGGCGGCTGTGTCCGGCCTGGCGCTGGGGGCGGCTTCCATTGCCCTGTGCCCCTGGATCCCGGTGTGGATGGGGGCGGAGCCGGCCATCCAAGACCAGGCCTCCCGGTACTTTTTTATCATCAGCCTGCCCATGCTGTTCCGCTCCCTAAGCGCCGTCCTGGGGGCGGCGCTTAGGGCGGTGCAGGATACCCGGACGCCTCTGCGGATCAGCCTGGCCTCCAACGGGCTTAACGTGGTGCTGAACTATCTGCTGATTTATACCGCCGGCCTGGGAGTGGCCGGGGCGGCCATCGCCTCCGCCGTCTCCTATGCCCTGTCCGGCGTCCTGATGCTTCGGGCCTGCCGCCGGAACCGGGAGCTTTGCCTGGGGCTGGCCGGTTTTTCCCTGGAGCGGCGGCTGCTGGCAGAGTGCGCCCAGGTAGGGCTGCCGGTGCTGGGCACCAGCGTGGTTTCCTGCCTGGGCTACGTGGTGTTTGCCAGCCTGGTCTCCGGCATGGGTACCACCATCTTTGCGGCCCATTCCATCGCCGTGACGGCGGAGACCATCTTCTATGTGCCTGGCTACGGCCTGCGCACGGCGGCGTCCGCCCTAATCGGCAGCGCCCGGGGCCAGGGGGACGGCCGGAGGCTGCGGGCGGTAGGCAGCCTGTGCGTGTGGCTGACGGTGGCGGCCATGTGCGTCAGCGGCCTGATATTGTTTGTGGGAGCCGCCCCGATGATGCGCCTGTTTTCCCCGGTGCCGGAGGTGGTGGGGATGGGAGCGGAAATGCTGCGGCTGGTGGCCCTTTCCGAGCCTTTCTTTGGATTGATGGTGGTGTTGGAAGGGATTTTTTACGGCCTGGGCCGCACCCGCTATGCCTTTGTGGTGGAAAGCCTGGGCATGTGGGGCGTGCGGATCCTGTTTACGTACCTGTGCGTGGGCCAATGGGAACTGGGCCTGCGGGCCGTATGGATGTGTATGATTGGAGACAATGTGTGCAAGGCACTGCTGTTTGCCCTCCCTTTTGCCAGCCGGAGGAACCGGGAGCGGCTCCTCCGGGCGGAAGGGCCGGCGGCGGAGGAAGCCAGGAAACGGATTTAGTCTTCCTTCCGATCGTCGATCAGCGTCTCAATCATCTGTTTTTTTAGGTATACGTCAAAACCCAGCATACAGATGAGGGCGAAGGTCTGGAGATATTCCCGGGATTCCTCGGGAATGTCCAAAAAGGATCCCTCCGCCAGCTGGATCTTCCGCAGGATGTCCTTGTAGAAGGGGCGGAACATCTGGGTTTCCAGGTGGACAATATCCCGGTAAATGTCCTTGAGGCTGGGGCCTTCCCCGGCCTCCTTGCCAAAATACTGCTGGTTCAGCGGCTCCAGCAGGGCCTGGATGTCGTTGATGGAGAGGATGCTCTTCAGATAGTAGATAAAAATCAGCAGCAGCAGATGCTCCTGGCTGTATTTCTTCTTATCCGAAGGCGGCAGCAGGTTGTTTTTGGTGTAGTTGTTGATCATGGTTTTGGTCAGGATCTTGTCCTCCGGATGGCGCTTAAATTCCGCCAGCTTTTCATCCATAAAGGTGGTTACCTGATCCATGTATAAGTCGATATTGGGAAGCATGGAGGGCTTAATGTAAGCCAGCTTCGCAAATTTTTCCAACAGCTTGGTAAACTCTTCGGAATGTGCCATATCGATACCCCCATTCCTACATTATATAGTATTAGAAACCAGATTACAAGCTGGGATTCTCCGTTTCCGGCGGATTTTCTGAAAATGTCAGACGGATCTTTACCACCTCGCTGCGGGTCCCTACCCGCATGTTGGGGCCCCAGGTCCCGGCTCCGGAGGTGACCAGCGAGGTCATATTCCCCTTTTGCAGCCGGCCCCAGGGGTTTTCCCAGGCAGTGCGGACCAGCAGGGAGAAGGGCCACAGCTGGCCGTCGTGGGTGTGGCCGGAGAGCACCAGGTCCGCCCCGGCCTCCGCAAGCTCTGAAAGCTCTTTGGGCTGGTGATCCAGCACCAGCAGAGGGATTTCCGGATCCAGCCCCTGGACCAGCTGGCTGGGGGACAGGCGGGAGTTCCCTTCGGTTTTCCGGACCCGGCTGGGATCCTTGCGCCCTGCCAGGTAGAAGGAATCCGCGATCCGCACCGTCTCATCCTCCAGCAGTTGGATGTGGGCGGCGTCCAGAAATCCCCGCAGCCGGGCGTCCCCTTCCTGGGCCTCCCCGTCAAAGGTAAAGCCCAGGAGAATGGGCTCGTCCAGGTCGTGGTTGCCCCAGCAGGCATAGACCCCATAGGTGCTTTGGATACCGGCCAGCATGGCGGCCAGCCGTTCCGGCTCCGGGATGGCGTCGTAATCGTTGTCAAAAATATCCCCGGCCAGGCAAACCAGGTCCGGCTCCATGGCGTTGATCCGATCCACCAGCTTCTGCACCCGCCGGGGGCTGGTGTTGTAGCCCAAGTGCAGGTCCGCCGCCAGGGCGATGGTCAGGCCGGAACAGGAGCCGCCGTCTTTGGCAAGGTTTACCTGGTAGTCCGTCTGGCGCAGGCGGCCGGCTTCTATGGAGCCGTAGACGCTGAGGCTTACGATGAGGAAGAGCAAGATTCCCCCGCTTAGGGCCTGGAAGCGCCGGCTCCGAAGCCGCTCCCGGGGGAGCAGCCGGGTCCAAGAAAGAAGAAGGCAGGCGGCGTCCCACAGCAGCAGGAGCAGGACCAGGTAGAGGAAGGTGCCCAGCCAATAGTTGCCCAGGGCTTTCAGAGGGAATCCCAGCCGGGTGTCCGCCAGCCAAAAGGACGTAAGGGGCGTGGTGGCCAGCAGCCAGTACACCACCCCCGCCGGGATCTGGAAGTACCGGGATCCAAAGAAGGCGGAACAGGCCCGGGTCCAGCGGAGCCCGCGGAAAAACAGGTACAGGCAGAAAAGCAGATAAAAGGCGGCAGCGGCAAAAGCAAGCATGGCGGTTCCTTTCTGAAGGGAAAATGGAAGGCCGGCTTTCCGCCGGCAGATAAAAAGCCGGGATCCCCGGCCGGAAGTAGTATAGCATGGAATCCGGCGGCTGGCAACGAAAAAAGAGCGGAAGATTTTCGGTGGATTTTCGGAAAAGATCCATGGACAGAGCCTGCGGAGTATGATATGATGGATAAAACTGTGGGACAGCCAGACCGGAAGAAAAGACTGCCGTCAAGGAGGATGAATTATGGGAATTATTCAACGTTTTTCGGATATTATGTCCGCCAATATCAACGCGCTGCTGGATAAAATGGAAGATCCGGCCAAGATGATCGACCAGTACCTGCGGAACCTGCAGGACGACCTGGGCAAGGTGAAAGCGGAAACCGCTTCCATTATGGCGGAGGAGACCCGGGCCAAACGGGCGCTGGACGATTGCGACGAAGAGATCGCCAAAATGCAGAAATACGCGGAAAAGACCATTCTGGCCGGGAACGACGGGGACGCCAGAAAGTTCCTGGAGAAGAAGGGCCAGCTGACGGAAAACCGCGCCAGCCTGGCGCAGACCTACGCGGCGGCGGCGGAAAACGCCTCCAAGATGCGGCAGATGCACGATAAGCTGTGCAAGGATATTGCGGATCTCAACGCCCGCCGGGACGCGGTGAAGGCCAAGGTGGCCGTGGCCAAGACCCAGGAGCGGATCAACCAGATCAGCGCCAGCGTGGCGGGAAGCCAGGAAAACCTGTCCGCCTTTGAGCGGATGGAGGCCAAGGCGGACAAAATGCTGGACGAGGCCAACGCCATGGCAGAGCTGAACCGGACCGCCTCCGACCCGGACGGCATCGAGTCGCTGACGGAAAAATACGACGAAGCCCCTACCTCCGCGGTGGAGGACGAGCTGGCGGCCCTGAAGGCCAAGCTGGGGAAGTAAGAAATGGGACTGTTCGGCGGCCCCACTGTCATAGAGTGGGAAGAGTTTGACAACGAGACCATTTTTTGGAAGTGGCCGGACACGGAGATCAAAAAAGGAAGCCGCCTGGTCATCCGGGCGGGGCAGGACGCCATTTTCCTGTCGGATGGGAAAATCGAAGGGATTTTCCAGGACGAGGGCAGCTACGATGTGGAATCGGATATTGTCCCGGTGCTTTCCACCCTGAAAAACTTCCATTTTGGCATCCGGTCGGATCTGCGGGCCGAAGTTTTGTTTGTAAATACCAAGGACTTTACGGTCAAGTGGGGGACCCGGGGCGCCATTACCATCCCGGTGCCGGAGCTTCCCGGCGGCCTGCCCATCCGGGCTTTTGGCACCTTCCAGTGCCGGGTCTGCGATTCCATCGCCCTGATCGATCAGATGGCGGGGATCCGCCAGCGCTATACCATCGAGGACGTGCGGGAACGGGTGGCTTCCAGCCTGGATCCGCTGCTGATGAAATGGGTGGTCCAGGAGGGAAAGGACATTTTCCACCTGCAGGCCAGCTCCGGGGAGATTGCCAAGGGCATCTGCGAGGATCTGGACATGGAAATGCGGGACATTGGCATGGCCATCGACGGCTTTTTTATTCAGAATGTCTCCTATCCGGAGGAGGTCCAGGAAATGGCCCGGCAGGCCATCCGGGAGAATTTTGCCGGCAAGGCCCCGGCCAAAGGGCAGGCGTCCTCCGGGGAAGGACCCAACTTCTGCCCCAACTGCGGGACGGCGGTGGGCGGCGCCAATTTCTGTCCCAACTGCGGCCAGAAGCTGCGGGGATAGGTACGGCCCGGCGCGGAGGATAGACTTGGACGCGGAAAAGCAAAAAGCAGAGTTTCGCTTGCGAAACTCTGCTTTTGCCGTGAGCGGTTCCAGGAGGCACATAGAACATTAAAGGAGAGATTGCATGAGCACCATTTACGATACCTTAAACGACCGGCAGCGGGAGGCGGTCTTTGCCACCGAGGGGCCGGTTTTAATTCTGGCCGGGGCCGGATCCGGCAAAACCCGGGCCCTGACTCACCGGATTGCCTACCTGATCCACGAAAAGCAGGTGGCTCCCTGGAATATCCTGGCCATCACCTTTACCAATAAGGCGGCGGCGGAAATGCGGGAGCGGGTGGACGGCCTGGTGGGAGAGGGAGGCAGCCAGGTTTGGGTTTCCACCTTCCATTCCATGTGCGTGCGGATCCTCCGGCGGTACGCGGATCTGCTGGGCTATACCAACAATTTTAGCATCTACGACAGCGACGATCAGAAGACGCTGATGAAGCAGGTGCTGAAGAAGCTGGACCGGGATCCCAAGCTTTACAAGGAGAAGGCTATGCTGGCTCAGATTTCCGCCGCCAAAAACCAGCTGGTTTCCCCCCATGCCTTTGAAAAGCAGGCGGCGGGGGATTTCCGGAAAACCCAGATCTATGAGATCTACGCGGAATACCAGCGGGAGCTGAAGCAGAACAACGCCATGGACTTTGACGACCTGCTGACCCAGACGGTGGAGCTGTTCCAGCGGGAGCCGGACGTGCTGGCCTACTATCAGCAGCGGTTCCGGTATATTATGGTGGACGAATACCAGGATACCAACACCGCCCAGTTCCGCCTTCTGTCCCTGCTGGCGGCGGCCCACAAAAACCTGTGCGTAGTGGGGGACGACGACCAGTCCATCTACAAATTTCGGGGAGCCGATATCCAGAACATCCTAAGCTTTGAGGAAACCTTCCCAGGGGCCAAGGTGATCCGGCTGGAGCAGAACTACCGCTCCACCCAAAACATCCTTCAGGTGGCCAACGCGGTGATCCAGAACAACGAAGGGCGGAAGGAAAAGTCCCTGTGGACGGAGAACGAGGAAGGGGTCAAGGTCTCCGTCCGGCGGTATGACACTGCCTACGAGGAGGCGGACGCCATTGTCCGGGACATCCAGAAGCACAAGGATACCTATCCCTACGGCCAGTGCGCGGTGCTCTACCGGACCAACGCCCAGTCCCGTATCCTGGAGGAAAAATGTGTGGCCCACAACCTGCCGTACCGGTTGGTGGGCGGCGTAAACTTTTACCAGCGCAAGGAGATTAAAGACCTGCTCTGCTATCTGAAGACGGTGGACAACGGGCAGGACGACCTGGCGGTGCAGCGGATTATCAACGTGCCCCGGCGGGGGATTGGCCAGACTTCCATCAACAAGGTGGCGGCCTACGCCGGCAGCCGGGGGATTTCCTTCTACCAGGCCCTGGAGCAGGCGGAGCAGATCCCGGCCCTGGGCAAATCGGCAGGGAAAATCCGGGAATTTACCGGGCAGATCCAAAATTTCCGCAGCCAGGCCCCGTTCCTGACGGTGAAGGACCTGCTGGAAACCATCCTGGAGGCCACCGGATACCGGAAGGAACTGGAGGAGGAAGACACCATAGAGGCCCAGACCCGGCTGGAAAATATCCAGGAATTGGTGAATAAGGCGGCGGAGCTGGGGGACGAGCCGGAGGATCCGGAAGCCCTGGGCCGCTTCCTGGAGGAGGTGGCGCTGGTGGCGGAGGTGGACAGCCTGGACGGCGCGGAGAACCGGGTGGTGCTGATGACCCTGCACAGCGCCAAGGGGCTGGAGTTCCCCCGGGTGTACCTGTGCGGGATGGAGGACGGCCTGTTCCCCAGCAGCCTTTCCATCTTTTCCGAGGACCCTTCGGATCTGGAGGAGGAGCGGCGTCTCTGCTATGTGGGCATCACCCGCGCCATGAAGGAACTGACCCTGACCTCCGCCCGCCAGCGGATGATCAACGGGGAGACGCGGATGAGCCGGGTTTCCCGGTTTGTGGAGGAAATCCCCAAGTCCCTGCTGGCCGGGCGGGAGAAGGAAACGGTGAAAACCGGCCTGGCGGCCCTGGAAAAGGGCCACGGAGGCGCGTACCGGCCTAAGCCGGTGGTGCTGACTTCCCAGACGACGGCCGCTTACCTGGGCAAGACCTTTTCCGCGGAGAAGGCCTCCCAGCTGGACTATGGAAAGGGCGACCGGGTGCGCCATGTAAAATTTGGAGAGGGCACAGTGCTGGAAGTGGAAAACGGCAAGCGGGATTTCGAGGTAACCGTCCGGTTTGACCGGGTGGGGGAGAAAAAGCTGTTTGCCTCCTTTGCCAAGCTGGTGAAGGTCTGACGGGAAAAAGAAAATATTTGGAAATTTTATCAGGTTTTTATAGTAAAATTTCCGTAAAGATGGTATACTACTCTCATATAAAAGGGCTCGTGTGAAAAGAGAGGGCTCCCTTTTATAAATCGATCCAGGAAAGGGTGAATAGGTACCATGGGAAAAGTAGAAGAAATGCTGGCGGCCAGTAAGTTAAACAGCCTTCTGCGCAGGCAGGAGGAGGATCAGAAGACCAAAAGGACGGTCTGCCTGATTCTGGCGATTGTGGGAGTTGTGACCGTGGTAGCGGCCATTGCTTACGCGGTATACCGTTTCTTCATCAAGGATGATTACGACGATTTTGACGACGACATCTATTTTGACGATGAGGACGCGGACGAATTCTTTGACGAGGACGAAGAAGAGGAAAAGGCTCAGGAGCCGGAAAAGAACGATCCGGAAGAGTAAAGGAAAAAGACAGAAAGAACAGTGGGCCGCCGCAGAAATGCGGCGGCCCTTTTGCGGAGGAAACCTATGAAAAAAGGAACCCTGGTGGAGGGCCGGGTAGAGCGGCTCCACTTCCCCAACAAAGGTATTCTTACGGTAGACGGGCGGAGTATGACGGTAAAAAACGTGCTGCCGGGCCAGCGGGTTTCGGCGGTGGTCACCAAAGCAGGAGAACGGCGTCTGGAAGGGCGGCTGCAGCAGGTGCTGGAGCCTGCGCCGCAGGAGATCCCGTCCCCCTGCCCCCACTTTGGCGTCTGCGGCGGCTGCGCCTACCAAACCCTGCCCTACCCGGCTCAGCTGAGACTGAAGGAAGAACAAATCCAAAGGCTGCTGGCGCCGGTCCTGGGGGAAGGCTTCCCCTTTGAAGGGATCCTGCCCAGCCCCCGGCCCCAGGAGTACCGGAATAAAATGGAATTTTCCTTTGGGGATGAAACCAAAGGCGGCCCTCTGACTTTAGGGATGCACCGGAAGGGCAGCTTCTACGATATTACCACGGTGGACGGCTGCCGGATTGTGGATGGGGATTACCGAAGGATCCTCCGGGCGGCGCTGGACTATTTTACGGAAAAGGGCGTCCCCTTTTACCGGAAACGGCAGCGGGAGGGGATCCTGCGGCACCTGGTGGTCCGAAAAGGCTGGAAAACCGGGGAGATCCTGATCCTGCTGGTAACGGCCCCCGGCTATACGGTGGAGGAAGACTTTGGGGCCCGGCTGCTGGCCTTGCCCCTGGAGGGGCGTATCGCCGGCATCCTCCACGGGGAAAACGGCAGCGTGGCGGATGTGGTCCGGTGCGATACCCTGCGTGTACGGTACGGGCAGGATTTCTTTTACGAGGAACTGCTGGGGCTCCGGTTCCGGATCACTCCCTTTTCCTTCTTTCAGACCAACTCCGCCGGGGCGGAGGTGCTGTACCGAACGGCCCGGGAATTTTTGGGAGAAATCCGGGGCGGGACGGTGTTCGACCTGTACAGTGGGACCGGGACCATCGCCCAAATGCTGGCGCCGGTGGCGGACCAGGTGATTGGCGTGGAGATTGTGGAGGAGGCGGTGGAGGCGGCTCGGCGGAACGCGGAGGAAAACGGCCTGGCCAACTGCCGCTTTCTCGCCGGGGACGTGCTGAAGGTGCTGGGCAGCCTGGAGGAAAAACCCCAGTGGCTGGTGCTGGATCCGCCCCGGGAGGGGATCCATCCCAAGGCTTTGGAGAAGATCCTGGCCTACGGGGCAGCGCGGATGGTGTACATCAGCTGCAAGCCCACCTCCCTGGCCCGGGATCTGGAGGCCTTTCTGGCGGCTGGCTACCGGGCGGAGCGGGTGCGGTGCGTGGACATGTTCCCTGGCACCAGCGGGATCGAGACGGTGGTTTCGCTATGTAGAGAAACTCACCAGGAATAATGGTAAGGTAAAATGGGGTTAAAAATTGATGAAAGGTGGAACGGCCATGCAGGAGCGTTATATCCGGAACCTGGGCCCCCTCACGGAAGAGGAGTGCCTGCTGCTACAAAAACGCAAGGTGTTTCTGGCCGGTTGCGGCGGACTGGGGGGATACCTTCTGGAGCACCTGCTTCGGGCGGGTGTGGGGACAATCACAGTCTGTGACGGGGATACGTTTGTCCCCAGCAATCTGAACCGCCAGCTTCTGGCCGACAGCACGAACCTGGGCCGCTCCAAGGCGGAAGCGGCCCGGGCCCGGGCCGCTCTGGTGAACCCGGAGGTCACGGTGCATGTCGCTCCCTGCTTTCTCACAGCGGACAACGCGGCTGGCCTGCTCGCCGGCCACGATCTGGCGCTGGACGCTTTGGACAGTCCGGCGGCCCGGCGGATTCTGGCCCAAGCCTGCCGTCAGGCTGGTATCCCTCTGGTCCATGGGGCCATCCGGGGCTGGTATGCCCAAGCGGCGGTGGTCCTCCCGGAGAGCGGCCTCATGGAGCAGCTCTATCCGGCCGATACCCCTGCCCATGGGGATCCGGGAAGCCTCTCTCCAACGGCAGGGCTGTGCGCGGCCGTCCAGGCCGCTGAGGCGCTCAAAGTCCTGTGCGGCCGCCCCAGCCCTCTGGCCGGACGGCTGATGTGGATGGACCTGCTGGAACAGGAGTATCAGATTGTCCCGCTCGGTCCGGGGGCCTTTAAATGAAAATAGTCCAGCACAAAGGCGCGAAGGGCGTGACCGACTGGGGAGAGGCGTTTCTCCCGCTTGAAGCAGAGCATTAAGCGGCGGCGGAATTTGTCCCACCGGATGGGAAGCAGGCGGAGCGCCGGATCAGCCCGATAAGGGCCAGCGCAGCCTTCTGGAACGAAGCCCAGGCCCACACCGGCCGCCACCAGCTGCCGGTGCTGTTCCCGGTCATCGGTGACGCAGGCGGCGCGCAGCCCCAGGTTGAGCCCGGCGCAGAGGTCGTAGGGATCCGCCATCCCCATCTGCCCGCGGCGGAGCAAGACAAAGGGCTGTCCCGCCAGATCTTTTGGCAGGACCCCGGCGCGCTCCGCCAGAGGGTGAGCGGCTGCTATGGCCAGCAGATACCGCTCCTCCCGGAGCAGGATCCCTCGAAACCGTTGATACTCCCCGGTGTCGGGACATAGAAGCATGTCATATTGATTGATGTCCAGCGTCTCCTTCGCTTCAATCGAACAGTCCAGGTCCAGCGTGGTATGCGGGTGGGCGGCAGAGAAAGCAGCCAGGCAGGCGGAAACCGGCTCATCCGGATCGCACAGCCCAACGGAGAGCCGGGCGCCTTCCTCGCCGGCATAGGTGTGCAGCTGGGACAGGGCGCCGTCCAGCTCCCGCAGGACCACCTGAATGCTGGAAAGAAGCCGGCTGCCCGGTTCATTCAGCACGACCCGCCTTCCCTGGCGGAAGAACAGGGGGGTACCCAGCTCCGCTTCCAGCCGGGCGATGCTCCGGGACAGGGAGGGCTGGCTGATATGAAGCGCCTCAGCCGCCTTGGAAAGATTCTGCAGCTGAGCCGCGGCGACAAAATACCGCATCTGATCAAGGGTCATAGCGTACTCTACTCCTACACGCAGGAAAAAGGCCCGGTGGGATTTGGCTGAATCATAGCCTGAAGGAATAAGCAAATGGATCGAATATAAGTTCGATATTCCGCAGAATCCCAGTATTCACGGCCTTTCCTTTTGGCTTAATCGACAAAAAACACATTGTTAAACAGCTTTACTTTTAGAAATTATAGAATAATTCATGTCTAAAATCAATATCCAATTTGCCTTTATAGGATTTACATGACTTCACCTGCCCTGTAAAATAAAACTGAGACAACACAAGTACAGGAGTCATCGCTCCCCGGCCGGTTTGGGGAAGAAAAATAGGATAGGAGGTGAGTCCCTGTCCGGGGGACAGGGAGAAAGACTATGAAGCAATTGATCGTCAGACCCGAGAAGTGCATCGGCTGCCGCACATGCGAGTTGGTGTGCTCCTTCGGGCACTATCAGCAGTTCAGCCCTCGCCTGGCCAATATCACGGTGCTGGAATACGAGGCGGCCACCCTGGCGGTACCGGTGGTGTGCCAGCAGTGTGAGGATGCCAGCTGCATGAAGGTCTGTCCCGTCCATGCCATCAGCCGGAATGAGGACGGCGTTGTGACCATCCATTATGAGCGGTGCATCGGCTGCAAACTCTGTACCAGCGCCTGCGCCCTGGGCAACATGTCCTACTCCCCCCGGCTGCGGAGGGTCTTCAAGTGTGACCAGTGCGGCGGGGATCCCAAGTGTGTGCGCTACTGCCCCGGCGGCGCTTTGGCTTATGAGGACGCGGACCGCCTGGACCCGCGCAAAAAACGGACGGCGGACAAGATTGTGGCGGCCATGGGAATGGAGGTGTGAGATATGGGTAACGGATATGTGGGAACCATCCTGCGGGTCAACCTGGCCAAGGGAACCATCGTCAAGGAGCCGCTGAACCAAAAGAGCGCCGAGGAATATGTGGGCGCCCGGGGGCTGGGCACCAAATATTACTGTGACGAGTGCGATCCCAACTGTGATCCTCTGGGACCGGACAACAAGCTGATCTTTATGACCGGCCCTCTCACCGGCACCTGCGCCACCTCCTCCGGCCGCTACAACGCGGTGGCCAAAGCTCCCCTCACCGGGACCATTGGCGCAGCAAACTCCGGCGGTCACTTCGGGCCCGAACTCAAATTCGCTGGGTATGACGGCATCATCTTCGAGGATGTATCCGACCACCCGGTCTATCTGTACATCAACGACGGCACGGTAGAACTCCGTGACGCCTCTCACTTATGGGGCAAGGACGTGTTTGAGACGACGGATACCCTGCTCCAGGAACTGGGGGACGAGTTTCGGATTGCCTGCATCGCCCCCACCGGGGAGAACGGATGCCTCTTTGCCGGGATTATGAACGATAAGCACCGGGCCGCTGGCCGGGGCGGTATTGGCGCGGTGATGGGCTCCAAAAAACTCAAGGCCGTGGCGGTCCGGGGTACCGGCTCGATCACGGTGGCCCGGCCGGAGACCTTCTTCCAGACCTGCATGAATGCCCGGGAGAAGCTCAAGGCCCATCCGGTCACCGGCGCCGGCCTTTCCGCCTACGGCACCCAGATCCTGGTGAACATCGTCAACGCCTCCGGCGGCTTGCCGCTGCGCAATGGCCGGGATGGATCGGTTTTTGACCAGGCGGACGACATCTCCGGTGAGACCCTGGCCGCCAAGTACCTGGTGCGGAACAAAGGATGCTTTGGCTGCTCCATCGGCTGCGGCCGCGCGGTTGAAATCAAGGACGGTCCTTTTAAGTCCAAGGGCGAGGGCCCTGAGTACGAGGCGGGCTGGTCTTTCGGCGCCGACTGCGGCATCAACGACCTGGCCGCGGTATGCGATGCCAACTTCCTCTGCAATCAGTACGGCATTGACCCCATTACCATGGGCTCCACCATAGCCTGCGCCATGGAACTCTATGAAATGGGCGCGATCCCCCAGGAGGATATCGGTTTTCCCCTGCGCTTCGGGGATGCCGCGGCCATGGTGAAGGCTGTGGAGATGACCTGTAAGGGCGAAGGCTTCGGCAAGATCATGGGCCTTGGGTCCTACCGCATGGCGGAGAAATACGGCCATCCGGAACTGTCCATGTCTGTGAAGAAGCAAGAAGTACCTGCCTATGACGGCCGCGCGATCCAGGGCATCGGCCTGGAGTACGCCACCTCCAACCGGGGCGGCTGCCATGTCCGGGGCTATATGATCTCCCCGGAAGTGCTGGGCCTGCCGGTGAAGATGGACCCCCTGGTCACCGAGGGCAAGGCCGGAATGCTCAAGACCTTCCAGGATCTGACGGCCCTGGTGGATGCCACAGGCATTTGCCTGTTCACCACCTTCGCCATCGGCCTGCCGGAAGTGGCTGCCCAGTACCGGGAGGCTGTGGGAAGCAATGAGAGCGATGAGGAGATCCTCCTCAAGGGCGAGCGGATCTGGAACCTGGAGAAGCAGTTCAACATTGCTGCGGGGGTGGAGAAGGATACCCTGCCGCCCCGTCTGCTACGGGAAAAACTGCCCAGCGGCCCGGCGGAGGGGAAGGTCAACGACTTGTACACCATGCTCTCGGAGTACTACGCCGTCCGCGGTTGGACGGCGGAGGGCATCCCCACACCGGAAAAACTGGAACAACTGCATCTACAATAAGCGTACTGTCCGGGCCGGGAAATTTTCCCGGCCCGGTTGGGAGAGGGACTTTACATGACTGTTCGGTTTTTTGCGTATCTTCGGGAAACAAAATACGCGGGCTGCAAGGAGATGGCCTGCCCCGCGCCGGAGACGGTGGCCAAACTGGGTGAGGAACTGAGCCAGCGATTCGGCCAAGCTTTCCGGGAGGAATTTTTCTCCCCAGAGGGAAACGCCCTGGGGGAGCGGGTGATTGTCATGGTTAACGGGCGGCGGATCGAGTTCCTCCAGGGGCTGGATACTCCCTTGGCAGACCGGGACACGGTGCAGATCTTCCCGGTGGTGGCCGGGGGCTGAACGGGTGCCCGGTACGCGGCAGCGACAGCGTATCAGTAAAAAAGAAAGGCGGTGAGGCCGGTGCAAATCGATCTGCAGGGAATTGCGGATATCCTGCACAGCTATCCGGCACAGCAGCGCTACAGCCTGGCGATCCTTCAGGACATGCAGCGCCGTTTCAATTATATTCCACGGGAGGGGATGGAGGCCTTGGCGGAGTATCTGGACTGTCCCCTGTCTAGCCTATACGCCATGGCCACTTTCTATAAGGCCCTGAGCCTCAAGCCCAAGGGCCGTCACATTATCAAACTCTGCGATGGCACAGCCTGCCATATCCGTGGGTCCGTGAACCTGGTGGGCGGCGTGGAGCGCCTGCTGGGGATCCAAGCGGGAGAGACCTCCGCGGACGGACAGTTCTCCCTGGAACTGGTCAACTGCCTGGGCTCCTGCGCACTGGCCCCGGTGATGGTGGTGGACGATACCTACTACGGTAAGGTGACCATGGAGCGCCTGCCGGAGATCTTGGCGCGGTACAGAAAGGAGGGGCAGTCTTGAGCAAGACAATCTTGGTCTGCTGCGGAACCGGCTGTCTGGCCAACGGCAGCAAAAAGGTGGCCGAGGCCTTCCGGGAACTCTTGGCTGGCACGGACCATCCGGTGGAGTGTGTGGTCAAGGAGACCGGCTGCAACGGCTTCTGCGAGAATGGCCCTCTGGTCCAAATCCTGCCCGACGATATCACCTATTACAAGGTCCAGGTGAAGGACGTGGAGGAGATTGTGGAAAAGACCATCCGGACCGGTGAGCCGGTGGAGCGTCTCCTCTACAAAAACGATGCGGGACAGCGGGTGCGCAGCCAGCATGAAAACCCCTTCTACGCCTCCCAGAAGAAGGTGGCTCTGCGGAATATCGGCAAAATAGAACCTTCCAGTGTAGAGGAGTACGTGGCCCACGGGGGCTACCGCGCGCTGAAAAAGGCTCTGTCCATGACGGGCGAGGAGATTGTCCGGGAGGTGGAGGCTTCCGGCCTCCGGGGGCGCGGCGGCGCCGGTTTTCCCACCGGGACCAAATGGCGCTCGGCCATGGTGCTGGACCGCTTCCCCAAATATGTGGCCTGCAACGGGGATGAGGGCGATCCCGGTGCCTTTATGGACCGCTCCATCCTGGAGGGCGACCCTCACAGCGTCCTGGAGGGCATGGCCATCTGTGCCCTGGCCATTGGGGCAGAGGAGGGCTTCCTCTATATCCGGGACGAGTACGGCCTGGCGGTCCACAACGTGCAGATGGCCATTGAACAGGCAGAGGCCAAGGGCATCCTGGGCGAGCGCATCCTGGGATCGGACCGGCGGCTGAAGCTCAGCGTGGTCCGGGGCGGCGGCGCGTTCGTCTGCGGAGAATCCACCGCCTTGATGGCCTCCATCGAGGGCCGGGTGGGGGAGCCCCGCGCCAAATATATCCGCTCGGTCCAGCGGGGGTTATGGGACTGCCCCACGGTGCTCAACAATGTGGAGACCCTGGCGAACGTGCCGGTGATCCTGGACCGGGGCGGGGCAGAATTTGCCAAACTGGGTACCGAAGGCTCCAAGGGCACAAAGGTCTTCGCCATGGTGGGCAAGGTCAAGCGCACCGGCCTGGTGGAGGTCCCCATGGGCGCCACCTTACGCCACCTGATCTATGACATCGGCGGCGGTGTCAAGGGCAACCGCCCCTTCAAGGCCGTCCAGACCGGCGGCCCCTCCGGCGGCTGTATCCCGGTGGATATGCTGGATCTGCCCGTGGACTTTGACACGCTGAAGGCCCGGGGCGCCATGATGGGTTCCGGCGGCATGATTGTCATGGACGACCGCAGCTGCATGGTGGAGGTGGCACGTTATTACATCAAATTCCTCTCGGAGGAATCCTGCGGTAAGTGCACCCCCTGCCGGGAAGGGCTGCGGCATATGCTGGCCATCCTCACGGATATCTGTGAGGGCCGGGGACAGGAGAGCGACCTGCAGCTGCTGGAGCAGATCTGCGATACGCTGGAGGACGCATCCCTCTGCGCTTTGGGGAAATCTGCCCCCAACCCGGTGCGGACGACCTTGAAATATTTTCGGGATGAGTACGAGGCCCATATCCAGGAGCGCCGTTGCCCCGCCGGCGTCTGTACGGCTCTCACCCGATTTGAGATCAATGCGGATAAGTGTGTGGGCTGCGGCGCCTGCCAGCGGGCCTGCCCTGCCGGCGTCATCTCCGGCAAGGTTAAAGAGCCTCATGTCATCGACAATTCCCGCTGTATCGTCTGCGGCAGTTGCCGGGAGGCCTGCCGGTTTGACGCGGTGGAGGCAAAAGGGAGGGCCGAGCTATGAACATTACCATCAATGGCAAGATCTGTGCCTGTGAGGAAGGGGAGTTTCTTCTGGAGGTTGCCCGGCGCAACGGGATCCAGATCCCCACGCTCTGCCACCATCCCGCCCTGGCCGGCCAGGGCTGCTGCCGGGTGTGCCTTGTGGAGGTGGACGAGGGGCGTGGCCCCAAGATTGTGGTTTCCTGCGTCTATCCCATCCAGCGGGAGTGTGTTGTGGAGACGGAGAGTGAGCGGGTCCGCAGGGAGCGGGGAATGGTGCTGGCCCTGCTGCGCAAGCGGGCCCCGGACAGTCCGCGGATTGCCGCCCTGTGCCGGATTTATCAAGCCCCGGAACTTCCGCGCCTTACGGCGGCGGAGACGGGCAAGTGTATCCTATGCGGATTGTGTGTCCGGGCCTGCGCCGAACTGAGCGTGGGGGCCATCTCCACGGTCAACCGCGGTGTCCTGAAGGAGATTGCTACCCCCTATCATGAGGCAAGCCCCGTGTGCGTGGGATGCGGCGCCTGCGCCAGCGTTTGCCCCACCCAGGCGATCCCCGTTGCGGAGATGGAGGATACCCGGACCATCTGGGGCAAAACATTTCAGCTTATCCATTGTGCCCATTGCGGAAACGTGATCGGCACCCGCGAGGAATTGGAAATGGCCGCCAGGCGGTCTGGCCAGGAACCGGAGACGCTCTGTGAGCGATGCCGGAAAGCCGCTACCGCACAGATTCTGGCCGGCGTCTATGGGGATTGAGT
>CALWEC010000225.1 GCA_944376945.1 uncultured Lachnospiraceae bacterium | reverse complement strand
GAACGCCGGTCGTTTAACAAATAACCGCTGATCAAGAAAAAAATAGGCACATGAAATGTAAAGACAAAGGAATTTAGGCGTCCAATACCAAAATGTCCCAAAATGATACAGATCATCCCGATTCCCTTGGCAATGTCCAAATATCCGATCCGCTTTTCCCCCATTTTTCCTCCCTCTCCCTGTTACAGCCTCTGTTTTATTGTCCTCTCTCAGCGGTTAAATGTCAAGTTCTTTGTATACCGCCCTTCCGCACAGCAAAAAGGGCCCGGGAGGAACGCGCCCCTTGGCGCTTTCCTCCCGGGCCCTCCGGGAAATCCGGGTTTCATCCATTTCCGCCTTTCCTAGACGGGCGGAAGTGCTTAGCCTTCAATGGCAATGGTCTTTTTGGTCTCCACTTCCGGAGCCTCCTTCTTGGGGATGCTCAGCCGCAGGATTCCATCCTCGTATTTGGCCTTAATGTCCTCCTGGGTGACGGCGTCGCCTACATAGAAGCTTCTCTGCATCGATCCGGCGTAGCGCTCCTGGCGGATATACTGGCCCTTCTTATCCTTCTCGTCCTTATTCAGGCCCTTGGAAGCGGAGATGGTCAGATAGCCGTTCTCCAGCTCCACCTGGATCTCGTCCTTCTTAAAGCCCGGCAGATCCACATCCAGCTCGTAGCTGCCCTCCTGCTCCCGCACGTCCGTCTTCATCAGGTTCCGGGCGTTCTTGCCGTACAGCGGGTTCCGATTGCCCCAAAACGCCTTCTCAAACTGGTCAAACGGAAAACGCATCCAATCCTCGTCAAACAGGTTCTCTCCAAAAATGCTCGGTACTAACATAAGTCATGCCTCCATTCTTTCTTCAGTCCGCCGCGGTTCCCGCGGTTTCTCTCCACATACTGTGTTTCCAGAACGGGTTTTCCGGCCGCCCGGCCGGGAAATCTATGGGGAAGATCCTTTCGGATCCCTTCCTTTCGTTCTGACTATGTTATAGCACCAATTATCAGCACTGTCAAGCCTTGAGTGCTAATTTTGTGTGAAATATTTGTGAATTATTTTTCGTTTCTTGTCCCGTGCTGTTTTCCCTCTAAATTTGTCAGTTTCTTTTGCCGTATTTCCTCCGCGAAACGGCGCATCACCCGCACCGGCTCCCGCATTTCCCCTCGATCCCAGGCCAATACCAGTCCCGCCTGAAACGCCGGAAGCGGAAGCCGCCGCGCCTCCCCCAGCTGCCCTTCCTCAAAAACCCCCTCCGAAAGGAACAAGCCGGTTTTCCGCACAAAGGAAACCGCCGCCTGGCCGAAATCCGATTCCATATACAAGTTGCGGAAGGTCAGCCCGGCGCTCCGGCAGAAATCCTGAAGCACCGGCGCCGCCAGGATGTACTCGGAGCCAAACAGAGTAAAATCGTACCCGGCAAAATCCTCCAGGCCAATCTCCGGCTTTCCGTACAGCGGATGGGAGGGATGGAGGAAGACCGCGCACTCTGCTTGAAACAGCGGGCGGACCTGCACTCCCAGGGTCTCCAGATGCCGTCCCTCAAAGGCGTTCAGAATCACCAGATCCAGCTCGCCGGTCAGCATCCGCTCCACAATGTTTTCCGTCCGCCGGCACTCCAGCTGGACCATGTATTCCGGATGCCTTTTTTCAAAATAGTCCAAAAGCGCCACATGGTAGGAAAGACTCTGCTTCATCTCCACGCAGCCAATGCGCAGCTGGCGCACCAGCCCCTTTTGCATCTCCCATGCGGCCTGGTGCGCGTCCTCCATCTGCCGGACCGCCGCCTTCCATTCCCGGTACAGCAGCCGGCCCGCCGGCGTGGGAATGCTTTCCCTGGATTTGCGCACAAACAAAATTAGGCCGGTTTCCTGCTCCAGGCGGCCAATCATGCGGCTCACCGCCGCCTGGGAGGTGTAGAGCTTTTCCGCCGCCCGCGCAAAGCTGCCGCACTCCACGGCGGCAAAAAAAGCCAGCGCCTGCTGAAAATTCAGATTGCGAAGCACAAACCTTCCTGTTTCCATAATCCCTCCCCCTCCGGGCGCCCTCGCGCCGCCCAACCTCCGGCGCAGGCATCTTTTGTATCCGTTCTTATCTTACCACACTTGCCGCCCTCCGGCCACCGCCCCTTTCGCCGCACCCATACCAATCCTGTATGGCAACACTCTTTCGGAATTTGTCCTACGCCCCCTCTTATGATACAGTGAAAGCAGAAAACAGACTGCAGGCTGTAAAACACAACGGGAGGATGCTTTATGATCACCTTAAAAGAAAACATGCAGCTGGTCTACAGCCACAAGGAACCGGAATACATGCCTTTTATGACCGATTTTAATTCCGCTTTCCTGGTGGGCACCGATTTTGTAAACGAGCGGCCGGAGATTCCCGGCGTCAACAAGGACTGGTTCGGCCAGAGCTGGACCTGGGAGGAAAAAACCGCCGCCTGCAATCCGACGCCCGGCTGCCCGCTGCTGACGGACATCACCCGCTGGAAAGAGGTGCTGACCTTCCCGGATTTGGATAAACTGGATTGGGAGGGCCATGCGGCCAAGGATACCGCCGGCTGGGACCGGGATCGCCGCTTCAGCCGCATTACCATCGGCTTCGGCCTGTGGGAGCGCCTGTTTTCCATTATGCCTTTTGAGGACGCCCTCTGCGCGCTGGTAGAGGAGCCGGAAGCCTGCTACGACTTCTTCGGCGCCATCGCGGATCACAAAATCCGCCTCCACGAGCGGGCCATCCAGTATTACAAGCCGGATGTGCTGGTTATGCACGATGACTACGGCAACAACAAGAACCTGTTTATGGCGCCGGAAACCTGGCGGAAGCTTATCAAGCCGCACCTGAAGCGGGTGGTGGAAAGCGTCCAGTCCCAGGGCGTCATCTACGAGCACCACAACTGCGGCTACTTCCGCTCCATCCTGGACGATATGCAGGAAATTGGCATCGGCGCCACCAACCCAGTCCATGTCTCCAACGACATCGCAGACCTGAAGAAGAAATACGGCGGCCGCCTGACCATGGTGGGGGCGCTGGACATCCAGCTTTTCGGCCGTCCCAACGTAACCGAAGAAGAAATCCGCCAGAACATCCGGGATACCTTTTCCATTATGGCGCCCGGCGGCGACTTTATCCCCATGTGCGCCGTCGCCTACAGCGCCCACGAGGATTTAATCAACCGGGAGATGGTGGAGTGCGCCAAAGATTACTACGGCCCCCGGCCGGACGAAGGCCAGCCTGTGGATCTGCTGGACGCTGGCATCGCCGTGGTGAAGCACAAATAATTCCAGGACAGCGGGTAGCAAGCCGCCGGAGATGCGCTCCGGCGGCTTTGGCGGGCGGCGGGGCGGCGGCTCCTGCTTTCGGCGGCTCCTGCTTTCGGCGGCTCTTGCTAGGCGGTTCCGGCCTGCACGGCCCCGGCGGGGCGGCGGAAAGTGTTTCCGCGGCTGGCGCCGGTCCCTTTCCGGCAGCCGCCATAGGAGGACTACGGATTTTTTACAATTTTTTCAATGTAATCCGTACTTCCCCCCACCTCCAACCGCTTAAATAGAAGAACCTTCAAAAAAAGCCGTCTTTTTTCAAGGAAGCCACCGCTTAATTTGCAAAAATCTCCGATTAAGCGGTGTGGCGCCCTCTCCCATACGGCTTTATATGCAATATGACCAAAAAAAGCGGTTCCTCCCCTTCGGAGTCCGCCGTCAAACTATCCTGCGCTTTCCTCCCCTTTGGAATCCGCCGTTAAACTATCCATGTCGAATTTTTAGTTCCCAGAGGGAGGTTCCTCCGGAAAAAAGGGCATCCCCCGGACCGAGGGATACCCTTCTTTTCTTTCTCTTCTTTTTGTTTTACAGAACAGCCGCCGCGATGGGGTAACCAATCAGGGCCAGAATCAGCATACTGCCGATGGCCGCCAGGCCGCCGTACTTAAACATATCCTTCACATCCACCCAGCCGGTACCGGCCACAACCGCCATCGGCATGGTAGCGGGCGGCGTAGCGTAGGCGTAGGAAGCCGCAGCGCCGATTACGGAAGCCAGGGCTACCATATTCACGTTGCCCATAGCCAGCGCGATGGGAGCGGAGATGGTGTAGAATACCGTAGCGCACACCGTGTTGGAAGCAAAGTTGGTCGCCAGCACGCAGAGGACGGAAATGGCCAGGATGAAGATCCCCGGATCCATGCCCTGTACCAGCGGGGAAATCTTGGCAACCAGGAAATCGGAGATGCCCACCTCATCCAGGGTCAGGGCGCCGCTGATAACCAGAACCGCCGCGTTAAACATCAAAGCGCTCCACGGCACACCCTTGGTGATGGACTCCTTGTAGTCCATAATCGGCTTGCCGTCCACTTCCCAAACGCACAGCAGAATTACCACGATCATAACCGGAACCGCGTTGCCAAGCCCGGACAGATAGCCGCCTACCGAAGGCCAAATGTCGCCCAGGAAGCCCTGCAGGATCCAGATAATAATCACCAGGATGAACATGGTGCAGGCGATCTTTTCCTGCTTGGTCATAGGCTTGATCTCCGCCCGCAGGGACTTCACGTCAAAGCCTTTCATCTTGGACAGATCCGGCCGGTACAGGAAACGGTACATCAGGATGACGAACAGGAAAATCAGCAGGCCGGTAGCGATACCGAAGATGCTGTAGGAAACAATGTTCACCGTCTGGCCCGTCTGCTCCGTCAAAAGCTGCAGCGGGATCAGGATGATGGCATGGCCCAGAGGGGTATTGGCGGAGCCGATGCCCACGGCAATGCCCAGGCCCAAAACCAGCATCTGGGGAACCCGGTCGCCCTGATGGTAATCCAGTTCTTTAAAGATCTGCTCCGCGATGGGAAGGAAGATCAGCAGGGCCGCCGTCTGGGACATAAAGGAGGCCATAAACATGGCGCCGAACAGGAACATAATTACAAACGCCCAAGAGCTTCTCTGGGCCACCTTGTTGGTGATGCACCAAATGGCCACCCGGCGGGAGAAGCCCACCTGGCTCAGCACATGGCTCAGCATGAAGAACACCAGCAGGAAGTTGATGGTGGCGTTGCCCATGCCGGTCTGGAAGATCTTGGCGGGCGTCATAATCCCGTACAGGGCCAGCAGGGCCATACACAGGAAGCTGGGCCAGTCGATACCCACAAAGTTCCACATCAGCATAATGCCGATGAACAGGCCGATCACCTGCATGCCCGTTACGGACAGTCCCTCCGGAGCCGGAATGAACCGGAAGAACAAAATAAAGCACAGCGAGATGATGGTCATAATCAGCTTACTCTTATTTTTTGTCATCGCTTTTCTTTCTCCTCTTCTCTCAGCCGTTGTACTTTTCCTTCAGATAAGCCGTCAGCTCCTCCGCCGCCAGCTCATCCAGCTTCTTGCCTTCCCGCAGGGCCAGGGCCACCGCGTATCCGGCGGATTCGCCGACGTTCATCATAATCGGCATCACCCGGATGGCCGCAAAGGCTTTCTTTTCCGCCCCCAGGCACTTGCCCGCCGCCAGGACCCGATGCAGTCCCACCGGCTGCAGGCTCCGGTACGGGATGTGGTACACGCCCGGCAGGATCTTCCAGATCACAGAGTTGGTCACCGGATCGTGGATGTCCATGGGGTAGCACCCGCAGGCAATATCGTCCGGGAAGCTGACCATCTGGTCCAAATCCTCCAGGGTCAACATGTAGCGGGCCTGGATCCTCCGGCCGTCCCGCACGCCGATCATGGGGGCGATGTTGGAAATGTAGGATTCCTCCAGCCCCGGCACCCGCTTTTTCACAAACTCGAATACCGGGAGGATCTGGCTTCTGGCCTCCACCAGGCCGGCGGAAGTGGCCTCCGCGTCCTCGTAGTCAAACTTGGCCCGGGTCACGTTCAGGCTCACATCCTGGCTGCCGGGGATGGGGGTAAAGGCCAGGATCTTGCCTTTCAGGATTCCGGACTCATAGCCCTCGGCGATGGCTGCCTTCAGATCCGCGCTGTGGATAAAAGCGTCCAGCTTTTCCAGGTCCACATGGGAAATCCGGAACATCAGCGTAGCCACCAGCTGGTTCTCCGCCTCGGTCTTGATGGTCTCCCCGCCCAGCTTCCGGATTAAATCCGCGTTGCCGGTGCCGTCGATCAGATAGCGGCAGGAAAATTCCATCTCCTCATAGGGGCTGTGGGCGGTAAGGACGCAGCCGTTCTCCTCCTCCCGGGCCGTATCCAGCTCCGTGTCATAAAAGAGGGTGACGCCGCTTTCCACGGCCTTTTCCTCCAGCAGGACCTTGAGCATCTCCGGGTTATAGCGGAGACGGTCGATTTTTACGTCCGGATTGGAGGACATGGGAACCGCAAAATGGTACTCCGCGCATCCCGCCTCGATCATCGCGTCAAAGAGTTCCTTCTCGATGCCCTGATAAAGGGGGGCGGACTGGAAGCCGGCCGCATTCATCTCCGTCAGGCCGGAGCCGGTAGCCATACCGCCCAGATAGGAATTCTTTTCCACGACAGCCGTCCGCACTCCTGACCGGGCCGCGGCAATGGCGCTGAACGCACCGGCGGTCCCGCCGCCCACCACAACCAGGTCAAAAGCGTACTGCTTTTTCATGGAATAGCCTCCTCTCTCTTGGATTTTATAATATCTTTATTCTACTTCACAGAATTTTAAGAAACAATTTCAATTTGGAAAGGTTTTATTCCATATTGGAAAGCGATTTATTCATTTATTTTCCATTATAAGGAAGCCAATCCCCCCAAAAAATGCTATAATGGGTGGGAAAGCCCCGCCAAGCGGCGGAGCGGATGGGCAGGCTTGCCTGCGCAGCCGCGGAGGCATTTGGCGGGCAAGGACATGAGCAGGGAGGGATTTTGTATGGATATGTTTCAGCTCCAATGTTTTCTCAGCATTGCCCGGTACAAAAGCTTTACGGAAGCTTCCTACCAGATTTCCATCTCCCAGTCTGCCCTCTCCAAGCACATCGGCAAGCTGGAGGATGAATTAAAGGTTCGGCTGTTTGACCGCAGCAAACGCCAGACGGAACTGACGCCGGCCGGAAAAGAGTTTGCCCGCTATGCCGAGACCATCCTGGCCTCCTACGAACAGGCCCGCTCTGCCATGAAAAAGTTCGCCCTAGGCGGGGTGCTGCATATCGGCAGCGTAGAGCACATGGGCCGGGTGGGGCTGACCACGCCTATCGCTTCGTTTCTGAATCAATTTCCGGAAGGCGAGGTAGAAATCAAAATTGAAAACAGCGGCACCATTGACCTGCTGAACCTGTTGACGGCCCGAAAAATTGATGTTGCGTTTATCGCGTACATCACATCGGCTCTGAAAGACATCTCCAACCTAGACAATTTTGACATATCCCTCTATCACCTGTATCAGCTGGTGATGGACGACTACCATTTGGTGGTCAGCCGGAGCCATCCGCTGGCCGGGGAAAAACTCGTTTCCTGGCAGCAGCTGGCGGAGGAGCGCTTTGTCATTCTGGACAAGAGCTTCAGCCTCAACGCCCTCCTGCGCCATTCCTTCCGGCAGATGGGGCTGAACCCTCATATCGCCTTTGAATCGGATCAGGTGGACACCATCCTGGGGCTGGTGGAAGAAAATTTTGGCGTGACCATGCTTTCCAAGCGGATCGCTATGACCCGCTACAACGTGGTGCCCATTCCCATGGAGCATCCCCTGTCCCGGAACACCGTGCTGGTGGTGCCCCGGGAGCTGGAGCAAAAGCAAAAGCTGGTCCGGCATTTTGTCCGGCATATGGTGGACTATTTCCAGAGCAGCCCGGCGGAGTGAACTGCCGGAGCCCTGCAACTAGGTGCAGGGTGCGGAGGTCATCTCCCTGCCGCAGGCGCTGGGTTCATCTCCCCGCCGCAGGGCGCAGGGGGCGGGAGGCATCTTCCTGCAGCTGCCCGTCCGGCGCAAGAACCGCCACCTGACAGGGAATCGCCTTACCGCTGGCCTCCAGGGCCCGCTTTACCGCCTGCACCATCCCGCCGCAGCAAGGAACCGTCATGCGAACTACCTGGATACTCTGAATCTCATTCTCCCGAAGAATCGCCGCCAGCTTTTCCGCGTAATCTACCGGATCCAGCTTGGGGCATCCCACCAAGACGACATGGTTTTTCACAAAGCGGCTGTGGAAGTCCCCGCAGGCAAAGGCGGTACAGTCCGCCGCCACCAGCAGATGGGCATTTTGGAAATAGGGAGCCTTCACCGGCGCCAGCCGGATCTGCACCGGCCAGTTGGTCAAGCGGCTCTCCGCCGCGGCTGGATGAGACACGGCTGCGGCCGGGGCAGTCTGACATCCTTCCGCTTGGGCCGCAGCGGCTTTGGCTGCTTGGGCCGCAGCGGCTTTGGCTGTTTGGGCCATGGCGGCTTTGGCCGCCTGTACCGCCGCCTCGTTGTAGGCAGGCGCTTCCCGCTCCTCAAAAGAAATCGCGCCTGTGGGGCAGGCGGGCAGGCAGTCCCCCAGCCCGTCGCAGTAATCCTCCCGCAGCAGTCTTGCTTTGCCCTCTACCATACCGATGGCCCCTTCATGGCAGGCGGCGGCAC
>CALWEC010000224.1 GCA_944376945.1 uncultured Lachnospiraceae bacterium | reverse complement strand
ATGACGTAACTTCCTCCCCCGTCCAGTATCGCCTGGATCACTGTCTGGTTACAACCCATCGCGTCTATGGTCACGATCGTCTTGTTTAACTCAAACAGTTTCAGGTATTCCGGCAGGCAGCTGATCTCGTTCTCTTTCTCCCCCACTTCCTTTACCTTCAGCCCAATAGATTCCCCCTCATACATTGCGTTCAGGAGATACCTCGGCTTCTCCCCTTTCCCTTTTTCGCTGGCCGCCCGGACCGCCTTCCCGTCTACTCGCAATATTTTCATGTCTTTGTATTTCTTACAGATCTCCGGGAACATTTCTTCCAGCCACGCCCCCAGCGAGGAAGACAGACCCTCAAAGCTGACCATCCGCAGCAGCCTCGAAAAGGTGTCGTGGGAAGGCACCCGTTTGATCTGGGTCTTCTCTTTAAAATATCCGAAGTTCAATTCCGCATAAAACGCGATATCGCTCCCTTCGCTGTGCCCAGCCAGCACTGCATAGATACAGATCAGCAGCAGATCGGCAAACCGGTAACGGATCCCTCTGGCATGTCTCGGGTCCTCGATCTGTTCCAACAGAAAGATCAGTTCCTTTTCTTCATCGTATCTCATTTTCTTCGATCCCCAGCCTTTCTATCAATTCTCTTTGTGCTTTCGTCAGTTCACTTTGGAAGATCCGTTTCCCCATCCTGACACTGCAGATATATTTCAGAGGCTCCAATTCCTCCAATGGGTATTCACAGATCTTGCTGATCGCTGTGATCTGGTTTGGGATCCCGATATGGAAATGTTCGATCATTTCATCCACCCGATAGATCCTCACGTCTGTCCTGTCATTTAAAAAAGAATTATTGGACAGGTAAACGATCATACTGTAATAAAGGTCCCTCCGCTCCTTTACAGGGCCGCTCCGCCTGCTGATATATTCCTCCTCAAATTTCAGCAGAAAATTTGTAAAGCCGCACTCCCGGATAACCACATGCTCCGTATCAACCACCGCTCTGGACAGCGGATGGAATCCCCACCGGTCTATTTTCCCTGCCAGTCCTTTGATCTCCTGAACCGGATAATTTTTTCCCGGAACACGTTTGGATGTCGCGTAGTAAGCGTAGTATGTGTCATTTACTTTTTTTACCACGGTTCCCTTTGGCCTGTACTGTTTTACATAATCTGGATATTTCATACTTATGTATTATCATATTATATAATACAGTGCAAGCAAAAAATAAGAGAGCAGCAGAAAAATGTTGCTTTTCCGCCACTCTCCCTTTTAATTATGACTTTGCGATTGCCCTATCTCTATAATATTCGTAAAAAGAAATATGGAAAAGGGCAGGCGAACCCGGATTCGTCCGGTTCCCTCCTGCCCTTTTCAGCCTGCGTCTATCGGGCCAGCCGGTAAAGTGCTTTGGCGTAAAGCTTCGCGCACTGAACCAGCGCGTCCACCTCCAGATACTCATTCTGCTCATGGGCCCGCTCTTTTTCTCCCGGGAACAGCGGCCCAAACGACACAAAATTCTCCACATCCCGGCAGTAGGTTCCGCCTCCAATGACAAGAGGCGTCTCCTTGGTTCCCATACACTGGTTGTATACGGACAGCAGCGTCTGCACCAGCGGAGATTTTTCCGGGACATACAGCGGGTCCCTCTGCCGCCCCACCCTTGCCTCCATGCCCTTCTCCTGGCAGTTGGCTTGGATGGTGTTCCACAACCGGCTTCCATCCACATGGATCGGATAGCGAATATCCACTCCGCATACGCCCTTTCCATTCTCCACTTGGATGGTTCCCAGATTCAGCGTCAGCGGCCCCGACAGCTGGTCCTCACAGGCAACTCCCAGCCCGCTGCCTTTCCAGCCTTCTCCAAACAGCTGGCGGACCGCCTCCAGCCACTGGCCTGCCTTTCCCAGCTCCAAACGAGAGAAAACCGGAAGGAGCATCTGAATGGCGTTTTTTCCCTCCCAGGGCTGCATGGCGTGGGCGCCCAGGCCTTCCGCCTTCAGGATCCACCGCTCTCCTTCTTTGCGCAAAGTTACGGCTTGGCCTGCCTCCTTTTCATAGGCCTCCTTCAGCTGTTGTTCTCCATCGCCCTGGCAGCGAAAAGCCGCCCATGCACGGGAGGGAACCGCGTTTTGAACGGTTCCTCCCTGCAGCTGTTCCAGAACAACCGACCATTCGCCCTCCTCTTGCCAGTCCCCCTCTGCAAAAAAGCGGAGAATTCCTTTTTCCCCATGGATGACAGGGAAATTGGCGTCTGGTGAGAATCCGCCCCAAGGGGCCTTTTCCTGTTTCAGATAGTATGCCAGCCCCCTGTGCGCAGTCTCTTCGTCGGTTCCAATAATGTGGCATATGGAATTCTGGAGAACGGCTCCGCTGTCCGCCACCGCCTTCATGGCGAACAGCGCCGCCACCAAAGGGCCCTTGTCATCCAAGGAGCCTCTTCCATAGAGTTTCCCATCCTCCAGGACCCCCTCAAAGGGAGGATACCGCCAACCTGCCGGGTCTCCGGCCGGCACCACATCCAAATGGGACAGGACTCCGATTTCCTTTTCTCCGCGTCCCAGGCGGACCGCTCCTGCGTAGCCATCGTAATTCTTTACGGGAAACCCCATCTCCCTGGCCATCTCCAGAGTTTTTTCCAAGGCCTGCCCAATAGGCGCGCCAAAAGGCTTTCCTTCCTCCGCTTCTCCCAGGACAGACGGAATGCGGATCAACTCCTGAACGGCATGGATCATGGGTTCCCGGTGCGATTCCACCCAATGCTCCAAATAAGCGTCTATCTCTCCTGCCATGGCAATAACTCCTTAATAGCCGGTGACACCCAGCTTCCGGCAAAATTCCCTGGCTTTTTCATCCACGTACACACCGTCCCGCTCAAATTCCTTTCCATCAAACAGAATCGTAGGGGCCAGGACGATTCCATCGGTATGGGATGCCGCGTTCCAGAAAGCGCCTTTCAAAGTTTTTCCCTGGCTGCCGAAACCCATCTCAATGGTTCCGAAAATCCGCTCGTCTTCCACAATACGTCCGGAGGCCTTTACCACGCCCGGATTAAAGCCCCAGGAATAATGCGCCAGGCGGTACATGTTCTCGTCGTTCCAAGAGGCCATCCAATCGCGGAAGATGGCGGCCTGCTCACCCCCGGATATATCGGTAATCCGGCCTTTTTCCAGCTTAAGCACCACCCGGTCGCGGAGAATTCCGATCTCCGCCGGCGGGAACAGGGCCCCGTCAAACACCAGCGTCCCCTCTATGGTCTCCTCAATGGGGCAGACAGTCACCTGGCCGCAAAGCATAACGGAGCAGCCCTTTTCCAAAGCCTTCTGGCCAGAATGCTTCACAAACCGGTTCTTCTTGTATGCCTTCAGATCGGTTCCCCCTGGCGAACGGATAATAATCTCGTCTGCCTTATCGATCACGCTGACCAGATACTCCCCGAATTCAATGACCGTGTCTACATCCACATTGCCAATGGTGTTCACCAGCATTTCCACATCCATACCGCAGAGGCAGGTATTGCGCACGCCCCGGTCCAGCGCGGCCCGGTAGGCAGGGCTATGCTGGGTGGTATTATAAGCGAAATCAATCCACACATCACAGTTTTCTACTGCCTGGGCCACCGGCTGCGGCGGCTGGATAAACGCCTGCTTCTGCATGGGATGCTGTACCAGCACCGGCGTTGCCTGAATGGCGTAGGCGGCCTTCATTACCGCGTCCACCACTCGCATATCCGTGCCGGTATCCGCCGTAATGACTACGGTTTCCCCCGGCTTTACCAGCATAATGTCCCGCACCAGGGAAAACGCGGCTTTTGCCACCTCCAGACGTTTGTACTCGTCCCGCATCTCGATTCCTACTGTGTACTCCATACGCTTTGTTCCTCCTATATGCTATTTTTGCATTTCCTGAAAAACCTTATGGCAGCAGACCTGGTGCCCCGGCAGAACCTCCCGCATTTCCGGCCGCTCTTGGCTGCAGATGGGAAGGCGGCAGCGGCAGCGCAAATGGAATGCGCAGCCGGGAGGCACGTTGACCGGGCTGGGAATTTCCCCTTCCGACAGGATTTTTGCCGGCTTTTTCTCCTCCTCCTCTGCCGTAGCCACCGGAATAGACGACAGCAGCATCTGGGTGTAGGGGTGCAGCGGCGCTTCAAAAAAGTCCTTGGCCGGGGCGATTTCACAAAGCCGTCCCAGATATAGGATAGCTACCCGGTCCGCCACATTGCGCATCAGGCTTAAATCGTGCGTGATAAATAGATACGAAAGCTCAAATTCTTTTTGGAGTTCCATCAGTTTGCTGATTACCTTGGCCTGGATGGATACATCCAAAGCGGAAGTGGGCTCATCCAAAATCATAAGGCTGGGATTGGTCGCCAAAGCCCTGGCCACAGAGACCAGCTGACGCTCTCCTCCGCCAATGGAACGCGGATATTTGTCCTTAAAATCCAGGGGCAGCCCTACGGTCTCCAGAAGGGATTTTACCCGTTCTTCCCGCTGTCCCTTTTCCAGATTGCCATGGATCTTAACCGGCAGCATCATACTTTGCCCAATGGTTGTGCGGGAGTTTAGGGACGACCCGGGATCCTGGAAGACAATCTGGATATTCCCTTTTTGCTTTCGTGTCCTTTTGATCCCGTTTTTGGTAAGGTTTTCCCCTTCAAACAGAATATCCCCCTGGGTGGCGCCGTACATCCCCACCACCATGTACGCAATGGTGCTTTTTCCAGAGCCGGATTCCCCCACCAATCCCAAGGTCTCTCCTTTGTAAATTTCCAGATCCACACCATCCACGGCTTTTACCACTTTGCCGTTTTTCAGAGGGAAATATTTTTTCAACCCTTTTATTTCCAGGATTTTTTCTTCCATTATCTCACCCCCTCCGCGCAAAAACACCTTACCCAATGCCCCGGTTCCGCTTCCGTCCTAGGAGGCTTCTGTTTCCGGCAGATGTCCTCCGCCATGGGGCACCGCGGGCAGAAACGGCAGCCGGCCGGCGGGTTCAGGTAATCCGGGATTCTTCCCGGTATCCCCTCTGCGATTCCCGCGCCCGTCAGCTTCGGGATACAGGCCATCAGGGCCTTTGTATAGGGATGCTTGGGATGGCTGAACACCTGATCCGTAACGCCGCTTTCCACAATCGTGCCTGCGTACATAATATTGACATAGCTGGTAGATTCCCGGATCACCCCCAGGGAATGGGAAACCATTACCACCGAGAGGCCTTTTTCTTCCACCAGCCGGTTGATCAGCCGGAGAATCTGATCCTGGATGGTTACATCCAGGGCGGTTCCCGGCTCATCCGCCAGCAGGACCTGCCGTCCTGCGGCAATGGTCATGGCAATGCAGACCCGCTGCCGCATACCGCCGGAAAGCTGAAACGGGTAGTTCTCCATAATCCGCTCCGGATCCGGCAGGGAGACGCTGGAAAGAGCATCCAATGCCTGCTGCCAAAGGACTTTCTTATTTACCTTTGTGTCATAGGTATAGCGCAGCGCCGTCAGGAACTGATCCCCAACGGTAAAAACCGGGTTCAAGGCGCTGGAGGGATCCTGGAAAATCATACCGGCGCCTTTCCGGCGCAAATGGTTTAATTCCTCCCTTCCCATTTCCCGCACGTTTTTTCCCTCAAAAAGCACATCCCCTTCCCATATGGCGTTTCTGGGAAGAACATTGAGAATCGCCTTTAAGGTAGTGGTTTTCCCGCATCCAGATTCTCCCACTAGGCCTACGCGCTGTCCGCGCCCCACGAAAAAATCCAATCCATCCACCACATGGCTCACCTGATCCATCACCTTAAACGATACACTCAAATTTCGGACTTCCAGAATATTTTCTTCTTTTCCCATCTAGTTGTCCTCCATATTGAAGATATTGCTGATCCCGTCTCCCAGCAGGTTGAAGCCTAGGACAATCAGAATAATGGTAACCGCCGGGAAGATGGTCATCCACCAGGATCCTGGCAGATAATCGATTCCCGTGGAGATCATATTCCCCAAAGCCGGCTTCGGCGCCTGTTCCCCCAGGCCTGCAAAGCTTAAGGACGCCCCGGTTATTATCACATAGCCTACGTCCAGTGTCATTTTGGTCAGCACCGGGGAAATACAGTTGGGCAGGAATTCCCGGAAAATAATGTGCGGTAGCTTTGCCCCGGTCAGTTCCGCGTAAATGATAAAATTCTCCGCTTTCATGGAAGAAGCAATCCCATAGGCCAGCCGGGCATACCAAGGCCACCACATTACCGTAATGGCCAGCATGGAGTTCTTTAGGCTGGGCTCCAGCACCGCCGCAATGGCCATGGCCAGTACCAGGGACGGGATGGATAGGAATATGTCGGTAATACGCATCAAGATGGTATCCAGCAAAGAGCCTTTATAATATCCGGCAATGGAACCCACAATAAAGCCCACTGGAACGGAAATAGACAGCACGATCACGCTCATCAGAAGCGTACTCCGCAAGCTTCCGATAAGACGGCTGAGAATATCCCGGCCCATTAAATCCGTTCCAAGAAGGTATTGGCTGCAAGGCGCTTTATTGGCGTCGGCAAAGTTCACATAAGCGCCGCAGTGGTCATAGTAAGGGGCCACCAGCGGAGCAAACACTGCCAGCAAAACCACCGCCAGCACAATTACCAGACCCACAATGGATATTTTGCTTTCCGCAAACTTAAACCAGCTTCTTTTTAGTTTCTCTGCAAATCTGTTCATTTCCACCTACCCCTTCCCATCAGGATGACCGGCCCTGCCTCATACGGGGATCCAAAATCAGAACCACGGTATCTACCAAAAAGTTCATCAGGATAAAGATCACGCCGTAGATCAGCACCACCGCACAAACCGCGTTTATGTCTTTTCCCATAATCGCGTTCAGCGCGTACCGGGAAAGGCCGGGCCAGTTAAAAATGGATTCCACCAGGAAGGCGTTTCCAAACATTCCCGCAATATCCAACCCCATAATAGAAACCGCGGAAATCACCGAGGGGCGCAGCAGATACTTCTGGTTGATCACCCGGGCCGGTACCCCCTGGGAGGTTATCATGGTAATATAGTCTTTTCCGCTGTTGTCTACCATGGCGGAGCGGATAATCCGGGCTTCCTGCATCACATGGCCAATGCTAAGCGCCGTAGCCGGAAGGATAATGTGCAGGAACGCGTCCCAGGCCGCCGCCCAGTCTCCCGCCAAAATCGCGTCCAGGATCACCAGGTTGGTCACCGCCGGAACCTGATAGCCTAGGCTGATCCTTCCTCCAATGGAGGGAAGGATGTGAAACCAGAACCCAAAAATCAGCAAGAGAAACACAGCCCACACAAAGGACGGCGTGGCAATGGCAATATAACCGGTAAAGCGAAGCAGATAATCCGGCCACCGGTTTTTATACATAGCGGCCGCAATGCCGAAAAACAGCGTCACAAAAATAGGCGGGATACTGGCCCACAGCACCAGTTCCAGCGTGGCAGGAAGGAACTCTTTTACATCCTGCAGAACCGGCCGCTTGGTATTGATGGACATCCCTAAGTCTCCCTGCAGCACCCCCTTCAACCAATAGCCGTATTGAATCGGCAAGGGGTCGTTGTAGTGCATTTCCTCCCGGTAGAGGGCAACGGCTTCTTCCGAAGCCGTCTCCCCCAGCGCCATCCGCGCCGGATCACCGGGGATAATGCGGAGCAGGGAAAAGATCATAACGGACAGTCCCAAAAGTACCACCACTGCCCATAAAAGCCGTTTTACTGTACTCTTTATAATCGAGGACACTCAGCCTTCCCTCCTCTCTCTTATCGGTCAGTTGGCGCGCCTTTCCGGGTAAACCCGCATATCCCTCAGCACAAAGGAATATCCCTGCAGCGGGATGGTAGGATTAAATTCCATATAGGAAGCCTGATAGCACAGGCGTTCCGGCGACTGTACCAAGGGAATCATCGGGCAAATTTCCTTCAAGTCTTCCTGGATGGCCTGGTAAGCGGCTACCCGTTCTTCCGTATCGATAATCGCCAGCGCTTCATCGATGGCCGCGTCGATCTGGTCGTTCTCTACCCAGGACATTTTTTCCCATGTAGGGGTTCCGGAATGGAGCAGCGTATTCAGCTGGATGCCTGCGTCAGAACATTGAGGCGTCAGGGAAAGGACCGTAAGGTTCGGGGAGCTTTCCACGGAGGAAGCCAGTTCCACAATGGTTGCCCACGGATGCTGTACCACCTTTACGTTCAGCCCCACCTGCTGAGCGGCCGCCTGGAACATCAGCGCAACCTTTTCCCGGTCCGGTGTGGCGGAATCCCACACAATCTCAATTTCTTCGTTCTGATAGCTGTCCGCGTACTTGGAAAGAGCCAGCTCTTCCTTGGCCTTGTCCAGGTTGTAGCTGAAATCGTACATTTCCACACTGCCCAGCAGCACCGGGGAAATTACGCTGTTATTCTGAATGGAACCAGGCAGCACCACCTCACAGAGGGACGCGTAATCCATCAGATAGCCCAGAGCCTTCCGGAAATGGGGATCGTCCGTGGGCTTCTTTTGGTTGTTGACCCAAAGGCTTACCATCTGGCCCGTGGTGTTGGTTACCATCTCAATCCCATCCATGGCGGCGATTTCCGCGATGTTTTCCGCGCTTTGGTACTGATCCGAAATTTCCAGCTCTTGCCGGCTCATCATGGCCTTTACCGTCACGCCTTCGTTGCTGGCGTAGAAAATGAAACCTTCCGGGCTGTTCGGATCAAATTCTTTCCAGTAATCCTCAAAGCGGGTTCCGCTGATGGAAATATCCTGCTGGACCTCTGTCAGACAGTACGCGCCGCTTCCGGCGTCATGGGACAAAAGATAGTTCATTCCATAATCGCCAAACTCACCGTAGGAGCCGCTTTCATAATTTTCCGCCAGCAGCTTGCTGTCTACAATATAAAGACGTACCAGGGCGCTGAGCAGCGGGCCGTAGGTTTTGGAACAGGTAATCCGGAAGGTGGTGGCATCCACCGCTTCCGCCTTTTCCACAATGCCGGTAAAAAGGAACGAATAGCCCTGTCCGATGGTCAAAAGCCGGTTCATGGAGTAAGCCACGTCCTCCGCCGTCAGCGGATTGCCGCTGTGGAACGTTACATCGTCCCGGATTTTAAACTCCCAGACCAGGCCATCCTCCGAAGTCGTCCATTCGGTGGCAATATTCGGTTCCACATTCCCATCCGACGTAGGATAGACCAGGCTGTCGTACATATTCAGGATGGAAGCCGAAGCCGCCACATCCGACCCGGTGGCAGGATCAATTTTAGGCATCCGGGTAAAGGTAGTACGCACCAACCCTTGGGCCTGCGTGCCTCCCGAAGAGGCGCTTTCCCCGGAAGTGCCCGCTGCCGTCTCCTCTGGCCCGCCTCCGCATCCAGTCAGACAGCTGAGCAAAAGGACCACTGCCAGAAACCATACCATTTTTCTCTTCATACGTTTGTCCTTCCTTTCCTTTTTTATATTTTCTTGAAATTTCAAGCCCTCTCTATATCCAAAATCCGCCGGAAACCAAACGTAGTTATCCGGCTTTTTCTTGTTTTCTGTATCTTTTTTTAAAAAATATCACACTTTCTTGCCCAAGTCTAATTATTTAAGCTTCTTGCTCCATAATGAAAATTTATTGCCAACTTTGTTACAATAAAAAAAAGCAATGCTAGCAAAAACAATCCTTGCCCGCCTGCTTTTCTTCGTGCTAAAATATGGGTGAAAAACCTTCCTATTTTCTATAAGGTATAAGGGGAAAACGACATGTTGGATTTTCGGATCTATACGTTTTTGAAGCTGTGCGATACCAGGAATTATACCCGCACCGCGGAACTGCTCAATATCACGCAGCCTGCGGTCAGCCAGCATATCCGCTACCTGGAAAACTATTACCGCACCAAATTATTTTATTACAATGAAAAACGCCATCTGGAGCTGACCCCCCAGGGCCTGCGCCTGCTAAACTATGCCACCAGCGCTTCCGCCAATGCCAAAAAAATCCAGGAAATCCTGGCCATGCCCTCCTACGCAGCCCCTACCCTGACCGTAGGCTCCCTGCCTTCCATGGGGGCGGAGGTGCTTCCCATGGCCATTGCGGAGCACCTGCAGGATTACGATGTCAATATCTCCCTCCGCTATGGCGACAGTCCTCAGCTGCTGCACATGCTTAGCTCCGGGGAAATTGACGTGGCCATTGTCGATAATTCCCTTCCCATGACCGACTTTATCAGCAAAATCCTGTTCCACGATAAAACCATCTGCGTATGCTCCCGCAACCACCCGTTGGCGGAATCGGAGGTTTTCCTGGAGGATCTCTACTCGCAGCGTCTCCTTCTGGGATACCGGGATTCAGACTATAATCATAATCTGGACGCCTTACTGAAGAAAAACAATTTTGACCTGTCCCATTTCCGCCACTATCTGGAGCTGGGCCATGCCACCGCCATTAAAAACCAGCTTTCCTGCATGGAAAGCATTACGTTTATGTATGGGATTATTTTTCATCGGGAATTGCAGAATGGAACCCTCAAACAGATTTACGTGAAGGACCTTCCTTCCCACCACGCAATCTATTTCTGCTATCTAAAAAACTCCATCTTTTATAAGGATTACGATTTGTTTTACGAAAGCTTCCGCCGCTACCTGGAGCGCCAGGTTTTTTCCTAAGCGCCCAAGGCCTTTCTTCCTGCGCTGACCAGACCGTACGCCAGCAGGGCCCCCAGGGCCATGGCGGCCAGATACACGGCGATGCCCGCCGGCATGCCCCAGGCCTCCTCCAGAGCCCCGATCACCGGCTGCCCCGACCGGTAGTAAGGGGAACTATAGAACAGGTTGACCTCTCCCTTTCCGTGGAGAAGCACATTCAGCCCCACCGCCAGGATCACCGAAATCCCCCACACCGGCAGGGCGCAGGCAAACTGGCGGGGAGACCGGTCCGGCACCGCCGTCCGGTGGAACCCCACCAGGCAGCCCAGGAATACCAGCGCGATGTGCCAGAGAAACCCGTGCCAGGTCCAGAACACATAAGGATGCAGCAGATCCGAAGGGTAGGCCAGGGCCGCCAAGCCTCCCAGCAGGTTAAAACTCATAAGGAAGGTTAGAAGGGCCTCCCGCAGCCTGCCTCCGCGAAGCCAAGGAAACCAAGGGCAGAAATACAGCGGCAGGCTGCACAGCTGAAACGGAAAGTACCACCAGGCATACTGCCGGTGGTACACGATTTCATAGAGAAACAGCTGTTTGAAAGCCTCGCTGGCCGCCAGCAGCACGCCCAGAGCTCCCAGCACCCGAAACAGCGCCCGCTCCGGAAGCTTCCGCAGGGCCCAAGCCAAGAACACCGCCGCCAGCACGCCGGTTCCCGCCGTTCCTATGTGAAAAGGGCCCCACAGGGCCGGCTGCTCCATGGGAGCGGCCAGCCACGTCAGAAAGCCGTCCATATCGCTTCCTCCCGCCTTTTCCCGGGAAACGCCGGCCTTCCGGCAGCCATTCCGGGAGCAAATCCGGCAACTTAGGATTTCCGCCGCATGGCGTCCCGCTTCCGCAGGGTCGGATCCAAGATCCGCTTCCGAAGCCGCAGGTTCTTAGGGGTTACCTCCAGCAGCTCATCCGTGTCGATAAATTCCATGCACTGTTCCAGGCTCATAACCCGGGGCGGCGTCAGCTTCAGGGCGTCGTCGGAGCCGGAGGCCCGGGTGTTGGTCAGCTGCTTTTTCTTACACACGTTCACCTCAATATCGTCCCCCTTGGCGTTCTGGCCCACCACCTGGCCGGCGTAGACCCGGTCGCCGGGATGGATAAAGAGGATGCCCCGGCCCTGGGCGTTAAAGAGGCCGTAGGTCACCGCCTCCCCGGTCTCGTAGGCCACCAGGGAGCCCTGGTTCCGGTACTGGATGTCCCCCCGGTAGGGCGCGTAGCCGTCGAACAGCTGGTTCAAAATGCCGTTGCCCTTGGTATCCGTCAAAAACTCGTCCCGGTAGCCGATGAGCCCCCGGGAGGGGATGGAAAACTCCAGCCGGGTGGTGCCGGTGTCCGAGGGGGACATGTTCACCAGATCGCCCTTGCGGCTGCTGAGCTTCTCGATGACCGTACCGGAAAATTCCTCCGGCACGTCGATGTAGACCCGCTCCATAGGCTCCAGCTTATGGCCCTGCTCATCCTCCTTGTACAGCACCTCCGCCTTGCTCACCGCAAACTCGTAGCCCTCCCGGCGCATGTTTTCGATGAGCACGGACAGATGCAGCTCGCCCCGGCCGGAAACCTTAAAGCAGTCGGGGCTGTCCGTCTCCTCCACCCGCAGGCTTACGTCCGTATTCAGCTCCCGGAACAGCCGCTCCCGCAGGTGCCGGGAGGTGACGTACTTGCCCTCCTGGCCCGCAAAGGGGCTGTCGTTGACCATAATGTTCACCGCCAGAGTCGGCTCGGAAATTTTCTGAAAGGGGATGGGCTGCGGGTTGTCCGGGGAGCACAGGGTATCCCCGATGTGGATGTCCGCGATGCCGGAGATGGCCACGATGGAGCCGATCCCCGCCTCGGTCACCGGCACCTTCTCCAGGCCGTCAAACTCGTACAGCTTGCTGATTTTCACCTTCTTGAATTTCTCCGGGTCGTGGGCGTTGACCAGCACCACCTCCTGGTTCACATGGAGGCTGCCGTTGTCCACCTTGCCCACGCCGATACGGCCCACGTATTCATTGTAATCGATGGTGCTGATCAGCACCTGGGTATCCGCCTCCGGATCCCCCTCCGGGGCCGGGATGGCCGAGAGGATGGTCTCAAACAGGGGCACCAGATTTACCTTCTCGTCCTCCAGGCTGCGCACCGCCCAGCCGGCCTTGGCCGAGGCGTAGACAAAGGGGCAGTCCAGCTGCCGGTCGCTGGCGTTTAAGTCCATCAGAAGCTCCAGCACCTCGTCCACCACCTGCTCCGGCCGCGCCTCGGGCCGGTCTACTTTGTTGATGCAGACGATCACGTCCAAATCCAGATCCAGGGCTTTCTGCAGCACAAAGCGGGTCTGAGGCATAGGCCCCTCAAAGGCGTCCACCACCAGGATCACGCCGTTGACCATCTTCAGCACCCGCTCCACCTCGCCGCCGAAGTCCGCGTGGCCGGGGGTGTCGATGATGTTGATCTTGGTATCCTTATAGTACACCGCGGTATTTTTGGACAGGATGGTAATGCCCCGCTCCCGCTCGATGTCGTTGGAGTCCATGACCCGGTCCACCACCTCCTGGTTGGCCCGGAACACGCCGCTCTGGCGCAGCAGCCCGTCCACCAGGGTGGTTTTCCCATGGTCTACATGGGCGATAATGGCAATATTCCGAATGTCGTCTCTCTTTACTCTCATTTCCGCTGTTCTCCTTCTGTCATATGCACGTCCACCTGCGGGTAGGGAATGGAAATCCCCGCCTCGTCCAGGGCCAGCTTCACCTGCTCCGTGGCATCCCACTTGACCCGCAGGTAGTCCTGGGAGGAGGACCACAGCCACCCCTTCAGCATCACCGCGCTTTCCCCCAGCCGGTCTACAAACACGTTCACTTCCGAATCCGGCAGCCGCCGGGGAACCTGCTCCAGGGTTTCGTTCAAAACCTCTTTGGCCTTTTTCAGGTCGTCCCGGTAGGAAATCCCCACCGAAACTTCCACCCGGCGCTTTCCCTGGGTACTGTAATTGGTCAGGCTGGCGTTGGCCAGGGTCCCGTTGGGAATCACCACCGTCCGCTCGTCCGGCGTCACCAGCTTGGTATAGCAAAGACCAATGTTGACGACGGTACCGCTGTTTTTTTGGGTATCCTCCTCAATATAGTCGCCGATCTTAAAGGGCTTGGTCACCAGGATCAGCACGCCTCCGGCAAAATTGCTGAGGCTCCCCTGAAACGCCAGGCCAATGGAAAGGCCGGCGGAGCCCACCAAAGCCACCAGGGAGGCCGCCTCATAGCCTACGGTTTTCAGCATCACCGAAATCAGGACCATATAGAGAAGCACCTGGACCACATGGTAGCCCATGACCTGGATGGTCTTTTCCAGCGGGCTTTTGGCCATCGCCTTCCGTATCAGCCGCAGAAAGATTTTAATCAGGCGGCTGCCTACCAGGTAGAGAAGCAGCAGCCCCAGGATCTTCCATCCCCAGGACACGGCAGTGGGCAAAGCCCCTTCCAGCCATTGGGCCAGGCGGCCGGTGCCGGCCGCGCCGTTTTCCGCCGCCGCTGCGGCCAGGACGTTTTCCATGGCATTCCACCTCCGGTGTTTCTACTCAAAAACCTTTGTATTATAGCATTTTCCCCTAGTCCTGGCAAGCCCTTTTGTAAGCCAGCAGCAGGTCCACCATCCGCCCGTAGCTTTTCACCCCGTCCTCCTGGCGGTTGGCCATCAGGTAGGTGTCGTTCAGCTGGTTGGCCGCCTCCGCCACCGGGCCGTCGTATTGGCTCCAGAACCAGTTGTTGTAATCCAAATCGGCCAGCGCATCCGCCGGAAGGCTGGCGCGGATTTCCCGGTAGGCCGCCCCGTCCGCGGCAGCCAGGGCGTTCCCCGCATAGACAAAAGCCGTCAGGTTCCCGCTGTAGCGGAACTCCGGCACATCGGAGCCGATACAGGCCAGCCAGGCGATAAAGTTAGCCTCGTCCTCCCGCATAAAGCCCTTTAGATGGGACAGCTCGTGACAGAGGGTGTGAGGCAGGTTGTAGCCGGGAATCTCCCGGTTGTAATTGGCCTCCAAGGTAAAGGGGGAGTAGATTCCCGTTACCTTCTGCACCGAAAGCAGGGCCGATACCCCCACCGGCTTAGGCAGCGGGTAGTAGCCGCCCAGGAAATCGTACGTCTCTCCCAGCCGGCCCATGGCCTCCGCCGCCTGGGCCCGAAGCTCCGGCCCCGGCTGGCAGAGCCCTTCCTCGTCCCGCCGCACCTGGCCCGCGTCCGCCTTCACCGCCTCCGCCAGCTCCCGGCACAAGGCTTCCAGCTCCTCCTGCGAAGACTCCTGCAGGGGAAGGCCGGACAGTTCGCGGAAGGTTTTCCGCTGGTAGTTGACGCCGGCCCCCAGGGTAAACGCCAGGAGAAGGACGCTGGCAATCCAAAGGGCCTGGCGCGCCGCCGCCTGCAGCCGGCAGCCCCGTTCCTCCTTCCGGCGGATCAGCCGGGCCGCGCCCCGGACCACACGAAAGCCAAGAAGCAAAAGCCCTCCGTACAGCAGAAATTCCCCCCAGGAAAAGGGAAAAAGGGAAAGAAGCCGCCCTAAGGTGTTGACCCAAAACGGATACACCTGGGACGCGTACCACTCGGCAAAGGGCTGGCTGGCCCGGGCGGCCCCATTCAGAAGCAGGGCCGCTGCCCCCATCAGGACAGCGGCCGCCCAGCTTTTCTTTTTCCGCATACGTTATTTCTCCGGGAAGCATTCCCGGGCCAGGGCCTGGAAGGCCGGCAGGGAATTCTGGATGGTCTCGTAGGACACGCAGTAGGCCAGCCGCACATACCCGGGGCAGGCGAAGGAGCTGCCCGGCACCATCAGGATGTGATGCTGTTTCGCCATCTGGCAGAATTTTTTCTCATCCGCAAAGGGAGATTTTACAAACAGATAGAAGGCTCCCTGGGGCTTGGCGCAGGTAAAGCCACAGGCCGCCAGCCCGTTGTACAGGGCGTTCCGGTTCCGGTCGTAATAGGCCACGTCCACCGAGGCGTCCACGCACCGGGCAATCACCAGCTGCATCAGGGACGGGGCGTTTACCGCGCCGCTGACCCGGATGGCGATGGTGGCCGCCGCGATTACCTCCTCCGAATCCTCCAGCTCGTCCGGGATGACCAGGTAGCCGATCCGTTCTCCCGGCAGGGACAGGGATTTGCTGTAGGAGTAGCCGACAATGGTGTTCCGGTAATACTTGGTCACGTAAGGCACCACCGCCCCATCGTAAGCCAGCTCCCGGTACGGCTCGTCCGAGATCAGGAAGATGGAGGTGCCAAACTCCTGCTGCTTCTTTTCCAGGATGGCCGCCATCCGCTGGATGGTTTCCTCCGAGTAGATGACGCCGGTAGGGTTGTGGGGCGTGTTGATAATCACCGCCTTGGTTTTGGCGCTGAGCTTTTGCTCAAACTCCTCCAGGTTGGGCTGGAAGGTCTCCGTATCCGGGGAGACCACCGTCAGCTCTCCCCCGTAGTTGGCCACATAAGCGCCGTATTCCACAAAATAAGGGGCAAAGGTAATCACCTGATCCCCCGGGTTCAGCAGGGTTTTGAAGGCTACGTTCAGGCCGCTGGCCGCCCCTACGGTCATCAGGATATTCTTCTCCGTAAAATGGGTGCCAAACCGGCGGTTTAACGAATCCGCAATGGCCTTCCGGGTCTCCGGGAAGCCGGCGTTGCTCATATAGCCGTGGACGTACACCGGATCCTCATGCTCCAGGATGTCCAGAATCGCTTCCTTGACCTCCCGGGGCGCCGGCACGTTGGGATTGCCCAGGCTGAAATCATACACCTGATCCTCCCCGTACAGGGCTTTCATCTGCGTACCTTCCTCAAACATGGCGCGGATGGCGGAATTGTTGTCCACCAGCGGCCGCATTTTCTCCGAAATCACCATGGATCGGGAACCTCCTCTTTTTTGCTTCGCTTGGTATAGCCCTTCCAGTATACCACACTCCTTCCCAAACATCCAGAAAAAATAGAAGCGTCTTGCCAGAACCTTTTCCATGCTTTATACTGGAGACGGCGCCTCATCCGGCGCCGGAATTTTGGATGAGGAGGACAACTGGAATGCGTATCGCGGTTCCTGTGCAGAACGGCATGGTGGTCCCCGCCTTTGAGGAAGCCACCACGTTCAAGCTTTACGATGTGGAGGAGAACCAAATCACCCGGGAGCTGACCCTTTCCGCCGGCGGCTCCGGCTCGGAGCTTTTGGCGGATTTCTTAAAATCCGCCGGCGTCAGCCTGCTGCTGTGCGCCGCCATCGCCGGAAAGACCATCGCCCTGCTGGACCAACGGAACATCCTGTTCCAATGGGGCGTCCTGGGCCAGGCGGACCAGATGGTCCGGGAATATCTGGCCAACCAGCTGGCCCTGCGGAAAAACCCGGGCTGCGGCCACGGCGGCTGCAGCTGTGAGGACGGCTGCGACTGCGGGGACGAATGCGAAGGGTGCGGTTGGGAGTAATCCCGCCGCACCCTTTTCTTAACTTTGCGCCTGCTGTTTCTCCGCCTTCTTCAGCTTCCGCCACACCGTCAGCATCATGGTGATAAAGCAGGCCAAGCCTCCGATTACATCGGAAATGGGCTCCGCCAGCAGGACCCCCACCGCGCCCAGTTGAAACAGCCGGGGCAGGATCAGGATCAGGGGCACCACCAAAATTACCTTTCGGAACAGGGAGAAAAAGGTGGCCTGCCGGGACATGCCCAGCGCCAAAAACGTATTCTGTCCAAAGCTTTGCAGGGCCATCAGAACCTGCATGGAGAAGAAGATCCGCACCCCCATCTCCCCCACCTCCAGCAGGTTGGGGTTGTCGTTAAAAAGATGGATAATCGGGCCGGGGAAGATTAGGAGCACCAGCCACACCACCATGGAATACAGCACGCAGAATATCCCCAGGAAACGGATCCCCTCCCGGGTCCGCCGGTACAGGCCTGCCCCGTAGTTGTAGCCGATTACCGGCTGGGCGCCGTTGGTCACCCCGTGGAGGGCCATCAGGATCACCTCCCGGATGGAGGTGATCACCGTCATAGCCGCCACATACACGTCCCCGCCGTAGGTCTGCAGGGAGGAATTGTACATGGCCTGCACCACGCTGTTGGTCATGGACATGACAAAAGGGGAAACCCCCAGGCTGATCAGCGGCTTTACAATATTGGCCGCCAGGCGCATGTTCCGCAGCTTCAGGCGGATGGTGGCCCGGCGCGTCAGGAAGTGGAGCACCCACACCGCGGATACAAACTGGGAAAAAATCGTGGCCCAGGCGGCGCCTGCCACCCCCATATCCGCCAGGAAGATCAGGATCGGATCCAGGATAATGTTGATCACCGCCCCCAAAAGGACCGTAAGCATCCCCCGCATGGCAAAGCCCTGGGCGTTGATAAACGGGTTCAGTCCCGTAGCCAGCATGGAAAACGGCGTGCCGATCAGATAGATGGTCAAATATTCGTCCGCGTAGCCAATGGTATCCGGGCTGGCGCCGAACAGGTACAGCACCGGCCTTTTAAAGGTAAAGCCCAGCGCCATCAAAACGGCGGCCAAAATCAGCAGCAGGGTACAGGCGTTTCCCAGGATGCGGCCGGCCCGCTCGTCGTTCCCTTTCCCCCGGGACATGGAAAACAGCGGGGCGCCGCCCATGCCGCACATGTTGGTAAACGCGGTGATAAAGGTAATCACCGGGAAGGCCACGCCTACGCCGGTCAGGGCCGTCTGCCCTACCCCCTCCATATGGCCGATGTAAATCCGGTCCACAATGCTGTACAGTACATTAATGATCTGGGCAATCATCAGCGGCACTGCCAGCCGAAGAATGGTCATGGGAATACTTCCCTGGGAAAAATCCCCCTTCTGCTGCTGCATAAGCGCCCAACTCCTTTTCTTAACGCAAATTTTACAAAAATATCTTAACACGAACCGGGAAAAATGCAAGTACATGAAGCCATAAAAAAGCAGGGCGCCTTCCGCGTGATCCGCGGAAAACGCCCCGATACCAGGCTCCGGTCCGCCTAATAAAGCATGGAAAAGCCTCCTACGCCTGCAATCACCACCAGCGCGGCCGCAATTACGATGGCCAGGAGAGTCTGCTGTTTCACCAGCTTCTTCCGGACCGTCTCATCCAAGCAGCCGCTTAGGGCAGAGGCGCCGCCCTGTGAAAAAGGGCTGATACTGCTGGCAGTTAAGCCCATCTGGGTGGCGGCGTACACCGCCGCCGGGGATATCCCCAGCATACTGGAGAAGGCGCCGATCAGCGGGAGCATCATCGGGATGATCACCGCGCCGGAGACAAAAAAGCTCATCACCGCCATAATCAGCACAATCCCAGGAAGGATCAGGTTGGTAGGAACCGAGGTCTGCAGCATCTGGGTCAGGTATTCAATGACCCCCAGAGGCTCCGCCAGGGCCATGTACATGCCCATCAGGGTCAGAAGCAGCAGCGTATCCCAGGGGACCCTGTGCTTCAGCACGTCCTCGTAAGGCGCCGTTTTCAGCAGCACATTGGCAATAATCCCCAGGGCCGACAGGGTCTGGAAGCTGAACACATTGGACACCGACGCAGGGATAATCCCAGGGAACAGGGTGGTCAGCACCGCCGCCAGAAGCATCACCCCGATAATGGAAAAAATAATCCCCAGCGACCGTCTCTGCTTTTGGTCAAAGGGCTCCGGCTTCTCCAGGTTTAAAACGCCTTTTTTTACTTTATAGGCTTTCAGCAGCACAAACAGCAGAAGGTACAGCCCGACAAAAAATACCGCCCGCCAGATATAGAACGAAATCACATACTGGACGGTGGTGGCCTGGTCGTAGTAGATTTCCAGCTGCCCCACATCCACCGCGTAGCCGGACGCCCAGGGCATGTCGCTGCCGATCATGGAGCCGATCCAAATGGCCACCGGCACCAGCAGCGGGTTGATCCCTGCCTGTGCCGCCAGGCTGAAGCAGATTGCCGAAGTAAAAAAGGGAGCCGAGTTGCCTGCGCCCAGGGCAGAGGCGATATAGACCACGGCAAAAAACAGAAGGCCCAGCATCCACCCGCTGTTCCGGCAGGCATACAGAATATGGTCGGACAGTTTTTTCAGCGTCCCGTTAAAGCCCGCAAAACCAAACAAGAACGTGGCCAGCAGATAGTTGATAAACAGGGTTGTCGGAAACAGCCCCACGATCTTGCCGCTGCTTAAACCTCCCACAGAGGTTCCGATGATAAAGGCAAAGGCTGCGGCAACCAGTCCGATGTTGATCTTCCGCTTGGATCCGATCGCGATCGTTGCCAGCATGCCCGCAAAAAAGATAATAACGTTCCCCATACTTTCCCTTTCTCATTTATTTTCCGCGCTTCCTTCCGGTCACGGAAACAGGCTGTCCGGCTTCCGCCTTTTACAGCAGGTTCCGCTCCTCACAGAACGCCATAATATCCCTTACGTACTCCGTGCGGAACTTATTGGGAAGGTCCACATGGTCCACGCCCTCATAGATGATCAGCTTGGAATCCTTCACCGCCTTCAGGGAACGAATCATCATTTCCGGCGTGCTGATGGAGTCGTTGGAGCCGCCCAGCATCAGCATGGGAGTTTTTACCTTATGCAGCTCTTCAATCAGCTCTTCCTCCGTCTTGCAGTACGGGAAAGGCTTTTTCGGGTTCATCAAAGCGGATACCGCCGGCATATCCCGCCAGAACTGGATCATCTGCTCTCTGGCCGCCTTGGCCGCCTCCCCGATCTCCGGATCGTTCTCCACGCTGGCAAAATATTTGGCGCAGTCCGCCCCCTTCTGCTCCGCGTAGGGGATCCAGGTTTCCCGGCTCTTGGCCGCGTTGATGGTCATCATCCGGGCGCCGCCGGTCTCCTGGCCGTCCTTCCAGTGGGGGCCGCAGCCGCTGGCAAAGAAGCCGCGCACACGCTCCGGATGCCGCAGGCAAAGATGCCAGCCAATGCCGGCGCCGTGGGAGTGGCCGGTGTAAAAGAACTTGTCAATGCCCATGGCGTCCGCAAAATCGCAGACATCCTGGGCCCACACATCGTACCACTTTTCGCCCAAATCCTCCTCCACCAGGGTGGACGGCGCGTAGCCGCGGATCCGGATAATGTAGCCGTGGAAGCCTTGCTCCTCGCACAGGGTTTTTACATAGCTCAGATGGCTGTTGATAAACTGTTGGGCCTGGATAATATAGCGGTCGCCAGAGCCAAACTCTTCATAGTACAGTTCCACATCGTTCAATTTTACCATTGCCATTTTTCTTTCCTCCTAAAATTCATTGGTTGTTTTGCTTCCTTCCGCAGCCGCCGGCCCCTTTACTCTTGGGCTGTCTCCTCCCGGGTCCCTTGGATGGGGGTGTCCGGATACGGCCAGGGCTTCATAGGGATCCTCCGGCGGGTATGGGACATCCGGGCCATATTGGACTCTACGCAAAGGCTCATGCTTGCCCCATTAAACCGGCAGTAGAAGGTGTGGTAATCCATCCAGTCTGTGGCCCGGACCTGGAACACAAAGCAGAAATCCGAGGCCCAGCCGCCGCTGACACGGTATACAGGCCGGTCTATGCCAAAAATCTGGTTCAGCCGGTCATTGGCCCGGGGCATAGGCGGAAATTCCGGATTCTCCGTCCACTCTCCCGCCAGCCCGCAGAGGATCCGGTAGCCGCGCCCTCCTGCCTGCAGAAAGACCTGGGGCGTCCCATCCTCCAGGGACACGCTGAGCTTTTCCAGCCCCCAAACATTCTCCTCCAGGGCGTACGTCCTGCCATAATAATCGTCCAGGTACGAAGGGTAGGCGGAGAGCCGCGGCGCGCAGGACCATTTTTTCAGGTACTCCCGCAGCTCCTGCTCTGCCTCCGCATCCTCCATTCCCCCCTCCTCCTGGATTTCCGGATACAGGGTGTTCCAAAGCGTGGTGGGGATCAGGCCGCTGTCCTCCTCAATGGCATTGCAGATTACCGCCAGCTGCTTTTCCGGGAACAGGAACCCAAACTGGCTTCTCCCGCCGTCCAGCCGGAAGCCTTCCGTAGAATTTCTCCACACCTGGAACCCGTATCCGGCCAGCTGGTCAATGTGCATAAAAGAGATGGAGGAGCAGCGGCAGGAACGCACCTGGCGGCTGCCGGCCTGGCGCATCAGTTCCCGGCTCAGCAGCTGCTTTCCGTTCCAGTTCCCTTCCTGCAGGTACAAAAGGACCAGCTTGGCAAAGCCCTCCGCCGTGCACATGGTCCGGGAACCTTCCAGCTCCCCTTTTTCCGTCCGTTCCACTGTGCAGAAAATACCAGCCTCATCCAAAAACCGGGGTTTTAGATACGAGACATAGTCCAAGCCGGAAACCTTCTGGACAATCAGGCCCAGAATGTGGGGCACCCCGTTGTTGTACAGGAAATGGGTGCCCGGCTCATAATCCAGCGGCTGCTCCAGAAAGGCCCGCACGCTGTTTTCCCCGTTTAAGACCGGGCGGAACGTATCCCGGTCATGGCCGGTGGTCATAGTCAGCAGGTGATATACCGTCATCGCCTGCATCCGGCTGGTAACCACCTGGGGCAAATCCTCCGGGAACAAATCCGTCAGATGGGTATCCAGGGACACCAGCCCTTCGTCAATGGCGAAAAGCACCGCCAGCCCCGTCAGGGCCTTGGCGGCCGAATAAATTCGCCTCGGCGTATCCGCCTGATACGGCTTCCGGTTGGCCCCTACCAGCTGGAAGCCATTCCGGAAAATGTACAGGCTCTGGATATCCACCGACTGGGCCTCCAGCGCCTGCAGGAATTTCAGCACCGCCCTGCTGGGCACTCCCTGGGAATCTGGGGAGGCAGAGCGAAAAACCCCCTTTTCGTATGGTACATATTGCAAGTCTGTTCACTCCTTGTCTTGTATAAATCAGAGCTCTTTCCGCTCCAGCATGCGGTACAGCGTAGTGCGGCTTACGCCCAAAAGTTCCGCCGCCCGCTTCTTATTGTTTCCCGCCAGGGCCAGGGCCTCCTCCAGCGAATAGGCCGGCGCTTCCCCCTCCTCTTCCATCTCCGGAAGGCACAGCCGCCGGTTTTCCCGGATATAGGCCTGCACCAGCTCCTCCCCAATCTCATCGGAATCGCTGAGCACCGTCACCCGCCGCACCATATTCTGCAGCTCCCGGATATTGCCGGGCCAGGGGTAATGGCGCATGGCCTCCTTGGCCTTCTCCGAAAAGAAGTAGCTGCGGCCGCTGCCCAAAGACGCCTCCTCCAGGAATTCCTCCGCCAACAGGACCACATCGTCCTGCCGCTGGCGCAGAGGAGGGATCTGCAGGCCCAGCACATTGATCCGGAAATACAAATCCTTCCGGAACTTCCCCTCCCGGACCATGGAAATCAGGTCCCGGTTGGTCGCCGCGATCACCCGGATATCCACCGGGATCGGCTTATCCCCGCCAATCCGCCGGATGCTGTGCTCCTGCAGGACCCGCAGCAGCTTTCCCTGAAGGACCTGGGAAATTTCCCCGATCTCATCCAGGAAGATGGTCCCGGTGTGGGCGTTTTCAAACAGGCCTTTTTTCCCTTCCCGGTTGGCGCCGGTAAAGGAGCCTTTCACATATCCAAACAATTCGCTTTCCAAAATGGATTCCGGCAGAGACGCGCAGTTGACTGCCACAAAAGGGCCGTTTTTCCGGCCGCTGGCTTGGTGGATCCCCTGGGCGAACAGCTCTTTGCCCACCCCGGTTTCTCCCAGCAGCAGGACGGTTTCCTCCGATTTGGCGTATTTTATGGCCAGCTTAATGGCTTGGGTCATGCAGGGGCTGTGGCCGTGGATAAAGTCCAGGGTATACTGGGCCCGGTTGGCGCTTTCCGGAAGCTTCCGCCGGATACCGGCCTCGGAACCCAGCACCGCGTTTACATCCTGAAAGATCGCGGCGGCGCCTTCCAGTTCCTCTCCCCGGAAAATCGGCTCCGCATGGTACAGGAAAATCCGGTCCTGGATCCGGGCAATCTGATTGTAGTAGGAACGCCGGTTGTTGATGGCGTCGGTAAGCCGGGTAAACTGGGGGCAGGCCTCCTTCATGGAAAAAGCCACGGCGGTCAGCTGGCTGACCCCCAAATATTCCGCGGCCAGCCGGTTCATCATCATAATGTTGCCGGCACAGTCCACCGTCAGGGACGCGTACTCGGAAATTTCCTGTCCCTGGAACCGTTCCCGGCCCACATCCTGCTTCTTCTCCAAGTAGGAACGGGCCAGGGAAATGGCCTTGGCAATCTCCGAATCCCTGGGTTTTACCACCACCGTCCGGATGCCCAGATCCCGGGCGATCTGCAGCTGATAGTATCCGCAGACCAGCACGTCCCCTGGTTCCAGGGTCCGCAGCGCCTCCGGGATCTGCTCCGGCATGACGGTAGGGATATCCACCAGTTCCACCGAAAGCAGCTTCCGGATCCGGAATATGTCCCGCAAAACCTTCTGGAAGCCTACAATGGCCACCCGGCGCCCCAGCTCCGCCGCCTGCAGAAGGCCTTCCAGCACATCGTCCGGATGCAGGTCCACCATAATCACTGGAACCGACACACTTTGGCGGACAATCTTGGCAAACATGCCGAAGGCAATCAGCACCTTGGCCCCCTGCTCCACCTGGCTTTTGGCCACGCCAGGCAGCTCCTCCAGGGAGGCATGGAGCACCCGGCATTGGGCGCGCATGGACCGCACCACTTTCTGGGCCTTTTCCGCCCCCAAAAGGTCGGTGGCGATTATCGCAATTTCTCTTTCTTCCATATGACCTCCTTTCGTCCTTTCAGCACCGGAGAGGAGACGCTTCCGCCCCCTCTCCGGCTCTCCCGTTTCCAGGAAATCATACAGCAGGGATCCAGCTGCTTATTTGGCAGCCGCCGCCTTGTCCTTGGCCTCCTGACGGTTCAGGACGATTACCGCCGCCACGGTTCCGATTACCACCGGTACCAGGAAGGCGGCAAAGCCCATGCGGTAACCAAAGGTAGCCGCCACAAAGCCGCCGGCCATCTGGGCCACCGCGCTGCCGATGTCCATGCCCAGGTACTGGGTGGAGTTGCCGGCCGCTTTTCTTTCCGCCGGCACCGCACGGATGGAGATGGCCATCAGAACCGGGTTGATGCCGTTCTGGCCGATTCCTACAAAGACGCCGGCCGCAATGATCCAAACGATATTCTGGGACGCCGCCAGCAGCACCAGGCCCAGGGCAAAGGCCAGACCGGCCGGGATCAAAGTCGCCTTGGTGCCCTTCTTATCCAGCAGGGTTCCCAGCATCGGACGGGCCACCCAGCCGGTGAAGGAAGCCACGGTGGCAAAGATGCCTACGTTGGCGATCCCCAGATCCTCCAGGGCGAAGGCAGCCAGGAAAACGGTAAAGCCGCTTCTGGTTCCCTGGAAGCAGATGTTCAGCAGCATGGGCATAATGGCTTCCTTGGCAAACAGGTTGTTCAGCTTAATCCCGCTGAAGAAAGAGCCCTGGCGCTCCGGAGTCTTGGTCGGGGAGGTCAGCAGCACCAGCAGGCAGCCGAACGCCACAATGATACCAAAAATCAGGAACATGGTGGAATAGCTGAAGCGGTTTGCCAGCTCAAAAGCGATGGGCTGGGAGATGGCGGAGGCAATCAGCTGGGAAACCATAAAGAAGCCCATGGCCGTTCCCAGATCCTCCCGCGGCACATATTCGCTTACCACAACCGCCGTTACCGTGGAGATGAAGGTCCAGGCGATACCGTGAATGATCTTGGTAGGCGCCGCCCAGGAAATGTCCACCATACTCCGGGAATACATGAACAACACCGCGGTAAACAGGGCCACCGCCACAAAATAGATTTTCTTCTTATTGCCCCGGTCCACGATAGGCGCGGAGAACGGCCGGATTACAAAGGCCGCCCAGCCCTGGATGCTGGCGATCAGGCCAACGATGGTCATATCCAAGCCGCCGGCTCTCCAGCCTGCGCTGGACGTTGAGGACGTCATGGAATGGCCTAAACAGATAATCGTGTAGGCAATAAAGAGCATGATAAAGTTTTTGTTGGCAATCTCGGAAAATTTTTTCTTTCCTTTGGTTGCTTCACTCATTTTTCTCTCTCCTCCTGTAACAAATTTTTGGAATTCCGTGAATATTAAGAAGCAAGAAGTGTGCCAAAAAGAAAAACGGCGGTTTTCCGTGTCGGATCCTGCCGCCTTGGGAAAAATCGTGTAACACAGGCTGTACATCCGTGTCCCATCGGACACAGGCAAAAAAACACGGGAAGCCCTGTACTCAGCTTCTTCCAAGGGCTTCCCGCGTTTCAAAAGGGGAGGATAAGTATTTCTGTTTCTCTTTGGTCTGATTGTAGTATTGCCGGAAAATCCGCTTCTATACAGGTTTCGGAAAAAAAGAAAAATTTTTTTGGTTCACAACCCAGGCCGGATTCGCTATAATAGGAAGCGGAAACAAAAGGAGGAAATCTGCCATGGAAGCCTACACCAGCTTCGCCGAGGTTTACGACAAATTTATGGACAATGTCCCCTACTCCCAGTGGGCCGAGTATCTGGATTCCCTGCTGCAGGAGTACCAGGTGCCCCGCGGCCTGCTGCTGGAGCTAGGCTGCGGCACCGGCTCCATGGCCGAGGAAATGGCCGCCCGAGGCTACGACCTGATCGGCGTGGACGCCTCGGAGGATATGCTGGCGGAAGCTTTGGAGAAAAAATACCAGTCCGGCCACGACATCCTCTACCTCTGCCAGGACATGCGCTCCTTTGAGCTGTACGGCACCGTGGCCGCCGCCTACTGCGTCTGCGACTCGCTGAACTATCTGACCCAATACCCGGATCTGGTGCGCATGTTCCGGCTGGTCAACAATTACCTGGATCCTGGCGGCGTCTTTGTATTCGACTGCAACACCGCCGCCGAATACCGCAGCCCTCTGCGGCAGGCGCCCATGGTGGAAACCCAGGACGGGGACACGCTGATCTGGGAGAATTTCTGGGACGAAGCGTCCCGGGAAAACGGCCACCGGCTGACCCTTTTCCTCCAGGAGGCGGACGGCCGCTACCGGAAGGAGGAGGAGGCCCATCTGCAAAAGGCCTGGGAGCCGGAAGAAATCCGCCGGGCCCTGGAAGAAGCCGGGCTGACCCTTGCCGCCGTCTACGAAGCGTTTACCCGCCGTCCTCCGGCAGAGGACTCTGCAAGGCTTTACTTTATCGCAAAGGAGAATGGAAAATGAACGACTATATGATCCGCGCCACCGCGGCGGAAGGAAAGATCCGTGCCTTCGCCGCCACCACCCGGGACCTGGTGGAGGAAGCCCGCAGCCGGCACAATACCAGCCCGGTGGTTACCGCCGCCCTGGGCCGCCTGCTCACCGCCGGCGTCATGATGGGCAGCATGATGAAGGGGGACCGGGACACCGTCACCCTGAAAGTCCAGGGGGATGGACCGGTAAAGGCCCTGACGGTGGAAGCGGATTCCCACGGGAACGTCAAAGGCTTCCCGGCGGTCCCTCAGGTGCTGCTTCACGCCAACGCCAAGGGCAAGCTGGATGTGGCCGGGGCCGTAGGCACCGGGGTGCTGACCGTCATAAAGGACCTGGGGCTGCGGGAGCCCTACATTGGCACCAGCATGCTGGTTACCAGCGAGATTGCCGAAGATTTGACCTACTATTTCGCCACCTCGGAGCAGGTGCCTTCCGCCGTAGCCCTGGGCGTCTTAATGGAACGGAACAACACGGTCCGGCAGGCCGGCGGCTTTATCCTGCAGCTGATGCCCGGGGTGGACGAAGAAACCATCGCCCTCCTGGAACAAAAAATCGGCGCCATCACCTCCATCACCCAAATGCTGGACGAAGGCATGACGCCGGAGCAAATCCTGGGGCATGTGCTGGGGGACTTTGGCCTGGAGATCCTGGACCGGATGCCGGTCCGCTTTTTCTGCGGCTGCAGCAAAGAAAAAGTCCGGGGGGCCATTGTCACCCTGGGGAAAAAGGACCTGGAGGAGCTGGCGGCAGAACCGGTGGAGGTCCACTGCGATTTCTGCAACACCAGCTACTGGTTCCAGCCGGAGGAGCTGAAGGCCATCCTGGCAGAGTCGTAAGCCTCAGCCCAGCTCCCGCCCCATTTTTAGGATCCGGAACATGCGGCGGGCCGCCCGGCCGTACAATTCCTCGGCCCGGGCCAGCGCCTCTTTCAGCGGTATGGGGCCTTCCACCGTGGTCATCATGGCGGTTACGCCGTGGTCGTACAGCTGTTCCGCCCCCTCTCCCAGACCGCCGGACAGCACCATCACCGGGATCCCTTTGGCCCGGCAGCGCTTGCCGATCCCGCTGACCACCTTCCCAAAGGCAGACTGCCAGTCGGTGCGCCCCTCGCCGGTGATCACCGCGGAAACCCCTTCCAGGCGCTGGTCAAAGCCGATCCAATCCAGCACCGTCTCAATGCCGGAGCGCATCTCCGCTCCCAGCGCCAGGCACAGGGCGGCGCCTAAGCCGCCGGCAGCGCCGGAGCCAGGAATCTGGTTGGGGTCTTGGCCAAACTGGCGGATAAGGATCTGGCGGTAATTTTCCATCCCCCGCTCCAGCCGTTCTTCCTTCTCCCGATCCGCCCCTTTCTGCCGGCCAAAGGTGCGGGTGGCCCCGTCCGGGCCGGTAAGAGGGTTGGTCACATCGCACATAACGGTAATGCGGGCTTCCGAAAGCCCCGGATGCAGGCCGCTGAGATCCAGCTGGCTCAGCCGTTCCAGATCCGCCCCGCAGCCGGAAAGCTCCCTCCCCTTTGAATCCAGAAGGCGGGCCCCCAGCGCCCGCAGGCAGCCCAGGCCACCGTCGTTGGTGGCGCTGCCGCCGATGGCCACCGCCAGTTCCCGGCAGCCGTCCTCCAGAGCCGCCGCCATCAGCTGGCCGGTGCCATAGGAGGAAGCCTGCAGCGGGTTCCGCTCCCCATCCGCCAGCAGCGGGAGCCCGGAGGCGGAGGCCATCTCCAAAATGCCCCGGTTTCCCTCTAGGCGGCCGTAGCAGGCGCGGACCGGTTTCCCCAGAGGGCCTTCCGCCTCCACCCACTTGGTTTCCCCATGCAGGGCCTCAATGACAGCCTCCGTGGTGCCTTCCCCGCCGTCCGCCACCTGCAGGCTGTCCCACTGGCAGCCGGGAAAAACCTCCTGCGCCGCTTCCGCCAGCAATTCCGCTGTCTTGGCGGAAGAAAGCGTCCCTTTAAACGAATCCGAAGCAAATAAAAATTTCATTCTCCTGTCCTTTCTAGGCTGTAAATACCGGTATACCGGCAGATTTCCTACATCATACCTTTTTTTTCTAAAAAAAGCAAGCGGCGGAACCCTTCCCATCCAGGTTCCGCCGGCCTTTTCCTACTCCATCTTCAGCACCCGGCTGAAAATGCCAAAGCCAATGACAAACAGCACCGCCAGGATAGCCACGCCGGCGTTGGCGCTGCCGGTGATCTGGGCCGTCAGGCTTACCAGGGTGGTGCCCAGGAAGGAGGCTCCTTTGCCGCAGATATCAAACAGGCCAAAGAATTCCCCGGAATTTTCCGCCGGAATGATTTTGGCAAAATAGGACCGGGACAGGGCCTGGACGCCTCCCTGGAACAAGCCTACGCACACCGCCAGCAGCCAGAATTCCCACTGCCGGTCCAGCTGGATGGCAAAAAGGGCGATGGCCGTATACGCCAGGATGCACACCCGGATCAGTTTGCCGGTGTCCCGGGTCTTGGCCAGCCGGGCAAACACAATGGCGCTGGGAAAGGCCACCAGCTGGGTCACCAGCAAAGCCACCAGCAGGCCGGAGGTGTCAAGGCCCAGGGCGCTGCCGTAGGCGGTAGCCATGTCGATGATGGTGTACACGCCGTCAATGTAGAAGAAAAATGCCACCAGGAACAGGAAAATCTTCTTTTTTTCCCGGATCTTCCCCAGCGTCCGGCCCAGCTGCCGGAAGCTGCCCCGGATCACCTGCCGCTGCCGTTCCGCCGCGTAGTGGGCCTGCCGGTAATGCCGCAGCAGCGGCAGGGAGCAGCCCAGCCACCACACCGCGTTCAGCAGGAAGGCGGCGGCCATCGCCGTCTGGATGGTAATCCCCAAGGTCTCATAGAGCAGCACCAGCACCAAGCTGAGGATAAAGGGAAGGCAGCTGCCCACATACCCCCAGGCGTAGCCGTAGGAGGAAACCGCGTCCATCCGCTCCGGCTCCGTAACGTCTGTCAGCATAGAATCGTAAAAGATCAAGCTTACCGAATAGCCCACCCGGGCCAGCAGGAAGATCACCAGAAAGGCCAGCCAGTGGGAAGGGATCCACAGCACCGCCAGCCCGGCGATGCCTACGGCAATACTGCCGGCAAACAGCTTTTTCTTATAGCCCCGGTAATCCGCCACCGTTCCCAGCACCGGGCCCAGCAGCGCCACCATCAGGGTGGCCAGGGAAGTGGCATATCCCCAGTACGCCAGATAGTCCACCTCCGCCAACCCTGCCGCGGCGCTGAGGGAGTTGAAATAAATCGGGAAGATGGTGGAAATCAGCAGGGTAAAGGCCGAATTTCCCACATCGTACAGGATCCAATATTTTTCCAGTTTGGTCAGCTTGGTTTTCATCTCTCTTCTCTCCTCACTCATAGGTCCGGTCATACCGGGGATCCAAAGGCTCCTTTCCCTCCTGCTTTTCCAGGAATTCCTGGATCAGCCGGCAGGAAACCGGCACCGCTTCCTCCATGTCCTGCCGCAGGGTCCGGCAAAACGTGGCGCAGGCTGGATCCGCCTGCCGCCGGATCATCAGCCCTTCCAGCCCCTCATACTGCCCCGCCAGCCGAAGCCCTGCCCGGATCACCCCTTGCTTTGCCCTGCCAGGGGCCACAAACAAGTTCAGCACCCGCTTCATGGTCCGAAGCGCTTTTTCCACCTGCCCCGGCTTTACCGGTTCCCCTGTTTCCATCTGGAAAAACGGGGCGATCACCTGGGCGTTTTCCCGGGACGGATGGATGTGCTCCGCCACCCGGGTCCGGGAGGGATCCAGGCCCCGTTCCCGCATCAGCACCGCGTCCAGCTCCGACTCCAGGTGGCTGTGGCTGGCCGGCAGTTCCTTTTCCATCCGGTTGATCCAAGGATGGCACTGGCTGTCCAGCACAAAATGATTCAGGAACCCTAGGATATACGCCAAGGCCGCCTCCGGGTTCCGGCTGGCGGCAATCCGGCTCCGGGCCTGCTGAAAAAAGGGGCGGGCAGGCTTTTGATGCATTCCATAGCCCAGGGCTTTCACCGGGTTTTGGGACAAAGGCTTATAAAAAAACAGGATATCCGGTCCGCTGAGGCCGATATCGTAACAGGGACGCCAAGCTTCCAGCCGCCGCCGGAGCGCCGGGTCCAGCCGGTCCAGGACCATCTGGCCGTAGACGGCGTGGGTGTAGGTTGCAGGCATGGGGATCCTCCTTTCCTCCAGGCCGGGCTTTCTTTCCCGGCCGGCAAACTGCTTTATTATAGCCTGTTTTCCGATGCTTTTTGTCAAATCCATGTAAAAAACAGAAAAATTTCCTCTTGCATTTTTTTCCGCCCTGTGCTATAGTTTTTTCGCCTGCTTCCGGCAGGCAACTCTGGAGAGTCTCCCCCGGTGGGAGCGCCGAAGGTGTACAGCGGCTTTGGGCCGCCTATCTCTCAGGCAAAAGGACAGGGCATAATTTGATCAATGGTGAACTCTGCACGATCCGTTGTATGCGATTGTTCTACTCTTTGGAGGGCTGAAAGTGAAAACTTCAGCTCTTGTTTTTTTGGCGCTGTTTCGGCGGCGTCCCCCTCCGCGGGCAGACACGGACACTACATACAAAGGAGAGTGCACACATGTTGGATCCGCTGTTGGGCCTGGTGGACCAGGCCAATGATTTTCTCTGGAGCTTTTTGCTCATTCTCATCCTCTGCGGGACCGGAATCTACTATACCATCCGCCTGAAATTTATTCAAGTGCGCAAATTCGGCCAAGGCTTCCGGCAGGTATTCGGCGGCTTCCGCCTGAAAGGCGAAAAACGCGGAAAAGGCGAAATGACGCCCTTCCAGTCCGTGGCCACCGCCATCGCCGCCCAGGTAGGCACCGGCAACCTGGCCGGAGCCGCCACGGCCCTTTTAGGCGGCGGCCCCGGCGCCATCTTCTGGATGTGGCTGTCCGACTTCTTTGGCATGGCCACCATCTATGCGGAAGCCACCCTGGCCCAAAAGTATAAAACCCACGACGCCCAGGGCCATGTAACCGGCGGCCCGGTGTACTATATCCAGGCGGCCTTCCGGGGGCGCTTCGGAAAAATCCTGGCGGCCCTTTTCGCAGTGTTTATTGTGCTGGCCCTAGGCTTTATGGGCAATATGGTCCAGAGCAATTCCATCGGCGCCGCCTTTGCGGAGGTGTTTCAGGCCCGGGGGATCCCGGTGCCTGCCCTGGCCGTAGGCTTGGCAGTGGCCGCGGTGGCTGCCTTTATCTTCCTGGGAGGCACCGACCGCCTGGCCTCGGTGGTGGAAAAGCTGGTGCCGCTTATGGCCCTGATCTACATAGTAGGAAGCCTGGCCCTTATCGGCATGAACCTGGCCCAGCTGCCCGCCGCCCTGCGGAGCATCCTGGTAGGGGCCTTCCAGCCCCAGGCGGTGCTGGGCGCCGGCGCCGGCATCGCCGTCCGGGAGGCCATCCGCTTTGGCGTGGCCCGTGGCCTTTTTTCCAATGAAGCGGGTATGGGCTCCACGCCTCACGCCCACGCCCGGGCGGCCGCCAAAAACCCCCACGAGCAGGGGCTGGCCGCCATGATCAGCGTTTTCCTGGACACCTTTGTGATCCTGAACCTGACGGTGTTTGCCTTGCTGACCTCCGGGGTCCTGGACTGCGGAAAGGAGGGCATTGCCCTGACCCAGGAAGCCTTTGTCTCCGGCTTCGGCAGCTTCGGCGACATTTTTGTGGCGGTGTGCCTGCTGTTCTTTGCCTTCTCCACCATCCTGCGCTGGCACTTTTTCGCGGAAATCAACTTCCGCTACCTGTTCGGGGATAAGTCCGTCAAAATCTATTCCCTGCTGGTGGTAGGATTCATCGTCATCGGCTCCACCCTGAAGGTAGACTTGGTTTGGTCCCTGGCGGATTTCTTCAACGGCCTGATGGTCATTCCCAACGCCTTGGCCCTTCTGGCCCTAAGCCCGGCGGTGGCCGCCATCGCCCGCGCCTTCGGCGGGAAGAAGGAGCCGCCCCAGGAGTAAGCGGTCTCCGGAAGCGTCTCCCCCTGCCTCTATTTCAAAAACCCCGGCGAATCCTGGATACACCGGGTATCCACGGAACCGCCGGGGTTTTTCATTGCTTTTATCTGGGATAGGCGTCCTGCCGGAAAGCCTCCATCATGGTACTGGTCAGGCTCATAAGGCTTTTCGGCTCCGGCACCCGCTCCCGGGGCAGCCATACCGCCTCCGCCAATTCGGTCTCATCCAGCCGGATTTCCGGGCTGCCGTCCAGATCCGCGAAAAAGCCCATGAGAATGGAATCGGAGAAGGACCAGGGCTGGCTGGCAAAATACCGCAGGTTCCGCACCTGCAGCCCCACTTCCTCCATCACCTCCCGGCGCACCGTGTCCTCCAAGGTCTCGCCGATCTCTGTGTATCCGGCGATCAGGGCGTACTGGCCGGCCGGCCGCCCGGCGTACCGGGACAGCAGCAGCCGGTCTCCATCCGTAACCGCCACAATCACCGCCGGGGAAATTTTGGGGTATACCACATTGCCGCAGGCATCACAGCAGAAAGCCCGCTCCGTATCGCTGTGGCGCATAGGATGGCCGCAGGCGCCGCAGAACCGGTGATCCTGCCGCCAGCGGGCCAGCTGGCAGGCCGTGATCCCTGCGTACCCCAGCCACCGAGGCTGCGCCTCCCGGAACGTGGCCGCCGGAGCCATCCGGCAGCCAGGCAAGGGCGGAAGGACGCTTTCCCCGGCAGCCGAAGGATCCGCCGGAAGCGCCGGCTCCCCCTCCAGCAGGAAATAGGCGGTCTCATCAATGGTAAACAGGTAGACCAGCCGTTGCCGGACCGAAGGATCCGCCTGGCAGGCCTCCCCCACCGTGGGGAACGCGATGCGCTTCTCCCCCCGGAGCAGGACCTTCCCCTGGGCTACGCCGATCACATAGTCCGTATCCACAGGCTCCCGCCGGTCGGCAAAGGCGTTGTCGTACCGGTGGGGCCCGATATCCTGAATCATACGTGGATCTCCGCCGTCACCCCCAGCAGCTCCCGGTTTTCCTCCAGGACCGGCTGGATGACCTCCGCCAGGAATTCCTCCGTCTGCTCCTTGGCCCGGCCGGTGTAGCGGGACGGGTCCATGGACGCCTGCAGATCCTCCAGGCTCAGATGGAAGGTAGGGTCTGCGGCAATCAGCTCCAGCAGGTTGTTTTCCCGTCCGTATTTTTTCACATTCTCCCCTGCCTGCATGGAAAGCTCCCGGATCCGCTCGTGAAGCTCCTGCCGGTCCCCGCCGGCCTTCACCGCGTCCATCATAATATTTTCCGTGGCCATAAAGGGCAGCTCCGCCATCAGGTGCTTTTCAATAACCTTGGGATACACTACCAGCCCGTCCACCACGTTCAGATACAGGTCCAAAATGCCGTCGATGGCCAGGAAGGATTCGGGCACGCTGAGCCGCTTGTTGGCCGAATCGTCCAGGGTCCGCTCAAACCACTGGGTGGAGGCCACCAGCATCGGGTTCATCAGGGTAGACATCACATAGTTGGACAGAGACGCCATCCGCTCGCTGCGCATGGGGTTCCGCTTGTAGGCCATGGCGGAGGAACCAATCTGGCTCTTTTCAAAAGGCTCCTCAATCTCCTTCAGATGCTGCAGCAGCCGGATATCGTTGGAAAATTTATGGGCGCTCTGGGCAATGCCTGCCAGCACATTCAGCACCCGGCTGTCGTTTTTCCGGGAATAGGTCTGGCCGGACACCGGATAGCAGCCTGGGAAGCCCATTTTCTCCGCAATTTTCTGATCCAGCTCCCGGCATTTGCCGTGATCCCCCTCAAACAGTTCCAGGAAGCTGGCCTGGGTGCCGGTGGTTCCCTTGGAGCCCAAAAGCCGCAGGGAGTCCAGCACGTAGCACAAATCCTCGTAATCCAGCTTCAGGTCCATCAGCCACAGGGTGGCCCGCTTGCCCACGGTAGTAGGCTGAGCCGGCTGGAAATGGGTAAAGGCCAGGGTGGGCTGGGCCTTATGGGCCTCCGCAAACTCCGCCAGCTTTTCCATGACGTTGACCAGCTTTTTCTTTACCAGCTTCAGGGCCTCGGACATCAGGATCATATCCGTATTGTCCCCTACATAGCAGGAAGTGGCGCCCAGATGGATGATACCTTTGGCCTTGGGGCACTGGACGCCGTAGGCGTATACATGGGACATGACTTCGTGGCGGACCTCCTTTTCCCGGGCCTTGGCCACCTCATAATTGATGTCGTCCTGGTGCTCCTTCAGTTCTGCGATCTGCTCCTCCGTAATCGGAAGCCCCAGCTCCCGCTCCGCCTCTGCCAGGGCGATCCACAGCCGCCGCCAGGTACGGAATTTTTTGTCCGGTGAAAAAATATACTGCATTTCTTTGCTTGCGTACCGCTCCGAAAGAGGGCTTTGATACCGATCCGTCATGTCTTTCGCTCCTATCTCGTTTCTTTTTTCCCTTTGCAGGATATGCCGCGCTGCCGCGAAACCTGTATATCATCATAATATACGAAACGCATAAAATCAAGGGAAACGCACATATTAACACCAGAGATCACTGGAAAAGGAGCGTAACGAAAATGAAAGACGAGAGAAAGCTGTTTCTGTTCCTGGCCTGCTGCCTGCTGGCCGCTTTCCTGACCGGCTGCAGCCGGGACGATAAAACCACCACCACCTCTCCCACCGCCTCCGCCGCCTCCAGCGCCGCGGCGGAGACAGACGCAGGCCAGGACGGCACCGGCGCCCTGGAGAGCATCGGGGACGACGTAAAGGACGGGCTGGAGGATCTGGGCACCGACGCCAGCAAGGGCCTGGAGGATCTGGGCACCGACGTTCCGGTTAAGTAGGAGGGGGCGGTTCACCCTCGTCCTTTCACACGGCGGTGCGTAGGATTCGGTACACGCCGGATTCCATCGTTGACACGCAAAGACGGATCGGCTGTGGCTCAATCCTAGAAGCCCCAGTCGATCCGTCTTTCTGGCGTACCCGCCCTGGATGCCAGTTCCGCGGATGGATTTCACTTTGGAATCATCTACTCAAGCAAATAGGTTCTAAGCTTTTCAATCAATTCATATACTTTCGTACCTGGTGCAGCGCTTGCAGGGGTTTTTCCCTTATTGATTTTATCAAGTCTTTTTGCGTTCGCTATTCCAACCTCCATATAAGGTTTTAACACTTCATACATATCGGACCGTCCTTTGGTGTATGGACCGGCGCCAATACTCTCAAGCCACTTTGTGAGTTTGGGCCAATATTCGTTTCTGTGAATATTCGTCTGGAAAAAACTGAAATGGAGTAAATACCACAATTCGATACACTGGTTTGACCAGATAGCATGGTATTGCGTATCTTCCGTACTACTCTCTATGCATAATTGTTCCGTCCGGTTGATATAATCCGCCGGAAAATCATCGGTGTCATACACTACCCAGACATGCTTATATCCATTGGGGTTCCGACTTGTCCTTCTCCTCGCCTTCTCAAACAAACTTAATGTATTGTCGCCTTCTCCGAATATGTCCATTTGAATCTTATCACGGTATTTTCGGTTCACAATATTCTTTACCACTTGAAAATATTGTGGTTCCGTTTGCGTTCCTTCTGTTACAATCAGATGATATTCTGGCTGAAGGCGTATCGCTTTATCGCGTCTTTTTTTCATCCAACTTTTCCCTGCATCGCTTTTCTTCGGCGGTTTCAGGCTCATGTCCAATCGCCTCCTGCCAGCATATTGGAAAGGAATGGATCCGCGCCGTATCTTCCTTCCAGATACTGCTTGTCATAAGCTGCCGTATGATTGATCCGCTCATGATCTTCTCGCCGTATTTCATACAGGGAATAAATCTCGCTTTCGTGATTTTCATCCGCCGCTGCAAACCAGATTTCATCTCTCCGAAAGACAGTATTCTTCATCGTTGTGATATCGTGAGAAGTAAAAAGCAACTGGGCTCCTTTTGGGTTCAGCTTCCTGTTTTTAAACAAAGAGATTATATAGCGCAGCAGTTTGGGATGTAATTTGGCATCCAATTCATCTATGATTACTAGACGCCCCTCTTTCAGGGCCAAAAGAATGACTGGCAATGCGGCAATTAGTTTCTTTGTTCCATCCGACTCCTCATCAAAGGCCAGTTCATAAAGCCTGCCATGAACTGTTCGCTGTGTGTACAACTGCCACTCCCCTTCGTCAAAACGATATCCTGTCATATCAATTCCCATATCATTGAGAGCCTGGATGATCTGCTTTTGTACGTTTTCATTCTTTGAAACCATTACTTGGCGATCCACTACCGGATTTGCGTAGCTGCGCACAATACAGGATTCAAACCAGCTTTGAACCTCCGCAATAACAGGAATATCATAATTGATTGCCAGAAAAGAAAGGTATGGCATCTTGGGATTTACCGAACGGTTCATACTTGCTTTGTTAAGCTTGGAACCAAGAACAATCTCCGAACGTTCTCTTTCAAAAACTGTTCCTGTTTTTTTGCCGCCAATTGCTCTCCAATACAATGATTCCGAAACAACCTCGTCCTTCAGAAGCGCCAGATAATAGCGATATTCATTTTTTCCCTGACGGAAAAAAATCTCAAACTCGGTAGGCTGAGTTCTGGACTCCTCATCAAACAGAAACGGCGCATAGCCAACTTGATGCTGGATGATCATATTCTGTCTGTTTTTCTCCAGGTCATGAATGGGTTTTACCACCATTGTAATCAAGCTGGACAGAGCAAGCAAAAGATTTGATTTGCCGCCGCCATTTGGTCCATAAATCACACCCACTGGTAAAAGCGCACTGCCTTTATCGCCTTTCAGAAGGGAATCTGAAAACTCCGGAATACATGTTGCCTGGAGATCGAACGTTGTCTCTGACTTATAAGACTTATAATTCTGAAATGAAAACTGGCAAAGCATTCTTAGCCGCCTCCTCCCTGTACATTTCATTATACAAGTATTTTTCAGATTCGTCAATTTTTATTCCTGTTTTAGAAAATTATTTTTTTATTCGCAATATATAACTTCTTATATTTCAAAAAAGGAGCAAGCCCTCCGGCTCACTCCCCAAAAAACAGCTTCTCTTTCCTTTCGATCATGTCCTGGATTTTCTCCATGTACAGGTTCACGTCCTTCACATTGTCCGTCCGGTCGATGCGCCCGCCGGGCCGCAGCACCTTGCTGACGGTGCCGGCGCCCAGGGCCACGA